>CAKZKQ010000322.1 GCA_937123825.1 uncultured Pseudomonadota bacterium
GTGACGGATCGCTTCTCGAATGATGTCGGCCTTGATTTGGAATCGGCTGCGTCCAGTGCGATATCGGTGAATCTCAAGACGAACAAAGGCACGGATGGCAAGCGCGATGTGGTTTCGCTGCTTGAGCGCCTTTCTGGCTTGGCAACGTTCAATGTTGCACTCTTGCTTCAGCCCCCGATGGTATTGCTCTATCTGAGTTGCTAGCTCACTGCGCTCTTTAATATGGCACTCTTCAAGATTGCTCTGGTCGGTGACGAAGTATCTTACGTTGTCTTCACCACTGCTTTTGTTGGTGGTTACCCTGTGAGCATAGACCCACCCATAACCCTTCAGATGTACCTTGCTTGAATTGTTATCGTCCCAATCCCACTTGGAGATGGCTCGGTTGCCCTTGCCATCAGGGTTGACCATGCGGTTGGACTTCAGGCCCACGAAGAAACTCCAACCCCAGGTCCGCAACATTTTCAGGTTATCTAGTGAGGAATACCACGAATCCCACAAGACACCTGTGGGAGCAAAACCACGCCTCCGAGCTTTTTCGAGCATCCGTCGAAGGTGGTCATTCTTGGTCAGGCCGTCTTTGTCCTTGTTGAAGACGCGCCAGTCGATAGGGATGGCGATATCGCCATCAGTCCAAAGCAAGGTGATGAGATTGATTCCGTTGACAACAGCGCGATGTTTGCCAGACCAGTGTCGAGTCACCAGTTCAATGTGGGGACCGTAGGGTTTATCCAAAGTGGAGTCGTCCACGACCAACCAGCCATCAGTTTTGCAAACAAGAGGCTCAACTTCGTTCCAGAGAACCTTGGTTTCAGGCTTGAGCCTTTGGAGCAGACGCGTGTATGCGTCATGAGCAACCAAGCCCCTGTGATGCGGCATACTTTGGGCCGCCTGAACTGCACTGATCACTTTGGGTGATGCGATCAACCACTGGATATAGTCTTCGGCGCTGCATTTGGGCGGTTCATTGGCTTTTCTCGCGTTCGTCAACCACGCCTTATACTACCTCAACCATGACTCAACTGCGTAACTCCTATTCTTTTTGCCCTGGTCCTCGGCAGGCTTGGGCTTCCAGTGGGGTTGGCTGACGTTGAAGAGGTCTGGGAAGCCGATGATGTCCTTGACGGTCTGGTTGGAGCGCACGGTGAGCTTGATCTTGCGCGCTTTTCCCTCAAGCAAGCCATCATCGGCCAACTCAAAGCGCCCTTCGCACTTCACCGGCTTGTCCCCGCTGGGCCACCACCCCAGGTGCGCACCCAGATAACGGTCGGCGGTGAGGTAGTCTGTGGAGGTATTGGTTCGGTATTGCTCCATGTGGCTCTCGCGCCAGGCCTTGCGCTGCTCACCTGAAGGCCCCTCGTTCTTGAGCGAGTCCAGGTTGCCCTCAAAGAAGGTCTTTTCAAGCACGGTGCCATCAGTGTCGGTGCATTGAATCACAAACCACGACTTGTCCACCTTGAAGTTGCTTTGGGGGACAAAAGCCCACAGCTCATAGCGGGCATGGCCAAACCGCTGAGGCACAAAAGACACCTTAAAGTCCTTGCCGGGCTTGATGGTCTGGGTTTTGAGCACTTCGAGCTTGTCGGCCTCGTAGGTCAGTCGATCAAACTCTGTCAGGTAAACCAACGCCGCGATCCCCCCCACAATCAACGCGGGCACGGCCAGCTTCGCCAAACATCCCAGGAGCTTGCCCGCCGCGCTCTTTTCAACCGGCAGAGGCATCGGCGTGCGCAGGGGCAGGAGCTGATCAATACCTTCCAAGCCTGAGGGCAAGGGGTTGAGCCCGTCCAAACTGGCGTCCGTCCACGCCAACAGCTCTGGAACACCGCTCATGCTGGGGTCAAGCGTGGCACCGCGCACACGCATGAACCCCATCTTTCCGGGCATGTAAGAGGCCATAAAGCGGCGTTTCTCGACCCCCTGCTCAATGAAGAAGTAGCCCGGCTTGCTGCCGGGCATCTTGCGCCTGGCGATCAAAATCAGCCCCATATCCGTAAAACGGCTGGCGGTGGGGTTGATGATCGAGATGTACTTCATCGACGGGTGTTCGTCGCTGGACATGAACTCCAGCGGCGGATAGGGCAGGCGCTCTTTGGCGGGGATGTATTGGGCGGCCTCATCCCACAGCGCCTTGCAGAAGGCGTGGGCCTTGTCCCGGTTGAAGGTCCGCCCCCCATCTGACCGTTGTTCATAAGGATCGAGCTTGTCAAACGCCGCCGCACCGCCCTTGAGGATGGCGCGCGGCAGCAAGCGGTGGTTGAACATAAAGGCATGGCGAGAGGTGGACATGGGTGTCTCCTGGCACATGGGACCGATGGATGAGATCGCAGATCACGTTGGGCGCAGGTTTACCCACAAAACCCCACATCTTCAAACCCCAAACCCCCGGACAACGCGACAAAGCGCCGGGCGCCGGGCGACGGCGATTGACATCGGTGTGCGCCGACATATAGCTTGATGCGCTCTGAAGCGCCGTGCGCGCACGCTCCCACCCGAAGTCCATACGCAGTTCAGGGAGATTTTCCGATGGGTCAACTTCAGATTGCAGACGCTCCGATCAACCTCATTGATCTGATTGAGAACAAAAAAGCCACCGGCGGCGACGCGCTGCCCGAGGCCGGCAACGGGCGCAAGGTCTACATTGAGACCTACGGCTGCCAGATGAACGTGGCCGACTCGGAGTTGATGGGCGGCATCTTGCTCTCCCACGGGTACACCATTGCCCGTACAGTGGAAGAGGCCGACGTCATCCTGGTCAACACCTGCGCCGTGCGCGAAAAGGCCGAGGACCGCGTCTTTGGACGTGTGGCGACCCTCAACGGCTACAAAAACCGCAAACCGGGCGTGGTCATAGGGGTCACCGGCTGCATGGCCGAGCACCTGCGCGACAAGATCACCGACCAGGCCCCGTACGTGGACATGGTCATCGGTCCCGACGCCTACCGGCGCCTGCCCCAGATGCTGGCCGACAAAGACCAGCAAGAGGCCAAGGACAAAAAGGACGAACACGACCCCATCATCGACGTGCGCCTGGACCGCCGCGAGACCTACGAGGGCATCACCCCCGTGCGCGAGGAAGGCGTCACCGGTTGGATCACCATCCAGCGCGGGTGCGACAAGTTCTGCACCTTCTGCATCGTGCCCTACACCCGCGGCCGCGAGCGCGGCGTCGCCCCCCGCGAGATCCTGCGTCAGGCCCGTGCCCTGGCCGAGGCGGGCTACAAAGAGGTCACCCTCCTTGGCCAGACCGTCAACTCCTACAAGTACGAGGGGGTGGACTTTGCCGACCTGCTGACCGCCGTGGCGCAGATCGACGGCATCGAGCGCATCCGCTTCACCAGCCCCTACCCTGTGGATTTCACCCCCAAGCTCATCGAGACGATGGCGCGCGAGGACAAAATCTGCAAATACATCCACTTCCCCGTCCAGTCGGCCTCCAACGAGGTCCTCAAGGTCATGCGCCGCGGCTACACCATCGAGGAGTTCCGCCAGCTTGTCGTCGACATGCGCGCCGCCATGCCCGACCTGGCCATCTCGACGGACATCATCGTGGGTTTCCCGGGCGAGTCGGATGAAGACTTCCAGGCGACAATGGACCTGATGCGGGAGATCCGCTTCGACTTTGCGTACATGTTCAAGTACTCCGAGCGCGAGGGCACCTTTGCCCACAAGCGCATCCCGGACGACGTGCCCGAGGCCGTCAAAGGGGCTCGTCTCAAAGAGATGATCGCCATGCAAGAGGGCATCTGCGCCGAGATCATGAAGCCCCACATCGGCAAGCTGGTCCACGTCCTCATCCAGGGCAACAGCCGCAAGAGCGACGACGACTGGGTGGGCCGCACCGACACCTTTAAAACCGCCATCTTCCCCAAGGTCGAAGGCACCGAGCCGGGCCAGATCGTGCCCGTGCGCGTGCTCAAGGCGACCTCCCACACCCTCGTTGGAGAGATTGAATGGAACTGCTCAAAGCCCTGAGCCAGACCCCCGGCGCCCCTGGGCGCGAAGAGCGCGTGCGCGACCTCATTCGCCAGCACGTCGAACCCGTCGCCGACGAAGTCACCGTCGATGCGCTGGGCAACCTCTTTGCCTGGAAGCGCGCCACCGAGCGCACCGAATCCACCCGGCGGATCATGCTGGCCTGCCACATGGACGAGATCGCCTTCTATGTGCGCAACATCGACGCCAAGGGCTTCATCCGGCTGCAAAAGCTTGGCGGCTTTGATGTCCGCAACCTCTTTGCGCGCCGCGTCCTGATCCAGACCCGCACCGGCGACATCACCGCCAACCTCAACCCCTCTGGCCGCCCCGTCCACATCCAGACCCCCGAGGACAAGGGGCGCTCCACGCGCATCATCGACCTGATCGTCGACACCGGCTTGCCCGCCGACGAGGTCAAAAAACGCGTCCAGCCCGGCGACCCCGTCACCCTGGTCGGTCACTTTGAAGACTTTGGCCCCGTCGTCTCTGGCAAGTGCATGGACAACCGCGTGGCCTGCTGGACCGGCATCCGCGTGCTGGAAGCTCTGGCCAAGCTCGATACCCTTCACCACGACGTCTGCGTCTGCTTCACGGTTCAGGAAGAGATCGGCGTGCGCGGCGCCATCGTGGGCGGCTACGCCGTTGAGCCCGATGTGGCCATCGCCGTGGACGTCACCCTTGCCGTGGACCACCCCGGCATCCCTGAAGAAGAGCAGATCACCGCTCTTGGCCAGGGCGTTGCCATCAAGGTCATGGACAGCTACTCGATTTCAGATCGGGGTCTGGTGGACACCTTCATTGACCTGGCCGAAAAGAACCAGATCAAGCACCAGCTTGAGATCCTGCCGCTTGGCGGCACGGACGCCGGCGCCATCCAACGCGCCCGCGGCGGCTGCAAGGCCATCACCATCTCGGTGCCCTGCCGCTACGTCCACACCATCACTGAGACCGTCCACAAAGAAGACCTTCAGGGCGGCGTGGACCTCATCGTCGCCTACATCGACTCGCCCTGAGCACCCTCGGGCTTCAAACCGGCCTTGAGCACCTCAAAGGTCCGCTCGACCAGATCTTGCGCGTAGATGCCGCTGCTGATCAACTGCACGGGGTCGCTGAGCATGTGCAGCAACCCCCGCATTGAGCCCCCCACGACGGCGCTGAGCACCATGGCATCACCCTCACGGATCTCACCGCGGATCTGACCCTCAGCAAGAATCCCTGACACGATCGTGCGCTGCTGGCGCATCAACTGATGCCAACGGCGGTACACCAAACGCGCGTGCGGACCCGCGCTCGACGGCGGCGCGTTCATCAAGAGCCAGTAAATCGCCGCGTTTTGGCGCACGTGCGTGACCCAACGGCGCCCCGCCGCCTCAAGACCATCCAGCACCGACCCTCCAGCGATGATCGCCTGAGTCAACCCGCCGTAGAGCGGCGCCGTCATGTGGCCCACAAACGTCTCGATCAGCGCCGACTCGTCTTTAAAGTGTGCCCGAAACGCCGCCGAGCTCGCCGTGTCCAGGTTGGCCGCCAAGACCACCGCGTCCAACGTCAACGCATCAAAGCCCACGTCCAGCGCCATCCCTCGGACTGCCACCATCACGCGGGCCACCGCCCCCTTGGACAACCCTTTGATATCAGACGGTTCGGCGCCTTCTCGTGGGCTCAGGCCGCCGGACTTGACCGAAACGCCCTGCGGCCACGGCTCTTGCTGACCACCTTTCACCGCCCACTGCCCCGTAAAGCTGCACCCGTCGATGCGGGTGACGCTGTGGGCGTCAAGAATGGATAGATCGGTGGACTCTGCGTGTTCGGCGGACATCCGCCGCTGGAGCGCGTCAGGGTCAGACCCCAACTCCTCAATGTCGTCTTTCACCTCGGCTTCCCGGTATGCAGGCGCCAGCCCATCCACCCGACGGCTGCGCGCACAAAGAACATCCCTCGCCCATGAGGGTCTGACAAAGCCCCTTGCGGGTCAAGCACAAAACCAAGCATCGACCGGTCACAAGACCGCTCAGCGCGTGGTGTTCATCGATGTGTGGGAAGGTTGTGACGGGCGAAGCGCCCGAAAACTCAGAACTGCAGCGCCAGATCCAGGCCCCAGTTGAAGATGATGGTCTCCTCGACACGGAAACGGTTTCCGACGGAGTCCACGTTGGGGTTGTGGTGGGGGTTGCGCTCGTTGGGATCGTCAAACTTGACGGTGTCGTTGTCGTCGTCCGAGTCCACGCCGGTGCGGGCGGTGGTGATGAAGTGCTCTTGCTCGTGGCGGATGCCCAGGTTCAGACCGATGGAGACGTACTCCGAGGGGTAGAAGGCCAGCTTGAGGCTGGCGCCGAAGGTGGCGTAGGCCTCGTGGTCGAGCAGCCCGTCGTGGAAGTAGGGCACGTCACCAAACTCATTGGCGTTGGGGTCATAGACGGGGTTGCCCTGGGCATTGCCGGGCTCGTCGAGGATCCAGCGGCAGGCGGCGCGGTTGATGGTGGCGCCGTCGGCCGGCGCGTTGGGGTCGCGCACAGCTTCAATCGCTGCCCGGATCTGGTTGGGCGTCAGGCCGTTGCACTCTGAGGAGCTGAGCGCATCAAAGAGCGGGTTGTAGTCGCGTCCTTCGGCCTGGTAGGCAAACGACAGACCGACGTTGATGACAAACTTGCGACCAAACTCGGGCTCTTCGTACGGGATGAACTCGGAGCCAAAGAGGAACTCGGCGCGCTGCCCCGGAGAGATGAGCGTCTGGCCGGGGCCTTCCTTCTCAAAGAGGGAGTTGCTGGCCGCAATCGGCAGAACGTACTTCAGCGAGAAGTAGGGCTCCAGGTAACGGAAGCGCTTGGAGGCCGCCAACGTCCACTGCAGCTCGTGCACACCCCGGCCCACGCCCTCGTTGCCCGCGCGGGCAATTTCACCGGTGGGTAGGACGTAGTCAAAGCCCAGCATGAGGGTGGACTTGGTGTCGTCTCGCTCTCGGTTGAAGGGGTTCCAGGCGATGCCCAGCTTCATGTCCCCAAAGCCCTTGCGGGTGGGGCCCTTGTTGCCGTCACCGGCCAGGCTGAAGTAGCGGAAGGTGGAGAAGAACTGGCGGCTGAGGTCGTCCGATGCCCCGGAGTTTGGCACGTTGGCCTGGATGTCGTCGCGGATGCGGCTGTCGGACGGGTCGACCGAGGAGTTGCTGGCGTCGACAAACTCCTGGAGGGAGTCGAGGTCGGCGTAGCGCAGCACGCGCTGGTCGCTAAAGACCAGCGGGAAGGTCAGGTGAAACTCCACATCTTTGTAGAGCCCAAACTGGACGTCGATGTCGAGTTGGTTGGTGATCCGCTCGTAGTCCATCTCCTTGCGGAAGACCACGCTGGGCTCACCACAATCGGTGTCGAGCCTGGGGTTGCGGTTCAGGTCGGCGTTGTCGCTCGGGTCGCAGGGGTACTCGCGGCGGATGACGGCGCTGCGGCGAGTCTGGGTAAAGCGAGGCTCGATGTGAAAGTCGAAGGGATCGTCGCCGTCTGCGGCGTCCACAACATCGGTGACGTCGGCCGCCACAGCCTCATTGGCGTCAAAGGCCACAGGCAGACCCACCGCCGCCAGCAAGAGCCACCACCCCACCGGGCGTGCAGCCGCTTTCCAACCCGTGGGCACTCGCATCGAGAGCTTGGTCCTCATGCATGACTCCATTTGACTCGTCGTCCCAAGAAACATCGCCTTAGAGGCTCTACCAGTCGATGCCCGTCGGGTCAAGAATGCAGTGAGATGGTGCGGACTGCGCCAAAGCAACAAATCCTGCGCACACCACCTGCAACCACAAAAAAAACCACGCCCTCAAAGAGTGGGCATGGTCAGCGTACCACGGTGCGGCGCCCGACAAAGGCGCGCAAAGCCTGGCTATTTCTGCTCGGCCTTCTTCAGGGCGTCGGCCACCGCCTTGGTCAGCCCTTCGGGGGTCTTCTCACCCAGGTACTTGTAGCCGTTGATGAAGAAGGTCGGGGTGGCGTCGACGTTGGCGTCCATGCCCTCTTTCTTCTCGCGCTCGACGCGCTTGGCCATCTCCGGGTCGCGCCAGTCCTTCATGAACTGCTCCATGTTCAACCCCAGGGTCTGCGCCAACGACTTGATTTTGTCGTCGGACAGCGCCCGCTGGTTGTCAAAGACCAGATCGTACATGGGCCAGAACTTGCCCTGCTTCTGGGCCGCCAAAACGGCCAGCGACGCGTTGAACGCCTGCGGGTGGCTGGCCAGCGGGAACTGCTTGAAGTAGACCACGACCTTTTCGCCGTGAACGCGCTGCACCTCTTTGACGATCCCGCGGGCCATGTTGCAGAACGGGCACTCAAAGTCGGCAAACTCCACGATCACCACTGGCGCCTTGGGGTCGCCCATGTGCGCCGTGTCCGAGAGATCAAAGGAGTACTTCTTGTAAGCCGCCTCGACAAACGCCCCGACGTTGTCCAGAACGTCGCGCTCGCTGTAACCCTCTTTGATCTTCTGCATCGCCACCAGCGCAGCGCTGGTCGCCAGCGGGCACTGCGTTTCAAGCTTCTGCAGGCAGGCGTGCATGGAGTCGGCCGCCTTGGGACAGGGGCAGAGCTGGGCTTTGGTGACGGCCACCAGAGTGTCGCGCTCTTTGGGGTTGAGCAGCGGCACCGGCAGCTCGGGGTAGATGTTGTCGGGCACCTTGGCCTGGGCAGGCGGCGGCGCCTTGGAGTCGGCCTTGTTCCCCGCCGGGGGGTTGCCCGCGGCGGGCTTGCGCGGCGGATCGGGCACCGCCCCAGAGCCGTTGCAGCCCGTCATCCACACCAGGGCCAAGCCCAGCAAAACCACCAGCGCGCTCAAACACGCCCGACGCATCGTCTTGTCCATCATCATCCCGACCTTCCAACAAGTGCTCAGCCACAAAACCGCCTGGTCGCATCCACTCACGCGAGAGCCCCACAGCGCCTCGCCATGTCAACCACCCCAGCGGCCGTACTCTGGCAACTTCGGACTGGCGCTGCACCATACGCAGCGCCCAAAGAGTGTGGCCCACAACCCGTCCATAAGGCTGCGAACCACTTCAATAAACCTATTCTATAGGCCGCAAATGCCCTCGCAGGCAAGCGCGCCTGGCGCTGGATGACAAATAGACCCAGCTCTGACACGGCACAGAACCCTCTCCCAGCGCTCCACCAACGGACTCACTCCAGGAGTTTTACACTCGCGCACCCATCAAACCTGCCACCAAGGCCCTGGCAGACGGTCTCATAGCCCCCAAAGAGCGCTTGACAGCCCCCTTGAGGTTGTCGATAGTATCGGGCCGCTGACCTTCCGGTCGTGTCTTGCCAGATCAACGCGGGATGGGTGCGGTGTCGTTGCACCCTTGAGCCATGCTCACCTGCACCGTCGAAGCGGTGGCGATCATCAAAGACACAACCCGAAACATCGGCTAGACTGGCCCCATGGCTGGCCAAAGCGCCACCCCCCAGTGGGGATTGGTTTTGACATACGAATGGATGCGGTTGACCTGAGAAAAGACCAAAGCGCGGTCCAAATCGGAGCCTCCACGCTGTCTGGAGCCATCCGAATGAACCCCCAGGGATCCAACTGAGAACCAACCGGTGCAATAGGAGACACGCACGATGGCGATCTACAAGTACGAAGCGATTCAGAAGTTCGGCAAATTCTACGGCGCCCTCTACAAAGCCAGTGACGCCAAGCCCAACGTGGGCGCCGGCGAGGCCTTTGCCTCCACCGAAGCGCTGGCCGAAAACCTCACGGCTCAGATCAACAACCATGGTCTGGATGAGGACGACGACTCCATCATCTGGCGCAACGACGCCTACGAGGATTTCAGCGCGCTGGCCCGCGCCGTGCGCATGGCCAGCTACTGAACCGAGCAAAGCGCCCAAACGAAACACTGCGCCAGCGCAGCGCATCATCCCCTTGAAGTAAAGTCAGGCCGCCGCCGCAAGCCGCGCGCCTGACTGCGTCCACAGCGCTCCTGAAAGTCAGCGCCCAAAGCAACCTGACCCCAAAGCGCAGACGGCCACCTTCACCACCCCAGACACCACACCCAAGACACCACAAAAGGTCACAGAACCATGTCCAACGAGCTGACGCGAGCCGACAAGCTCTACCGCGTGCGTCACAGCGCCGCCCACATCATGGCCCAGGCCGTCGGCCAGATCTTCCCCGAGGCCAGCTTCGCCATCGGACCGCCCATCAAAGGCGGCTTCTACTACGACTTCGAGTTGCCCAGACCGCTGAGCGAGAACGATCTGGCCGACATCGAGGCCCGGATGAAGAAGATCATCAAGGGCAACCACCGCTTTGAGCACCAGACATGGTCCAAAGACCAGGCCCGGGAGTACTTCACCGAGCGCGGCCAACACTACAAGGTCGAGATCATGGACACCCTCATCAAGGACGATGAGGTCTCCATCTACACCCAGGACACCTTCACCGACCTGTGCGCCGGCCCCCACGTCATGCGCACCAAGCAGTGCAAGCACTTTAAGCTGCTGCGCGTCTCGGGCGCTTACTGGCGCGGCGACGCCGATCGCCCCATGCTCCAGCGCATCTACGGCACCGCCTGGCTGACCAAGGTCGAACTCGACGCCTACCTCCACGCCCTCGAAGAAGCCAAACGGCGCGATCACCGCCGCCTTGGCCGCGAGCTGGACCTCTTCTGGTTTGACGACGTCGCCCCCGGCGCCCCCTTCTGGACCCCCAAGGGCTGGACCCTCTACCAGAACCTGGCGGCCTACTGGCGCGAAACCCACTCCAAGGCCGGCTACATCGAGATCTGCAACCCTGTCCTCTACCGCAAAGAGCTCTACGAGCAGAGCGGCCACTGGGAGCAGTACCGCGAGAACATGTTTACCATGGAGTCCCACGGTCAGGTCATGTGCCTCAAGCCCATGAACTGCCCCGACACCATGAAGTTCTTCGCCTCGCGCAAGCACTCCTACCGCGACCTGCCGCTGCGCGTCAGCGAAGGCGGCATCCTGCACCGCAACGAGTTGCCGGGCGCGCTCAGCGGCCTGACGCGCGTGCGCCAGTTCATGCAGGACGACGCCCACATCTTTGTCACCCCCGACCAGATCCAGGACGAGATCGGTCGCGTGGTCTCCCTGGTCGATCAGGTCTACAGCCAGTTCGGCCTCAAGTACAAAGTCTTCCTCTCAACGCGCAACGAAGACAAGTTCATTGGCGACGTCGAGGTCTGGGACAAAGCCGAGACCGCCCTGGCCACCGCCATCAAGGCGTCGGGCAAGACCTACACCCTCAACGAGGGCGACGCGGCCTTCTACGGCCCCAAGATCGACTTCATGGTCATCGACTCGCTGGGCCGCGAGTGGCAAACGGCCACCGTCCAGCTCGACTTCAACCTACCCGAGCGCTTCAACCTCCAGTACACCGACGCCGACAACGAGCGCAAACGCCCCGTCGTCATCCACCGGGCCATCTTCGGCTCCTTTGAGCGCTTCATCGGCATCCTCATCGAGCACCTCGGCGGCGCCTTCCCCACCTGGTTGGCCCCGATCCAGGCCCGCGTCATGTCGATCACCAACGCCCAGGAAGACTTCGCTCGCCAGGTCGCCGACCAGATGACCGCCGCCGGCCTGCGCATCGAGTTGGACGTCCGAGGCGAAAAAATCGGCCGCAAGATCGCCGAAGGCGAGGTCGCCAAGACGCCCTACATGGTCGTCATCGGCAAAAAAGAGGTCGAAAACGGCCAGGTCGCCGTCCGGACTTACTCCGAAGGACGCCGAGGCGTCATGGACGTCCAGACCCTCATCGACGAGATGGTCCACAAAGCCCAGCAGCGCACCCTTGACGTCAAACTCGACAGCGCCGACCTTTGGAGCGAGATCGACGAGGAAGAAGACGTCAACACCGACATGTCCGACCGCGGCTTCTGACCCCCACCGGGCGCCAACCCACGCGGCGCCCCACCCAGATCCGCCACGGGACACCCAACCTCTGGACACCCCCCATGGATCTGACCCCCATCGCCCAGCGCATGCGCAGCGCCAAACGGATGCTCTTCATCACCGGCGCCGGGCTCTCGGCCGACTCCGGTCTGCCCACCTACCGAGGCGTCGGCGGTCTCTACAACGACCGCGACGCCGAAAGCGGCATGCCCATCGAAGTGGCGCTCTCCGGCGACGTCTTCGCCAAAAACCCCGCCATCACCTGGCGCCACATCCGCCACATCGAACAAGCCTGCCGCAACGCCGCACCCAACGACGCCCACCACATCATCGCCAAGCTCCAAAACCGCTGCCACGTCACCGTCCTGACCCAAAACGTCGACGGCTTCCACATGGCCGCAGGCTCCAAAGACATCATCGACATCCACGGCGACGTCCACCGCCTGCGCTGCACTGCCTGCAACTGGCGCGACACCGTCACCACCTACGCCCACCTCGACACCCAAGCCGTCCCACGCTGCCCCAAATGCCAGTCCGTCATCCGACCCGACGTCGTCCTCTTTGGCGAGATGCTCGATCCAAACCGCATCCAACGCCTCCAGGACGCCCTCGACACCGGCTTCGACATGGTCTTCTCCATCGGCACCACCAGCGTCTTCCCCTACATCGCCCTGCCCGTCATCGCCTGCGGCCGCGCCGGCGCCATGACCATCGAAATCAACCCCGGCCACACCGAAGTCTCCCACGCCGTCCACCACAAAATCCCCCTCGGCGCCGCACACACACTTCGACAGCTGGAGGCGGCCCTCATTTCATGAGGTCCGCGCTCCGCTGTCGGGCTCCCTCGCTGCGCGAGGGCCGCCGGTTCGGTTGCCGCGCTACGCTTGGCTGCCCTTTTGGTTCGCTTGCTGGCGCTGCGCTTTCGGTTCGGTCGCTCGCTGCGCTCGCTTCCTTGTGGTGCGGTCGCTTCGCTCCCTTATAGCAATTGCGATGGGTGGACCGTGCGTCGCTTCGCCGGGTGGTGTCGTCATC
>CAKZKQ010000323.1 GCA_937123825.1 uncultured Pseudomonadota bacterium
GATCTTCGTCGATTTGACCGTCGCAGTCGTCATCGACGCCGTTGCAGGTCTCGGGGGGCGGCGCGGGCGCCTGACACTGGCCCCACTGGCCATCCTGACAGACTTGCACGCCGTCGCCGCACTGGCCTTCGCAGCCCTGCACCAACTCTTCGTCCGTCTGGCCGTCACAGTCGTTGTCTTGTCCGTCGCAGACCTCGGTGGTGGGCTCGGGGGCGTCACAAGCCCCCCAGTTCTGGCCATCGCAGGTCTCGGTGCCGTCGCCGCAAGGGGTCTGGCACGGCCGCTGATCGCCCGCCTCACCGCAGGCTTCGCCCTCGGGCGCCGCCGCCTTGCGGAAGCCGTCGCTCATCACGATGGCCAGCACCAGCGCCTTGAAGCGATACCCATGGCGCCCAAAGTGCTCCGTCAACGAGCCAAGCACGCGGGACTCTCCGGGGGTCTCCAGGTGGCCCACCGCGTGTCGGTAGAGTTGACGCGCCACGCAGGCGACAAAGTCGGGGTCGTCGGCCAGCGCCTGACCCAGCTCAGCGGCGCCATCGACCGGCACGCCGTCCAGGTTGCCGGTGGCGTCGATGGGCAGGCCGTTGTCCAGGTCGCGCCAGCGCCCGATCGGGTCAAAGTGCTCCATGGTAAAGCCCAGTGGGTCCATCAGGTTGTGGCACCCGGCGCAGGCCACGTCGCTGCGGTGCTGGTCGAGCTTCTGGCGCAGCGTCCTGGGTCCTTCGTGCTCTCCGACGGTCTCTTCCAGCGAGGTCACGACCCCCTCGGGCGGCGGCGGGATGTCCATGCAGAGCAGGCGCTCGCGGACAAAGCGTCCGCGCAGGGTGGGGGAGTTGACGGTGGCGTGCGAGTAGATGGTTTGGATGGCGGCGCGCCCCACCAGACCGCCGCGCCTGGCGTCCGTGGGCAGCGTGGTCCGCTGCACGTCCTGCCCCTCGATGTTCAACCCATAAATGTCTGCCAGCGCCGGGTCCACAAAGGTGGTGTCGGTGGTCAGCAGCGCCCGAAAGTCGTCCTGGGCGTCAAAGACAACCTCGTGGAAGAGCAGCTCCAACTCGCGGCGCATGGACTGGCGAAGTTGGCCGTTGATCTCTGGAAACGCGGTGGTGTCCTTGGAGACCGTCTCCAGGCGCTCCAGGGCCATGTACTCGGCAAAAAATTCCGTCAGCCGCGCCTCGGCCCTGGGGTCGTCCAGCAGCCGCTGGGCCTGGGCCATCAGACCATCGTCGGTGACCAGTTCTCCCCGCTGCGCTGCATCCAGGAGGGCTTCATCGGGCGGCGCTCCCCAAAGGAAGTAGCTGATCCGCGAGGCCATCTCGTAGCTGGTGTAGCGGCGCTGCCCTGGCACATCCGGGTCTGGTTCGCCGTGCTCAACTCTAAAGAGAAAGTGTGGGGATTGGAGCATGACGGCCAGCACCGCGCCAAAACCCTGCCAGGGGTCGCGCAGGCGCTCGGTGATCTGGTCCGAGACGGCCATGAGCTGATTGACCTCGGGCTGGGTCAACGGGCGGCGCCAGGCGCGCCTGCCAAAGCGTACAATCCAGGGCTCCAGACAGCCGGGCGCGGCGACGTCGCAGCCCAGCAGCGCCTGACGTCTGTTGCTGTTGGTGACGATCGCGCGGCTGACCTCCCAGGCGGCGTCTTCGTACTGTTCGACGGCGCGCGGGGGCAGGGTCAACTCGCTGGCGCCCACGCTGGCGTAGCCGTGCAGCGGCGTGTCGGCCTCCAGGGCGGTGGCGACCTCTTGTCCGTCAAAGAGGGCGGCGATGGTGGTGCGGTAGGCGCTCTGGGTCAGGCGGTGGAGCGTGGCGGGCGTGGGCTCCCAGGGCGGCAGCGGCGGCGGCTGGCCGTTGTCATTGTTTGGATCATCAACGCCATTGTTCAGGTCATCGACGCCGTTGTTGTCGTCATCGATGGTGTTGTTGGGCGAGCCTTCGCTGTCCTCGTTGATGTCGAGCGAGCCTTGGCCGCAGCCTGCGATGAGGAGCGCTGTGGTCAGGAGGCAAAGCCACCCAAGGGCTGGGTGTGGGGCGCGACGTCCGCGGCAATTTGAAGTCTTGTGCACTGCGGTTTGTCCTTGAATGGTGCTCGCCGTTGAGTCCCACTCAACAATACAAGAAAGGGCGCCGAGGGCGCGGGCCTGAGGCCAGGCGCGCGGCGGTTTTTCCAGGTGTTGTGGTCATGTTGGTGTGTGCCGCAGCGGATGCCCGGCCAAGCCCAATAAGGCGTCAATATAATGATTTGCCCAGCATAAAACAAAGAAGCATGCGCTCGCCTTTGGTGGTCGGCGGTGGTCGCGTTTGGGACGACCAGAACGCTTCCAGGCGCCGTGATTTTTATCCCGCTCGCCCCGACCCTTGTTTGCGCACAGGCCCATCCAAATCCGCTGGCACGACGCGCACAGTGCGTTGAGCGACGTCGGAGCCCCTGGCCGCAGTGATTGCGTTGTAAACACTTGTAACTTTCGGCCACTTGCGTCATCTTTAGTTGAGCGTATGAATGGCCGTTCATTCAGGGGGAAAAGTCCCCTGAACGGCGAGCCCAAAGTGATCACCCTCCCTGTCAGTAAAAGGACGACGATTCATGCAGATCTATAACGCCCCTCTTAAAGACATGCAGTTCCTCTTGGAGACGTTCGGCTACAACGAGCGGATCAACTCCATGGACGCCTTTAAGGACTTCGACCTGGAAACGCTCATGATGCTCATGGAGCAGAGCGCCAAGTTCTGCTCGGAGCGCATGCTGCCGCTCAACCGCGTCGGCGACGTTGAAGGTGTGAAGTACAACCCCGAGACCCACGAAGTGACCACCCCTGAGGGCTTTAAGAAGCTCTATCAGGAGGCCGTCGAGCAGGGTTCTGTGGGGCTGACCTTCCCCGAGGAGTACGGGGGCGTGGGCGCGCCGCACCTGGCCGGTGTCTTGCTGAGCGAGATGGCCACGGCGACCAACAAGAGCTTTTCGATGGTCACGGGTCTGAGCCACGGCTTGTTGGATGCGCTGCTGGCTCACGGTTCTGAAGAGCAGAAGCAGCGCTTTGCGCCGCTGCTGACCTCGGGCAAGTGGAGCGGCACGATGTGCCTGACCGAGCCCCAGTGCGGCACCGACCTGGGCATGCTGACCACCAAGGCCGAGCCCAAAGACGATCACTACCTGCTGACCGGCACCAAGATCTGGATCACCTTTGGTGAGCACGACCTGGCCGAGAACATCGTCCACCTGGTGCTGGCCCGTCTGCCCGACGCCCCCGAGGGCATCAAGGGCATCAGCCTCTTCCTGGTGCCGAAGTTCGACTTTGACGGCACCCGCAACCCCATCTACTGCACCGGCCTGGAGCACAAGATGGGCATCCACGCCTCGCCGACCTGCGTCATGAGCCTCGAAGGGGCCAAGGGCTGGCTTGTGGGCGAGCCTCACAAAGGCATGCGCGCGATGTTCACGATGATGAACGCGGCGCGTTTGTTGGTGGGCATCGAGGGTGTGTCGCTGGCTGACATCTCCTACCAGACCGCCCTGGAGTTCGCCAAAGACCGCCGCCAGAGCCGCTCGCTGGACAAATCCAAGCGCGACCCCGACGCTGCGGCCGACTGCATCATGGTGCACCCCGACGTGCGCCGCATGCTGCTCAACGTCAAGAGCCTGGTCGAGGGCATGCGCGGGCTGGCCTACTGGACCGGCTTCTACCTGGACATCTCGCACCATCACGCCGATGAAGACACCCGCGCCGAAGCCGACGACATCGTGGCCCTGATGACCCCCATCATCAAGAGCTTCATGACCGAGAAGGGCTTTGACGCCATCAGCGAGGCCATGCAGGTCTGCGGCGGCGCCGGTTACACCACCGACTGGTCCATCGAGCAGTACATGCGTGACTCCCGCATCGCCCTCATCTACGAAGGCACCAACGGCATCCAGGCGCTCGACCTCATCGGCCGCAAGCTGCCCCGTGGCAACGGTCGCCTCTTCATGCGCTTCAACCAGTTGATCACCGACTTCATCAAGGCCAACAAAGAAGACGAGCGCATGGCCGAGTTCCTCAACCCCCTCAAGGACGCCTCCAAGAAGCTTGGCGCCGCAACCATGGGCCTGTCCATGAAGGGCATGCAGGATCCGGAAGAGGCCGCCGCCGTGGCGTCCCCCTTCCTGAACCTTTTTGGCTACACCGCCGTGGCCTACGTCTGGTGCTTGCAGGTCCGCGCGGCCCTCGACCGGGAGTCCGAAGGCGCCTTCTACGCCACCAAGCTCAAGACCGCGCGCTACTACTTCCAGAACATCCTGCCCCAGATCAACGCCCTGGTGCCCATCATCGAAGCCGGCAAGGCCAACCTGATGGATCTGGACATCTCGGAGTTCTGAGGACGTTTACAAGCTTGCCGTTGATGGCCCTTTGATGGGTCGTCGTTGAAGCCGCCGCTGCATGTCAGCAGGCGGCTTTTGTTGTTTTTGAAGGTGTGTTCAACGCAGCGCCGGTTGGTGCTCTGGGTTCAGCGCAGGATGGTCAGGATGTCGGTGCGTTGGTCGGTCCAGCGCACGCCTTTGGGGGACGCCTCGGGAGGGTTGTGGCGCCCGCTCAGCGCGGGGGCGGCCAGGGCCTTGCGGTCGGTGGAGAGCAGGACCCAGTCGGTGGCCGAGACGGCGGTGTCGGGGTCGCGCCGGGTGGTGGTGTAGAGGACTTCCAGGCTCAGCTCCTGGCTCAGCGCCCAGACCACGGGCCACAAGTCCACGTGCCGGTTGGTGATGTGCAGCGCCAGGACGCCCTCGGGGCTCAGGTGGCTGGTGTAGAGCCTCAGGGCTTCGAGGGTCAGCAGGTGGGTGGGGATGGCGTCGCCGCTGAAGGCGTCGATGGCCAGGACGTCAAAGCCGTTGGGGGATTCGCGCTCAAGAGAGACGCGGGCGTCGCCCAGCAGCAGCTCGACGTCGGCCTGTGAGCGCGACAGGTATTGGAAGTCATTTTGGGCGGCGTCGATGACGGCGGGGTCGATTTCGTAGACGCGGTAGGCGTCGCCGGGTTGTCCAAAGGCGGTCAGCGTGCCCACGCCCAGGCCGACCACGCCCACCTTCATGGGACGAACGCCGCGCGCGGGGTGGTTTTCAATGGCCGCGCCCACGCCCGTGGAGGGCGCGTAGTAGCGGATGGGGGCGTCGCGCCTGGGGGAATGGTCAAACTGGGCGCCGTGGATGATGCGGCCGTGGACGAGGCTCTTGTAGGCGTCGTCTGTGCCTGCGCCAACATGGTAGATCCGCAGCACCCCGTAGAAGTTTCGAGAGGTCTTGACCGCGTCGTCCAGAAAGTCCTGCATCAAGGCGTTGGTGACGGCGCAGATGGCCAAGAGGGTGCCCACCGCAGCGGCTCTGGCGCCGTAGCGCACGGCCAGATGCTTCCACTGGGCGCTGGAGTGCCAGAGCGCCGCACCCAGGGCGCCGGTGGTGATGAGGATGCTCAGGTAAAGCTCCCAATAGCCCACAAAGAGCAGCGGCGCCGCCAGGCTGACAAAGGCGCCGCCCAGCGCCCCGCCAGCGGACATGACCAGGTAAAAGGCCGTCAGCCCCTCGGTGGGCGGCTTGAGTCGCACCAGTTCGCCGTGACACACCACCGCGCCGGTCAAGAGCAGGCCGCAGTAGACGACGGCCTGGGCGATGACATCGACGTCCTCGCGTTGGGCCTGGAGGTAGAGCGTGGCCGCCACCGAGAGGATGAAGAGCGCGCCCCACACGCGCCGGTCGTACCAGGCTTCGCGCTCAAAGCAGATGATGAAGCTGACCAGGTAGAGGCTCAGCGGCACGACCCACAAGAAGGGGGTCACGGCGATGTCCTGGCACATCTGGTTGGTGGTGGCCACAAGGAGCATGGAGCCTGTGGCCGCCAGGATCGCCCAGAGTATCCACACGGGGGAGGGCCGCGCGGCCTTGTGGCGTTGGGGTGGGTCGGCCTGATGGCGCAGGTTGAAGGCGCACAGGCAGGCCATGACAAAGAAGGCGCCGTAGCCGATCGACCACAGCCAGGTCTGCTCTCCGAGTGCGAGCATGGGCTCAAAGACAAAGG
>CAKZKQ010000324.1 GCA_937123825.1 uncultured Pseudomonadota bacterium
GTTCTGTGGTCTATAGCGCCATCAGGGCCGTCCCAAAACTGTGGCGAAGGGCCGTCACAAATGAAGTCGGACGTCTGTACTTTGGTATCAGTAGTGCCAGGGAAACTTGGAGTAATCCTGGGGGCGCTTCTCAAGGAAGGCGTCGCGCCCTTCCTGGGCCTCCACGGTGCCGTAAGCAAGGCGCGTGGCCTCCCCAGCAAAGAGCTGCTGGCCGACCAGGCCATCATCGACCATGTTGAAGGCAAACTTCAGCATCCGCTGCGCTGTGGGGCTCTTGGCGTTGACCTCGCCGGCCCACTCCAGCGCCACCTCTTCCAGGCGCGCGTGGGGCACCACGGCGTTGACCATGCCCATCTCAAAGGCGTCCTGGGCGCTGTAATTGCGGCCCAGGAAGAAGATCTCGCGGGCGCGCTTCTGGCCGACCATCCGCGCCAGATAGGCCGAGCCATAACCGGCGTCAAAGCTGGCCACGTCGGCGTCGGTCTGCTTGAAGATGGCGTGCTCCTCGCTGGCCAGCGTCATGTCGCAGACCACGTGCAGGCTGTGACCGCCGCCCACCGCCCAGCCGGGCACCACGGCGATGACCACCTTGGGCATAAAGCGGATCAGGCGCTGCACCTCCAGGATGTGCAGGCGGCCAAGCTTGGCCTGATCCATCTCGCCGGGGTCGCCCTCGTACTTGTAGCCGTCCTTGCCACGGATGCGCTGATCGCCACCGGTCGAAAAGGCCCACTTGTTGTGCTTCTTGGACGGGCCGTTGCCGGTCAAGAGCACGCAGCCCACGTCCGACCACTGGCGAGCGTGGTTGAGCGCCGTATAAAGCTCATCGACGGTCTTGGGGCGGAAGGCGTTGAGCACTTCGGGGCGATTGAAGGCGATGCGCACCGTGCCCTGATCCACAGCGCGGTGGTAGGTGATGTCCTCAAAGCCAAAGCCCTCCACGGGCTTCCAATGTTCGCTCTTGAAGATCTCAGACACCATATCAATGACCTCATTTATTGTGGGGTGAAGGAAAAATCGTCGCGCGCACCTGCCAGGCCACAGCCTATACCAAAATGCAGATGAAAGGCTTTCGTCTGCATTTTGGTACTAGCCCCACTGGGCGGCGTTGACCCGGGTCTCCTGGAGGTGGACGTGCGTGATGGTCAAGTCGTCGCGATCGGGCGCGGCGGCCTGGAGCGCCTCGGTGGCGCGCTCATGAAGCCAGCGCGCCAGGTTTTCCGTGGTCGGATCAAAGGGCAACTCCAAGACGCGGGCCTCGGGCATCACGCCGCGCACCGCCGCTGCCATCGGATCCCCCTGACGCAGCGCCAGGTGGTGGTCGACCTCGTCGTCCAAAAACCCTCGCCAGAGCTTCTTAAAGCGCCCAAACTCCACCAACATCCCCTGATCATCCAGCGCCGGGCCAGAGATCTCCACCGTCACCCACCACGAGTGCCCGTGAATGGACTGGCACTTGATGGGCGCCTGGGGATGAGAGAGCCGGTGGGCCGTCTCAAAGTTGTGCTTGATGGTGATGCGGTACACGACAGCGCCCCAGCGTCAGGACCTGCTCTCAATCTGAGCGAAGGCGCCGTGGTTGTGGATGCTCTCGTGGTTGACTGCGTGCACGCGGAACCAGGCCACGCGCGCGTCCGCTTTGAGCTTGGCCGCCACGTTGCGCACCATGTCTTCGACAAAGACCGGGTTGTCGTAGGCCTGCATCGTCACGTGACGCTCGTCGGAGCGCTTGAGCAACGGATAAACCGGCGCCGACGCCGACGACTCGGCCACCGCCACCACGTCCTCGATCCACACCATCTGAGGTTCACCGTTCTCATCGGGCTTCATGCGCAGCTCAATGGTGATGTAACCGCGCTGGTTGTGGGCGCCGTAATCGCTGATGGCCTTGCTGCACGGGCACAGGCTCGTCACCGGCACCTTCACGCCCAGCACAAAGTCATCGTCCTGCCCGCGCGCCTCGCCGTGGAACCAGCACTCGTAGTCCATCAGGCCTTTGGCGCCGCTGGCCGGGGCCACGCGCTCCAGGAAATAGGGGAAGTGGATCTCCACACGCGCGCTCTCGGCGTTGAGCTTCTGACGCATGTCATGGAGCAACGCCGGCATCGTCCTGACGGTCATCTCGCCGCGATGCTCGTTGAGGATCTCCAGAAAGCGGCTCATGTGGGTGCCCTTGAAGTGATGGGGCAGGTTGACCGACATCTTGAGCGTCGCCACGGTCGATTGGCGCTCGTTGTCGCGGTCCCAGACCACGATCGGGTAGCGCAGATCGCTGACGCCGACTTGATCAATGTCAATCTGGCGGTGATCCGCCTGGTTCTGTATGTCTTTCATGGCACTCACCCTGGTACAGCTCTTGTGTGGACCCGTCGTCGTGCGGTCCACCCTCTACGGATGCGCGTATATAGCCATTCACGACACAGAAAGATAGTCCCCCGCGCAGGGCAAACCCCAATCCACCCCAGCGCCAACCACCAACCCACCCAAAATCGGGCTCACTCGACAGACCGCCGCGCAACCGTTGGGCCATCCAGGATCAACGCACACGCGGGTCATCCCAGCATGACGCCTCCTCCCACAACCCCAACATCAACGCCATCCGACCATACTCGCCCAACCTCAAAGCCTGCTGCGTGTAAAGCGGCGCGTTGACCCTCGGCAGCCCCCTGTCGCTGTGGTAGGGCAGGCTGATAACGGGCAACCTGTCGTCGTGCGCCAACATCCTCGACAACGCCCCCGCCAGCATGTTGTTGCATTCATTGAGGACCGTCGCGCGGCTGGTTGCGCTCGGCTCAGACTCCTCCAACAACATCCTGGCCACGCCATCGAGCGTGGCCACATCACTGATCAACACAAGCTCGCCGCGCTCCGGCACCGAAAGCGCGATCTGAGACCAGACCACCCCCTCGGCGCCCTGACACCACCAGGAATCTGGCATCACCGCCGACAGACACAAACAACCGATCGTGTCGTTGGCCGCCTCCAACAAGAGCGCCTTCAATGTGTAGGCATCCAGCATCGTTTCACCCTCCCATGACATCTCGAATGCATTGACCCAACCTCGCCGGTGACACCGGCTTGGGTAAGAGATGCGCCGCACCGCGCGACAACAATTCGCGCTGTTTGTTGTTCTCCACCAGACTGCTGATGACGATCATCGGCACCTCATGGAGCCTGGGCGAAGCCCGCACGCGGCACATCAACTCCACGCCGTCCATTCTGGGCATGTTCAAGTCCGTCAACACCAGATCTGGAATGCTCTGGCGCAGCAACGCCATCGCCTCGACCCCATCGCCCGCTTCGGCGATCTCCGCGTCGCCAAAACCAGCCACGCTCAAGCAACGCCGCACGATCTTGCGCGCCACCGGCGAGTCATCCACCACCAGAATATTCATCGAACTTCCTCCAAACCCCGCCGCTGAACGGCGCCCAAATTGTGCTGGTGCCTGCCTGACGAAAACCCGACGCTCGACAGACCACAAGCAGAGTCCCAAAGCCGAATCCACGCTTGGTTGCAAGGTTGCGACGTCCGACTCGTCTTCCAAATAACAAGAACGGCATGTCGCCGGGGAACTTGATGAATAACCCCTTCATAAATGTCGATAAATTTAGATTCTCGGGTTCTAACAGGCTTGGGTTCACGCCTCGGAGGGAGGATCCAAGACGCGCTCCAAGGCAATGAGCGCATCGTAGAGGGCCTCCATGCGCTCGTGGCCAATCTTCTGGGCGTAATCCTCTTCCACTTCTTTGAGCACGCCGAGCCCTTCCATCATCCAACGTCGCCCCTGGGCCGAAAAACGGATCAGCTTGGCCCGGCCATCGCTTGGATCGGGCACCCGCTCCAGGGTCCCCATCTGCTCAAGCTCTCCCACGAGTTGGCCCACGGCCTGCTTGCTGATGCCCAGGCGCTGGGCCAGCACCGTCAAACGGGTGCCTTCAAAATCAATGTGCGGAAAGAGCGCGGTGTGGGACGCGCGCAGGTTGGTGACCCCGGACTTTTGACGCACGCGCTCAAGCGCCTCTTCGTTGGCAAGGCGAGCACACTTGAAGAGGAGTTGGACAACGCTGGCGCGCTTGGCCGCTTCGATGCGGGTCAGCTCTTCGGGGGTGGGCAGTGGTTTCATAGGGTTCCTTGAACAAAATTAGTCAACAACACTTGACTAAATAACGCAGCAGGACTAAATCTGCCACATAAAAGTCAAGCACACTTGACCATCTCAACACAACCCAAGGAGGCCCCACATGCTCAAGACCATCGTAGAAGGACAGCTCTGGGTGGCCGAAGACGACCTCTTCATGCCCGGAGGCGTGCACTTTCCCATCCGCATGACCGTCATCAAACTCAGCGGCGGTGGCCTCTGGCTCCACTCACCGGTGCCGATCGACGACGCCCTGGCCGCCAACCTCAAAGCGCTGGGACCCGTGGAGCACATCGTGGCCCCCAACGCCCTCCACCACCTCTACCTGGCCGACTGCGCCAAGCGCTACCCCGATGCCTGCGTCTACGGCCCCAAAGCGCTGGTCGACAAACGCCCCGAGGTCGCCTTTGACGCCTTCCTGGACGAGGACAACGCCTGGCTGTGGGGTGCCGAAGTGGACCAACGCTTCATCCAGGGCATCCCGTGGATGCAAGAGACCGTCTTCTTTCACAAACCTTCCGCCACGCTGGTGGTCACGGACCTGGTCTTCAACATCCACAAGAGCCCCCGGCTGATGTCCAAGCTGGTGCTGATCTTCATGGCGGGCGCTTGGAAGAAGCTGGCTCAAAGCCGTCTGGTGCGCTTCTCCACCAAAGACAAGCAGGCCGCCGGAGCCAGCGCCGCGCGCATCTTCGAGTGGGACTTCAAGCGCCTCATCATGGCCCACGGCGACATCGTTGAGCACAACGCCCGCACCGGCCTCAAAGAAGCCCTGTCATGGATGCTCTCCCACAACCCGACCATGCTCCCAGGCGGCGCCCAGGCCGCCTGACCACTGCGCTGACCACCCCGCAACCGCTCTGACCACCCCCGTGGGGCCTTCTGTCCCCAGACAGGAAAACACCGAGTCCGCAAACACCGAAACGCGAACTATGTTCGCACTCTGGCCCGCTCTTTGCTCTAGCCCTCCACCATCGACACGCCACGGGCACGGCGTGTTGGTGTGAGACCACCGTTTGTTGCCAGAGAGCAAAGAGACCATGAAGAAGCTTCTTGTGCTGATGTCCCTCGTGTTGACCGCCACCGCCTGCGTTGAAGAGGCCCCACAGCCCACCCCGGACAACGACGCAGCCCAGGCCCGCGAAGAGGCCAGGCGCCAGAGCAACACCGACTCGGGCAAGGCCGACGACGCCAGCGACGAGTGCCAGGCGTTGGGGCTTTACGGAGACGGCCTCTGCGATCCCTTCTGCAAGACGCTCGACCCCGACTGCGGCAGCGACGACCCCTGCACGCGCGGCGCCATCAGCGCCGACGAGGAGGGCAGCTACTACGACGACGGCATCTGCGACGACTACTGCCCTGACTTTGACATCGATTGCCAACAAGAACCGGTCAAAACCTGCTCCCAATTTGAGGGCACCGTCTGCGGCGCTGACGAATACTGCCACTACAACCACAACGACGAGTTGAAGGTCTGCAACCGCTTTGACAACGCCGGCGTCTGCCGCCCCAAACCCAGCCGCTGCATCCCCTACTCCGACCCTGTGTGCGGCTGTGACGGCGCCACCTACGCCAACGCCTGTGAGGCCGCCAGCGCAGGGGCCAACATCGTCAGCGAAGGCGCCTGCGGCCAGCCCCAACCCCCACAGAACCCCAGCCGCGCCGAAGAGCGCTGCCTGGAGGACACCGACTGCGGCAACGGCGAGCGCTGCGCGCCGGTCTGCGTGGACGCCAACATCGACGGGACCTGCGTGACCGAGGACCAGTGCATCGTCGATGAGCTGACGACCCAGGGAGAGTGTGAACTTGGCAGCGACGACTGCGGCGACGGGCTGGTGTGCCTGGCGGAGTGTGTGGAGCGAGACCTGGAGGGCAACTGCGCCCACTGGACCCACATCTGCGCCGAAGATCCCCAGGGACCCCAGACCGACCATGAGTGCATCGACGACCCCGACTGCGGCGACGGCCAGTGCGTGGAGACCTGCGGGGACGTGGATCTGGCCGGGCAGTGCATCGTCACCAACGCGTGCGTCTTCCCTGGCGCCGAGGTGACCCAGGGAGAGTGCCACCCCAACAGCGATGACTGCGGCGATGGGCTCCAGTGCCTCTTTGAATGTGTGGAGCTTGACCTGGAGGGCGTCTGCGCCCAGTGGACCCACATCTGCGCCGAAGTCGCCCCCTGATGTGCGCCGTCATGGTTCACTGCGCCGCGCCGATGGGGTATACCAGTGCCCGATATTGTGTGGCCTAAAGGGAGGGAACCATGACCGAAAAGGTGACGCGCGAAGCTTGGCGCCAACGCGTAGACAAAGACCTCAAAGGTGCGTCCTTTGAAAAGCGCCTGGTCAAACACATCGACCAGGACATCCGCGTCGAGCCGCTCTACACCCAGCAGGATTGGCCCGGTCAGGGCGATCCCGGCGGCTTTCCCGGACAAGGCACGCTGCGTCGGGGCGCCACAGCCCTTGGCACCAGCCGCCAAAGCTGGCAGCTGCGCCAGCGGCTGACCCACCCCGACCCCACGACCACCGCCGCACACGCCGTCCATGATCTGGAGCGCGGCGTCGACGCCCTGCTGCTGCGCTTTGACCAAGCCACCCGCAGCGGCACCGACCAGGGTTTTGGACAAGACGGTCTGGCCGCCCACAGCCCCCAGGCCCTGGCCGCCGCCCTGGAAGGCGTGCGCCTTGACGAAGCCCCCGTGGCGCTCGAAGCCGGCGCCGGCACTGCCCGAGCCGCCCAGTGGCTGGTGGATCTGCTCCAATCCCGTGGCCAGAGCCTTGAACAAGCCCACTTCAGCCTTGGCTTTGACCCGCTGGGCACCTTCGCCGCCCACGGCGGTGACCCCCAGCAACTCCCGCAGGCCATGGTCCAGATGGGCCAGTGGCTGAAGCAAACCGCCCAGACCGACCACTGCCGCACCGTGCGCATCGACACCAGCGCCTACCACCACGCGGGCGCCGACGAGGTTCAAGATCTGGCCTTCGCCGCCGCCACCGCCGTGGCCTACCTGCGCGCTCTGGAACCCACCGGCCTTGGTCTGGACACCATCTGCGCCGACTTTGAGTTCCACCACCGCGTCGACACGGCCTTCTTTGTCGGCATCGCCAAGCTGCGCGCCGCCCGCGTCATCTGGGCCCGCATCCAGGAGGCCTGCGGTGTCGCCAAACCCACCTCCCACCAGGTCGCCGAGGCCAGCGATCGCGCTTTGACGCGCCGCGACCCGTGGGTCAACATGCTGCGCAACACCACCTGCGTCTTTGCCGGCGCCGTGGGCGGCGCCAGCGCCATCGTCTCGACCCCGTTTGACACCCCGCTGGGGCCTGCCGACGACTTCAGCCGCCGCATCGCCCGCAACACCTCCATTGTCCTGGCCCAGGAATCCCACCTCCACCGGGTCATCGACCCCGCCGGAGGCTCCTGGACCATCGAACACCTCACCGACCAACTGGCCACCCGCGCCTGGGACCTCTTCCAGCAAATCGAGCAGGCCGGCGGCATGCAAAAGGCGCTGACCTCGGGCTGGGTCCACGACCAGATCCAAACCGTCGCTGACAAACGCCGCCGCGACGTCGCCCGGCGAAAGCGCCCCATCATCGGCGTCAGCCAGTACCCAAACCTCACCGAAAACCCCATCGACAAAGCCAACATCGACCTGGAAGCCATCGCTTCCAAGTGGGGAAAGCCGGAACAAAACAGCTCCCACCCAGTCGCTCGCCCCTTGCCCCCGGCGCAGCGCCTCTCGGCGCCCTTTGAAGACATGCGCGCCCGCAGCGACGCCCTGATGCACAACCAGCAGGCGCGCCCTCAGATCTTCAGCGCCAACATGGGCACCATCGCCCAGCACACCGGCCGCGCCACCTTTGCCCGCAACCTCCTGGAAGCGGGCGGCTTTGAGATCCTCACCAACGACGGCTTCAACACCGCCGCCGAGGCCGCCGCAGCCTTCACCGCATCAAACGCCTCCATGGCCGTGGTGTGCAGCAGCGACGCCGTCTACAAGGACCAGGGCGCCGAGGTCTTTTCCGCCCTCAAGGCCGCCGGCGCCACGCGCATCATCCTGGCGGGCAAACCCCGCGACAACCAGGAGCGCTGGCAAGAGGCCGGCATGACCCACGCCCTCTTTATGGGCTGCGACGCTCTGGCGCTGCTCGAAGACCTCTGGGAGGCCCTCAAATGACCGACACCACCGCCCCCATCGTCCAACTCTCCATGCGTCAGCTTGAGGCCTACAACAACAACGACATCGACGCCTTTTGCGCCTGCTACCACCCCGAAATCGTGGTCCTGAACGCCGACGGCAAACCCACGACCGAGGGCATGGAGGCCTTTCGCAAGGCCTACGGCGGGCTCTTTGAGCGCTTTAAAGTCCAGGCCACCGTCACCGAGCGCCTTGTCCTTGGCCCCCACGTGGTCGAGCGAGAGCTGTGGCAACGCGACGAGCGCGACGGCGATCTGCACCAAAACGGCGAGGTCCTGGTCCGCTACACACTGCGCGACGGCCTGATTGGCACCGCCCAGTTCCTCTTTCCCTGAAACGCTGTGTGAAGGGGCGACACCCGTCGCCCTAGAATGGCCTCCGGGCGCTCAAACCTGCCCCACCCAGCCATCGTCCGCCGCCTCAAACGCCGCGCGCACACGCGCCGCATCGGCCTGCGGCAAAGCCCCGCGCTGCACCAAAGCCACGTTGCGCCGCAGGTGCTCCGGGTTGGACGTCCCGCAGATCACCGTCGTGACCCCCGGCGCAAAGGCCGAAAACCGCAGCGCCAACTCATCCCAGTCCATCCCTTCGGGCTTGATCTTTTGCCCACCCATCGCTTCAAGCCGATCCCAATACGCCTCGGCGTAATGCCCATCGGGGCGCTGCGACCACCGCCACGGAGCGTTGGCCAGCGGCCGCTTGGCGATCACCCCAAGCCCGCGACGATGCGCCTCAGCCACCGCCCCACTCAAACCGCGCTGGTCACAGATGTTGACCGAGGTCTGCGCCACCCCAAACCGGCCACTGGCCACCGCATAATCCAGCGCCTCGCGCTCCCCCGAATACGCCGCCACCCGAATCTTCCCCGCCCCAATTGCCCCGCAGAGCGCCTCCACCACCTCGCCGTACTCCAACGTCCCCAGCGGACACGAGTGCAGGTGCACCACGTCAATCCAGTCTGTGCGCAGGCGCTGCAACGCAGCGTCGATGCCCGCCGTGATGCAGGGCCCCGTCCAGTCATGAAAACCCTCGATGCCGTAACCCACCTTGGTGGACAGGACCACGTCGGCGCGCTTTGAACCCAGGTGACGCCCCAGGCGCTCCTCGGAGAGCCCATAAGCACGCGCGCTGTCAAAGAAGGTCACCCCCATGTCCACCGCCGCGTGCAAAAGGCGCTCAACCTGGGCCTCTTCCAGCCGCCCATCACCAATTTGACCCGCACCCAGCCCCAAAGCCGACACCTCGATGCCGCTTTGCCCCAACGTCCTGCGCTCCATCCACCGCCCTCCTGAGCCTTGCTCCTGGCCTTGAGCCACAAAAAACTGCCTCGGCCTCAAATTTTTGAGGCCCCCTCGACCCAAAATGAACATCCCACACGCCCGTGCGGCCTCCAAATGGACACCTTTCCCGGCTTAAGCACGACAAACACGGGATCGACACATTTTTAATGACTCTGGCACCGGCTTTGCTCAAGTCCACCAGCAAGAATCAAACGTGTGGGTCCAAGACTTTGACCCGACCAAGGTTTTGTCCAAAGGAGAAGTAACATGCGAAGCGTCCTGGGTGTTCTGGTTTTGAGCTTGTTGGTGGTGGCGGTGGGTTGTCAATCGGAGTTGGACGGCACGTCCCCCACCCCCGGCCCAGGCGTGATGGAAGAGTCCTGGCCCGGCGGCACGGTGGGCGGCTGGGAAGACGGCGACGGCGTGGAAGAGAGCTACACGCGCCGCCCCGGCGATGGTGGCGGCTCCGGCGACGGTGCCACAGACGAAGCAGGCTTTGCCGACGACGACGCCGCTCCCGGCCCCCCTCCCGGTGAGCCCGGCGCCGACCCCAACAACGGCGGCGGCCTTGAGGGCGGCGAGATCGACGACAACGAGTTGTTTGATGCCTTCTTGGAGTTTACCGACAGTGTGTTGGAGGAGTTCCCCGAGGAGCCGATGATCCACTGGATGGATGTGTCGCGGCGGCACTTCATCACCGTGACCGACAACCAGGGCCGCCCGGTGCAGGACGCGCTGGTGGCCGTGATGAGTGACGGAGAGGTGGTCGCCGCCGGTCGCAGCCACGGTGACGGACGCTACGCCTTCTTCCCCCGCGCGGTCGGCAGCGACGAGCCCATCTACACGGTGGAGGTCTTTGCCGGACAGGACTTTGCCCAGGCGGCGCTCGAAGAGGGTCAGGACACGCTTGAAGTCTCGCTCGAAGG
Source organism: uncultured Pseudomonadota bacterium (assembly GCA_937123825.1). GTDB lineage: Bacteria > Myxococcota_A > Bradymonadia > Bradymonadales > CAKZKQ01. The sequence continues at coordinate 10,547 of CAKZKQ010000324.1, forward strand.
CGCCCAGCCCGCGCTGGCGTCCTGCCAGGTGGACGTGGCCTTCATGATCGACGCCACCGGCTCGATGGGCGGCGAGATCGCCCGCATCAAGGACACCATCACGGAGATCGCGGGCCGGATTTCGGAGTCTGAGCACAGCCCCGACCTGCGCCTTGGTCTGGTGGACTACCGCGACCGCGGGGACGACTACGTCACCCACGCCGTCAATTTCACCCGCGACGTGCCCGCCTTCCAGCGCGCCATCGACGGCCTGGAGGCCAATGGCGGCGGCGACATGCCCGAGGCCCTCAACGAAGCCCTCCACGACGGCATGCGGCGTCTGGACTGGCGCTCCGAGAGCACCCTGCGCCTGGCCTTTGTGGTCGCCGACGCCCCGGCCCACCACTACGACGACGCCCAGTACACCTACGACCAGGCCATGCTCGACGCCTCGGTCATGGGCATCACCCTCTACCCGATCGCCAGCGGCGGCAGCGACCAGGTCGCCGAGATGCAGTTCCGCCAGCTTGCCCAGTACACCCAGGGCAACTTCATCTTCATCACCCGCGGCAACGGCAGCTCCGAAGGTTCCGAAGGCTCCGAGTACGACGTCAACCCCGAAGACTTCGACGTGCAAAGCCTCGATGACCTTGTCGTCCGCCTCATCAACGACGGCATGGCCGACTGGTGTCAGAATGTCCAACGTCCTCAGTGACGCCCGTATGACACATCAAAGCCGATGTCTTTTCGGCGGTTGAATGCACCCAAAAGCACCGGGAACTGTCTTGTTCCGGTGCTTTTTTGCGTTGTGAGCGCCTGAAAACGCCTACTTGAAGAAGTTCTTGAAGACGTCGCCCCACAGCCAGGTGCTGGCCGCCTTGGGGTCGTCGCCCAGGTAGAAGTCGACGTTGAGTTGGCGCCACTCTTCTTTGGAGATCGTGCCGTTGCCGTCGGTGTCGATCCGCTCAAAGCACTCCGTCGGGTCGCTGTCGCCCACGCCCCAGGCCTTCACGATCGCCCGATACTCTTCAAACGAGATCGTGCCGTCCCCATCGGAGTCCATGGCGTCAAAGCTCAGGTCGCTCATGGCCAGCAGCCACGGCGGCAGCTGCCCAGGCTCGTGGTCGGCCTTGGAGAAGAGCTCTTCGTAAAACCCCAGCCACTCTTCGAGCGAAACCTCACCGTCAAAGTTCTCATCGGCCGCCGTGGTCATCAGTTGCCAGCCCGTGCGCGCCTGCAAGAGGAACTTCTGGCGCTGGGGCGCGTCCATCGACCAGCCGCTAAGCTCCAGCACGTTCTCCAGCATCCGCTCCATGTCCGACCAGCGCAGCACCCCCGTGCGGCCAGTGTCATAGAGGTGAAAGCGTCGGGTCAGCTTGCGCTTTTGAAATGGTGTCAGCAACGTCCAACTCCTCTCTTTGGGGTCTGCGTCCCTGGCTTGCCTCCACAAAGGCCAGTGCACCAGGGCATCCGCGCGGTTCGGTGTGTTCTGACCCCAAAGTGACAGACCCGCACGCCCCCTGCAAGGCCGCAGATGGGTTGGCATCGGGCCGTGGTTGGGGTAGCAATGAGGGGCCTGGACAATGACATCGTTCAGGACCAACTGCCCCAAACAAAAGCGATGACCATGAGCAAGATCCCCGACTTTGGCGCCCTGCCCCTTGTGGACCCCACCGCCGCCCAGCCCCCAGGCCAAGCCCAATGGGCCCAGGCCGCCCAAGAGGCGCTCGGCCAGGCCCCCGCCCAGGCGCGCTGGAACACCCCAGAGAAGATCGCCATCAAGCCCCACTACAGCGCCAGCGACCTGGAAGGGCTCGATCATCTGGAGACCATGCCGGGGCTGGCCCCGTTTCTGCGCGGCCCCTACGCCTCGATGTACGTCATGCGGCCGTGGACAGTGCGCCAATACGCCGGGTTCTCCACCGCTGAGGCCTCCAATGCCTTCTACCGCCGCAACCTGGCGGCCGGGCAAAAGGGCCTGAGCATCGCCTTTGACCTGGCCACCCACCGGGGCTACGACTCCGACCACCCGCGCGTCTCTGGGGACGTGGGCATGGCCGGGGTCGCCATCGACTCCATCCTCGACATGCGGATCCTCTTTGACAGCATCCCGCTGGACAAGATGAGCGTGTCGATGACCATGAACGGGGCCGTGCTGCCCATCATGGCGCTCTACATCGTGGCCGCCCAGGAACAAGGCGTGGACACCAAAGATCTTGCCGGGACCATTCAGAACGACATCCTCAAGGAGTTCATGGTCCGCAACACCTACATCTACCCGCCGCAGCCCAGCATGCGGATCATCGCCGACATCTTCAAATACACCAGCGCCCACATGCCGCGCTTCAACAGCATCTCCATCAGCGGCTACCACATGCAGGAAGCCGGCGCGACCGCCGACCTGGAGCTGGCCTACACCCTGGCAGACGGCCTCGAATACGTCCGCACTGGCGTCAACGCCGGACTCGACGTGGACGCCTTCGCCCCGCGCCTGTCCTTCTTCTGGGCCATCGGCATGAACTTCTTCATGGAAGTCGCCAAGCTGCGCGCCGCGCGCCTGCTCTGGGCCCGGATGCTGGCCAAGTTCAACCCCAAGAACCCCAAATCGCGCTCCCTGCGCACCCACAGCCAGACCTCGGGCTGGAGCCTGACCGCCCAGGACGTCTACAACAACGTCGTGCGCACCTGCATCGAGGCCATGGCCGCCACCCAGGGCCACACCCAGAGCCTGCACACCAACTCTTTTGACGAAGCCCTGGCGCTGCCCACCGACTTCTCGGCCCGCATCGCCCGCAACACCCAGCTCTACCTCCAGCAAGAGACCGACACCTGCCACAGCGTCGATCCCTGGGGCGGCAGCTACTACGTCGAGCGCCTGACCCAGGAACTGGTCCGCCGCGCCCAGACCCACATCGACGAAGTCGAAGAACTCGGCGGCATGGCCCGCGCCATCGAGCAGGGCATCCCCAAGATGCGCATCGAAGAGGCCGCCGCCCGCACCCAGGCCCGCATCGACGCCGGACGCCAGGCCGTCATCGGCATCAACCGCCACCGCCTCGACCAACGCGAAGACATCCCCGTCCTCAAAGTCGACAACACCGCCGTGCGCCAAGCCCAGCTTGCTCGCCTGGAACAACTTCGCTCCGAGCGCGACCCCGCCGCCGTCCAATCTGCCCTCCAGGCCCTGACCACCAGCGCCGAGCGCGGCGACGGCAACCTCCTGGACCTCTCCGTCAAGGCCGCCCGCGCCAAGGCCACCGTCGGCGAAATCAGCCTCGCCCTCGAACAAGTCTTCGGCCGCCACCAGGCCACCATCCACACCATCCGAGGCGTCTACCGCGCCGAACTGAACCAGGACGACAACCAGGACGCCATGGACGACCTCAAAGCCGCCGTGGAACGCTTTGAAGCCCTCGAAGGCCGCCGCCCCCGCATTTTGCTGGCCAAAATGGGGCAGGACGGCCACGACCGAGGCCAAAAAGTCATCGCCACCGCCTTCGCCGACCTGGGCTTCGACGTCGACATCGGCCCCCTCTTCCAAACCCCCGACGAGACCGCGCGCCAGGGCGCCGAAAACGACGTCCACATCATCGGCGTCAGCTCCCTGGCCGCCGGACACCTCACGCTCGTCCCCGCGCTGCGCAAAGCCCTGGCCGACCAGGGCCGCGAAGACATCATGGTCGTCGTCGGCGGTGTCATCCCCCCACAAGATTACCAGGCCCTCTACGACGCCGGCGCCGAGGCCATCTTTGGACCCGGCACCGTCATCAGCGTCGCCGCCCTGGACCTGCTCAACAAACTCCTGGCCGATCTTGAAGACCCCCAGGAGAGCCCCTGATGACCGCCCGCAGACGCCGCCGTCGCCACCTCACCGTCCAGGAACACGTCCAAGGCGTCCTGGACGCCCACATCCCCACCCTGGCGCGCACCATCACCCTCATTGAATCCTCGCGCCCCCAGGACCGGGACAAAGCCCAGCAGGTCCTCGGCACCCTCCTGCCCCACACCGGCAACGCCCACCGCGTCGGCATCACCGGCGTCCCCGGCGTTGGCAAAAGCACCTTCATCGAAGCCCTGGGCGAAGACCTGACCCAAAACGGCCACCGCGTCGCCGTGCTGGCCATCGACCCCTCCAGCGTCCGCACCGGCGGCAGCATCCTGGGCGACAAAACCCGGATGAACCGCCTCAGCCAGAACCCCAACGCCTTCATCCGCCCCTCGCCCACCAGCGGCACCCTCGGCGGCGTCGCCCGACGCACCCGCGAGGCCATGCTCCTGTGCGAAGCGGCCGGCTTCGACGTCATCCTCATCGAAACCGTCGGCGTCGGCCAATCCGAAACCGTCGTCGCAGGCATGACCGACTTCTTCCTCGTCCTCATGCTCGCCGGCGCCGGAGACGAACTCCAAGGCATCAAACGCGGCCTGATGGAGCTGGCCGACATGCTCGTCATCAACAAAGCCGACGGCGACAACGCCGCCGCCGCCCAGCGCGCCGCCACCACCTACCGCAGCGCCCTGCGCCACCTCCACCCCAAAAACACCCCCTGGCTCCCCCCCGTCCTGACCGCCAGCGCCCTGCACAACCTCAACATCGACGCCGTCTGGCAAGAAATCACCACCCACCACACCCAATCCACCGCCAACGGCACCCTGGACACCCGACGCAGCGACCAAAACCTCCACTGGATGTGGTCCCTCATCCACGACACCCTCCAAGACCGCATCCGCCAAAATCCCCTCATCCCCCAACTCGAAACCCAAGTCCGCCAGCGAACGCTCACAGCCTCAGCTGCCGCGCGCCTTGCGCTCGGCGATCTCACATCGCTGCGCGAGTGAGATTTGCGAGTTCGCGGTTCGGTCGCCGCGCTTCGCTTGGCTTCCTTTTGGTTCGCGGCGCTGCGCTTGCTTTCGGTTCGGTCGCTGCGCTCCCTTGTGGTTCGTTCGCTTTGCTCACTTATGGCATTTGCGATGAGTGGATCGTGCTTCGCTTCGCCGGGGCGTGTCGTCATCACGTCGAAAGTGCTTTCACTTTTGGGGGCCGAATGGGCGCTGGCAGGGTGCTGGAAAGCTTTCCAATGGGTCTGTGAGCGTCGGCTGGGTTGTGTGAGGCTTTCCAAGAGAGTTTGAGGCCGGATGGGCTGCTTTGGCGGCTTGTCGGGCCTTTTCTTTTTGGGTGGTGGCGGCTTGTTGGGCCCTTTGATGTTCCTGCTTGATTTAGGGGCAGGATAGGCGGCGACAGCTCGCCTTCCTGCCGACCTTGGTGGCGGCAACGGCGCTGGTTTTAATTTCAAAGGCCGCTCGGCGAGGCGGGCTGTCGCCGCCCACCTTCGCCCCTTAGCACCACCATCGACGTTGGTCCTCAAATTCCACCGCCACTCGGCAAGGCGAGCTCTCGCCGCCCGCCTTCGCCCCCAAACCCAGCCACATCCCCCTTAGAAAACTCCCCAATCCCCCACCAAAAAAGCCGCCACCCCCTTGGAAAACCCTCCAAGCCTCAGCCACCCACCACAAACCCCTTGGAAAGCCCCACAAGCCTCAACCACCGCTCATCCGAGCTCAGAGAAGTGAAAGCACTTTCGACGAGATGACGACACCATCCGGCGAAGCGAAGCACGATCCACTCATCGCAATTGCTATTAGCGAGCAACGCGAGCGCACCACAAGGGAGTGAGCGAAGCGAACGACCGAACCAAAAGCAAGCCAAGCGCAGCGCCGGCGCAGCGAACCGAAAGGGCAGCCAAGCGCAGCGCGGCAACCGAACCGCCAAGTGAGCCCCGCTCACTTGGCTGAGGTGAGCGTGAAAGCGCGAACAATGTGTTTTTGGGCGAGTATGAAGGCGATGAGGAGGGGGGCGACGAGGATGACGTTGCCGGCCATGATGAGGTGCCAGCGGCTGCCAGTGCCTTGCTCTCGGAGCATGGCGACGCCAAGTGGTAGGGGGCGAACGCTTTCGTCGAGGGTGACGACCAGGGGCCAGAAGTAGTCGTTCCAGTGGTAGACGAAGGAGAAGAGGAGGAAGGCGATGAGGGTGGGTCCGACGGTGGGCATCAGGACCTGGAAGATGATGCGGAAGGTGCCTGCGCCGTCGATCTTGGCGGCGTCGATGGTTTCCTGGGGGACAGCCAGATAGGCTTGGCGCATGAGGAAGATGCCCAGGGCGCTGGCGGCGTGGGGGAGGATCTGAGCGGTGTAGGTGTTGATGAGTTCAAATTGGTCCAGGAGGAGCCATATGGAGACGAAGCGGACCTGGGCGGGGATGATGAGGCAGGCCAGGACGACGTAGAAGAGGGCGTCGCGGCCGGGGAAGGACAGGCGCGCGAAGGCATAGCCGGCCAGGCAGGACAGGAGGGCCTGGATGATGGCGATGGCGGTGGCGATGAAGACGGAGTTGAGGACGTAGTCGAGGAAGGGGGCGGAGGTCCAGACCTCTTGGAAGTTGGCCCACTGGGGGGTGTCGGGCCACCAGGTGGGGGGGATGGCGGTGGTTTCGGTCCACGTCATCAGGCTGGTGGCGATCATCCACAGGTAGGGGGTGACTTCGACCACGGCGACCAGCACCAGAATCGCGATGGCGCCGATGCGCAGCGTTGGGTGGACGTCGCTTTTCATGCCCCTGCCCCCTTTCGGCCTGCTGAGAAGAAGCGGAATTGAATGGCGGTGATGATCATCAGGATGATGAAGAAGATCACGACCGCCGCCGAGGCGTAACCGACCTTGAAGAGGACGAAGGCCTGCTCGTAGACGTAGAAGACGTAGATGGAGGTGGCGTGCACGGGGCCGCCCTGGGTCATGATCCGCACCACGTCAAAGCCCTGGAAGGTCATCAGCATGGAGGTGATGAGCAAAAAGAGGGTCGTGGGGGCCAGTTGGGGCAGCGTGATGTGCCAGAAGCGCTGCCAGGGGCCTGCGCCGTCGATGGCGGCGGCCTCGTAGAGGTCTTCGGGGATGCTCTGCAGGCCCGCCAGGAAGATCACCATGTCGTAGCCGACCATCTTCCAGACGGTGACGCCGACCAGCGTCCATAGGGCCACGTCAGGGTCTCCGAGCCAGTCGACGGGTGAGATGCCCACGGCGCCGAGCATGTGGTTGACGAGGCCGTATTCGGCGTCCAAAAGCCAAATCCACAGCAGGCTGACGCCGACCCAGGAGACGATGTAGGAGGTGAAGATGCTGCCCTGGATGAAGGTGCTGAAGGCCCCCCGGCGGTTGAGCATGACGGCCAACAAGAGGCCGCCGCCCATGGTCAGCGCGACCGTGGCGCCGGAGTAGAGGGCGGTGTTGATCAGGACGTCGGCAAAGACCTCGTCTTCAAAGAGCGTCTGATATTGCTCCAGGCCAACAAACTCCGGGTCTGTGGCCAGATCCCAGCGGTGAAAGCTCAACCACAGCGCGTCCAGCACCGGGTAGATGAAAAAGATGGCAAAGATCACCATCGAGGGCAGCACCAACGCGTACCCCAGCGCCGCCTCGCGCGCCTTTTGCGTGCCCCACTTCAAGGCCCCTGACCTCACTTCTTCTTGCGCGCCAGAATCTTGTCCGCCTCACCCTGCGCCGTCGTCAGCACCTTGCCCACCTCGCCTTTGCCCACCACGGGCGCTTCGAGGTTGGGCTGGAGGAGGTTGCGCTGGATTTCAAGCAATGAGGTCGAGAACGGGAAGCGCACGGCGTGCTCAAGCTGCTTCATGGCCGTGGTGTAGTCGGGGTTCTTGTCGTAGAAGGCCTTGAGCTTGGCGTCTTCCAGGGCCGACTTGCGCACCGGCATGTAGCCAGTGTTCTGGGACCAATGGATGGTCTGCTGGGTGTCGATCATCCACTTCAGGAAGGTCCAGGCGGCCTTCTTGCGGGCGTCGGGGGACTTCTTGAGCATCACAAAGAAGGTTCCGCCGGTCGGCACGGCCTGACGCTTGTCGCCGGGCAAAAACGCGGTGCCGAACTCAAACTTGGCGTTCTCCTTGAAGAAGGCCAAAAACGCCGTGCTGGTCCAGATCATGGCCGTTTTTTCGTTGAGGAAGTCGGTGTTGGCCACCTCCCAGGCGTTAAAATCGCGTCCGGGCGGGTGTTTCATGCTCTTGTCGGCGGTGGTCATGTCCACCAAAAGCTGGAGGGCGCGCTGGCCTTCATCGCCCCCAAAGGCCGCCTTGGAACCGTCTTTGCTCAGCAGCGAGCCGCCGGTTTGGTGCAGCAGCCCATACCAGAACCACCAATCCACCGGCACCTCAAAGCCCCACACCTTGGTCTGCTCGCCTTCGCGCACGGTCAGCGCCTTGGCGTGGCTGCGCAGCTCCTCCCAGGTCTTGGGCGGCTCCAAACCTTTGTCTTTGAACATGCGCTTGTTGTAGTAGACGATGGGCGTGGAGCGGTTGAAGGGCAGCGCAAAGAGCGGCACCTCTTGACCCATGTAGTCAAAGTAACCGTCCTGGGTCAGCGCCGGGATCATGTCTTCTTTGTCCAGCTTCGGACCCTTCTCCCCCGAGGCGTACGGCTCCATGTTCTCCAACAAGCCGCCCTCCCACAGCTGGGGCAGCGCCTCGCCGATGACATGGGCGGCGTCCGGGGCGCTCTTGGAGCGGGCCGCCACGCGCAGCTTGGAGAGCGCCTCGAAGTAATCCCCCTGGTAGGTGCCTTTGACCTTGATGTCGGGGTGGGTGTCGTTGAACTGCTTGATCAGCGCCTCGGTCACCTCGCGGTTCTTGCCGCCGTAGGAGTACCAGAACGAGATCTCAACGGGCTCGCTGGCCCCGGGCTTTCCATCGCCTTTGGGGCCGTCGGACTTTGCGTCGCCGCCCTTGTTGCCGCAACCGGCCACAGCCAACATGACCAGCGCCGCCACCAGCAACGCACCCCACACCGCCCTCTTCTGATGCACCATCACAGTCCTCCAAAACAGACACAACCGCACCTTGATACCAAGGTGCAGACGAAAAGCTTGGTTTGAGGCGAGCAATCACGGATGACAGCAGCCGAAGCTCTCAGCAATAAGCCACAGGTTTGGGGCGAGCAATGATGGATGCTAGAGGCCTCAGGACGAGTGAAGCCATAGCAGCGCTATTGCGAGCGAGTTCTGTGGCCTATAGCGCCATCAGGGCCGCCCCAAAAGTCACAAAGTCAGTCGGACGTCTGCATCTTGGTATGACGTCGCCGGGAGCCTGCCCCAGGTCGCCACGGTTTGCAAACAACGCCCGGGCGCTGGCACCACAAAGACCCAGGTTCAACCCGCGTTTGCGCCCATCACCGCCCCCAAACCCCAAAAGCGCTCATACCAACATGTCTGAACAGACAAAAGACCCTACCAGCCGCCCTGGACCAGCACACCGTCCTCGCCCCGCTGGGTGGCCACCATCAGGGCCCCATCGGGCTGGGGAGACAACGCCCGCACCTGGGCGACGTCATCGTTGCCCAGCAAATGGGCGCCCACCAGCGCGCCGCCGTCCAACTCCAACAAGACCAGCTCTGAGGGACCGACGGGCTCGTGGGTGTCGGGTACCTGGGCAGTGTCGGACAATGCAGTCCCCAGCCACCAGCGTCCCTGGCCAAAAGCCACCGCAGGAGGCGTCGGGCTGACGCCGCCGCCCCACCCCAGCCGCCAGCGCTCCTGGCCGCCTTCGACCTCAAGCACCGCCGCAAACTGGCCTTCGCCCTGTACACTGAGCAGGATTTCGTTGGCGGCCACAGCCACGGCGCCGCCAAAGGTCTCCTCAGCGACCGAAACGGCCGTGCCCCACACCGGCACGCCGTTGCGCTGCGAGATCCGCATCACAAACCCATCGCGCTGACCCTGGGCTTCCAATTCAACGGTGGGCATGGCCTGCGCAAAATCGCCGCTGACCACCGGGTCGCCGTCTTCGGTCACTGCCAGACCTGTGGCCCGGTCGCTGCCTTCGCTGCCGTAACGCCGCGTCCACAACCGCCGCCCGTCGAGCGAATCAAATCGCCCTTGAAAGACATCGCTGCCCCCTTCGCGCGAGGAGAGCAGCCCGTCGCCAAAGTCCACGGTCTGCGCAAAAGTCCCGGCCCAGAAGACGGCGCGGTCATCGCCCACCGCCACACCACCCACGGCCAGTTCATCTTCGCCCACGATGGTCCTGGACCACAGCGGCAAACCGTTGGGACCGGCCAACTTGGCCAGAAAAATCCCCCGCGCCCCCGAATCCTCCGCCAACGCGGCCCCTGCCAGCGCGCCGCCAGCATCAAACCGGCCTGACACATAGGCGTTGCCGCTGGCGTCCAGCGTCAGCGCCGTGACGTCGTCGTCGCCGGATCCATCAACGTGCACCAACCAGCGCAAAGCGCACTGCGACCTGGAAAACGCCGCCACAAAGCCATCGGCCCCGCCGCTGGACTCCAAACGCTGGTCGCCGACCTCCAAAACCCCCTCAAAGCGCCCGGCCACGACCACCAACGCGCCCACAGACACGTCCTGAACCTCGGCCCCCACCAGCGACTCTTCCCACGGCTCAGGGCAGACGCCCTCAAAGTGGGCCGTCACCTGACGGTCTTTGTCCATCGTCACTGCACAATCGTCCAAACCACCGCAGTGACCCGACCAGCCGCCAAACGCCGTGCCGTCATCCGATGAAGGCTCGGCATCCAAACTCACGCGCCGCCCGTCATTGAAATCAAACTGGCAGCGGTCCTCGCAAACCTGCCCATTGTCCAGGCGAACTTGCCCTGCACCCTCCACCACCACAGTCAACACCGCGTCGATGGGCTGTGTTTGGGGAGCATCATCACCGCAGCCAGTGGCCAACATGGCCAGCGCCGCAGCGGCCAGCATGGGCGCGGTCATTTTCCCCATGGCACCAGCGCTCCTGTATCCACAATCAAAGGCCCGTCGTATTCGAGGTTTTTGGGCATCCTGCGGATGATGTCGTCGGGGTTTTGAATGACAAAGGCGTCGTTGGGGAGCATCCGACCGCTGGACATCCAGACGCCAGATCCGACCTTGACGCCATGGCCATAAGCGCTGCCCAATGTCCGCTGACCGGTGTTGTGAAACTGGCCGTCGAGCGGGACGCGGATGTCCTGGTGAAAGTTCAGGTCAATGGCCAGACTGCCCCGGGTCGTCACAGCGCGGCGGCCCATGACACAGAGCTGCATGATGGCCTGGTTGGCCACCGCCTCGGGGTAGAGGACGCTGAAGTTGAGCGTGGAGGTCTCGCCGATGATGGCGTTGTTGCCCAGCACCGAAAAGAGCGCCTGACTGCCGCCCAGGATCGACACCTTGTCGCCCAGAACCGAAAACCGCACCCGAGAGTGGGGTCCGACGCTGACGCCGTCGCCCAACACGCTGTATTCGACCACGGCGGTGGGGTGGATGTCGCAGTTTTTGCCGATGCGGTTGAGCTTGTTCAGGATCCGGTACTTGTTGAGCGACATGGCGCGCATGGCCGCCCAGATGACGCGCGCGGTCCAGCGCCATTTGGGGATCGCCAATGCCTCCACGGCCCAGGCGATTTGGTTGGCCCAGAGCACATGGACCCAGTGGTGGATGGTCATCACCGGGTCTTTGGGCAGCCCCAACTCCAGCTTGTCCTTGCCCATATAGTAGGCCGGGGTGGGGATGCGGACCTCTTTCTCTTCGGGGTCCACAACCACCTCTTTGACCGGCGCGTTGGGGTCGGCGCCCACAAAGCGCACCTTCTCAAAGCGCCACCCCGAGTCGATGTGGGTCAGGTCGGGCTGAATGGGCGAGGTGTATTGCCCAAAGAGCGACTCCTTGAGGACGAGGACGGCGTTTTGGCCGCCGGCGCCGTCGAGGAACTTCTTCAGCGCGCTGGCGTTGGTGTAGAGCGTGTCGGGGATGACCAGATGGGGCTGGCCTTGTGGGGGCTCGGCGACGACTTCAAGCCCCAGCGCGTCAAATGCATCGCGCTGCCACGCCGAGAGCGGACGATTGTGGATGAGCGCCTCGCCGGGGGGATCGCCAAAAGGCTCGATCCGCCGCCCGGTGGGCTCAACAAAGACCCTGACCATTAAAAAAGCAGCTCTCTGGCGGGGCTGGCTTGCACCAACCACTGAAAACGAAACATGCGCTCGCGCTCATATGTGCCGGTCAACGCCAGGCAAAGCGCCTCAAAGGAATCCTGGCGAACCTGCGCAAAACCAGCCTCGGCCAGCATCGGCACCGGGTTGTTGACGCCAAACTTCACCGGCTCGCCCTCATTGGCCAGCGCACGGGTGGTGTCCAGCGCTTGACCATCAAGGCGCTCGGTCTGGATCATCCGCTTGCCAAAGTGGTCAAAGATCACCACCGAGTCAGCGCAGATCCCCTGCCCCAAACGCTCCAGCGTGCCCACCACCGCCTGCTCGCTGAGGTAGTAGGTCACCCCCTCCCAAACAAAGATCGCTGGCTCCTGGGGTTCAAAACCGGCGCCGAGCAGCGAGGCCAGAAAGTCCTCGCCCGCGTCAAAATCACACGTCACATACGAGGCTGCCTGGACAGGGTAGTTGCCCAGCGCCGCCACGCGCTCCTGCTTCATCCGGCTGCTGGCGGGCTGGTCGACCTCAAAGAAGCGCACACCAGGACGTGCCAGACGGGTCGCGCGCGAGTCCAACCCCGCACCCAAGACCACCACCTGGGCCACGCCCTGGTCAAGGAGCGCAGACACGCGCCGGTCAATCGACGCGGTCCGCACCGCGATCCAAAGCGTCATGTGGGGAAAAGCGGCGTCAAAGCGCCGCGAGACCTCAAAGCCTTCATCCCCAGCCAGCGCCCTGGCCCAGGGATCCTGGCAAAGCTGCGGCCAACTCTCCATCGCCCTGGCCCGGTAGGCCGCCACCATCTGCGCCGTGCGGCTGGCCCGCAACGGCTCTGCGCTCTTCATCGCCCCTCCCTGTCCGTCCATCGGGGTGTGCCCGTTCACTGCCGCACAAGCCTGACACAAGCCCGACCTCAACGCCAGCAAACCAGCCCACACCGCCCCCATCCAAAACCCAACCAAAGATGTCCCAGAAAGGGCAATTTATGGGCATAAGACCTGGGGTCAGCTTGTCTGCTCCAGTGAACGGGCTGGAACACACTCACCCAGCATCGGCCAGCGCGTTCAAATACCGGCTCACATCCCCCAACGGGCCGGTATCACCCCAGCGGACCTCTCCAAAAAACGGTCGTCGTTGACCCTCTTGGATGAGGCCCGACAGCAGGAGGTCTGGAGACGGACGTGAATCTGCAACCATACTGTTCCACAACAACCCCACGCCAAAACCAGGGATAGGGCGCTTTTGCCAAGCGCGCTTGTTGGCCTGCGTGACAAACGCCCCAAACCTTTTCATGGCGCCATCGCCGCGCCTCAAAAGCCTGGGCTCCGTGCAGGCCACCCAAATCGCTGGTTTCCAAGCGGACGCGCCCACAGCACATCCGCACGGCGTGGGATCCCCCACCTGACCCAGAGTCTGTGCCCAAAGGCCTGGACTCGAAGATAAAAGGAGGCGTTCACCCCATGAACCTCCCCGAAACCATCACCTACTACCCCATCCAGGACTACGGTCCCATGATGAAGGGCATGGCCATCGGAGGGCTGGGCATATTCCACGTCTTCCTGGCCCAGTTTGCCATCGGCGGCGGCATGCTGATGTGCTACTTCCAATGGCTCCAAAGCCGGGGCCAACTGCCACAGGGGCGCAAGTTCCTCGACGGCTACTTCAAGGCCCTGGTCCTGGTGAGCTTTGTCGTTGGCGCCCTGACAGGCGTGGGCATGTGGTTTACGTCCATTCAGGTCAGCCCCAGGACCATCGGCATGATGGTCGACACCTTTCACTGGCTCTGGGCCATCGAGTGGACCTTCTTCAGCTTGGAGATCGCCGCAGGCTACGCCTTCTACCGCTACGGCGACGTGCTCGAAGACGCCATGCGGATGAAGCTGCTGGTCCTCTACAGCGTGGCGTCCTGGTTCAGCCTCTTTTGGATCAACGGCATCCTCTCCTGGCAGCTCACCCCCGGTCAGTGGGTGGACAACGGCGACATCTGGGCGGGCTTCTTCAACCCCAGCTTCTGGCCCTCTTTGATCTTCCGCACGCTGGTGTGCATGGCGCTGGGGAGCCTGGCGGCCATGGTGGTCATCAACACCATGAAGATCTCCGACGACGACCGCCGCACCCTCATCGGCAAGGCGGCCCACCTGCTGGCGCCGATGGCGCTGATGCCGGTCATCGGCGCGTGGTTCATGGCGGTGATCCCGGCCGACAGCCGCGCCTGGGCGCTGGGCGGCAGCGCCGTGATGACCAACTTCCTGATGATCGCCATCGGCGCCTCGGCCCTCCTTGGCGCCTACGCGGCCATCTGGCTGGTGTGGCGCAAGATGTCCATCAGCATCGCCACCGCCGTGCTCCTGTGCGCGCTGGCTTTTGGCGCGACTGCGGGCGGCGAGTTTGTCAGAGAGGGCGTGCGCAAGCCGTTTACGGTGCGCCAGACCCTCTACTCCAACGCCATCGCCCCCGATGAGGTCGCTTCGCTGCGCCAGATCGGCTCGGTGACCCACGACCCCTACCCGCTGGCCGACGACGCCCGTTATCCCAACGACCAGCTTCGCCTCGGCGCCAAGGTCTACCGCTTCCAGTGCTCGGTCTGCCACACGCTGGGCGGCGCCAACGGCGTCCTCCACCTGATGGGGACCTGGAGCCCGCAACAGCAGCGCCTCAACGTCGCCCGACTCCAGCACACCAAGGCCTTCATGCCGCCCTTTGCGGGCAACGCCGCCGAGCTGGAGGCGCTGGTCCAGTTGACGCGCTGGATGGTCGAAGACGAACCCGAGCAGTGGCCCATCTCCAACGACCCTGCCGTCATGGCCAGCATCGAGCAGATGCTCAAAGACGCGGGCACCGCGCCGGGCGAAGAGCCCGCCATGCGCAAAGCGCGCCAGCGCAAGGAGGCCAAACGATGAACACCCTCTTTCCCTTTGGCTTCCCTGGCCCAACGGCCCTCTACCTGACCCTCTATGTGGTGACGCTCGTCTCCCACGTCATTTTTATGAACTACGTGGTGGCCGGGACGGGCTATCTGGCCGCCTCATCGCTCGGCAGCAGTCCCAACAAGGGCCCCGCTGCGAGGCTCCTTGGCGACTGGCTCACCGTGGGGCTCTCGGTGGCCATCACCGCTGGGGTGGCGCCGCTGCTCTTCATCCAGATCCTCTACAAAGAGGCCTTCTACTCGGCCAACCTGCTGCTCTTTCACCGCTGGATGCTCATCTTGCCGGTGCTGATCGTGGGCTTTTACCTGCTCTACCTGCAAAAGAGCGACAAAATCAGCCAGGGACCCGCATGGCTGCGCCGCCTGGTCGGCCCGGCGGCGCTCTTGTGCTTCCTTTTTGTGGGATACTCGTGGACCGAAAACCACCTGCTGAGCCAGCAGCCCGCCGTCTGGCCCGAGTTCTACAGCCAGGGCAAGCTCTTCTACTACAGCAACGTCCTGCTGCCGCGCCTGGGCATCTGGATCACCGGCGCGCTGCCGACCATGTCGATGTTGGTTGGCTGGCAACTCTTGTGGCAGCGCCGCCATGAGGGCGTGGACCTCAAAGCCCACACCGTCGATGACCGACGTCTGGCCATCGTGGCGCTGGTCGGTCTGGCGCTCTCGGCGGGGTGTGGGGCGTGGTCCTTTGCCCTCCTGCCCCAGTCTGCCACCGACGCCATGACCGGCGCGCTGGGCCTGCCCTGGCTGATCGCGGCGCTGGTGGGCGGCGTGGCTCAGGTCGCCGCCTGGGCCATGATCGCCCGCAAAGGTGCCATCGAGCGCCACACGCTCTGGCTGGCCAGCGCAGGCTCGGGGCTGGCCATCACCGGTGCCACCGTCGCCCGCGAAGCCGTCCGCCTGAGCCAAAACGACATGGTCGCCCTGGCCCAGCACCACGCCAAAGCGCTCGAACAAGGCGGCCTGATCCTCTTCTTGATCTTCTTTGCCGTCAACGCAGCCATCATCGGCTGGATTGTTCGCGTGGGACACCTGGCGGCCCAAAAACGCGCCCAGGCAAGCAACGGCCCCCAGGCCGCGTAGGGACATCGGTCAACGCTCTGGCCCGTTGGACACTCCGGTGCCTCCCCATATTGTCCAATTGAACTTCGATTGGACAATATGGGTGCATCCATGTTTCCTTTTGTGCCCTCTGAACGCTCTTATCACAGGCATAAACGGCCTCAATCGTCTATCATGATTCAGGCCTTTTTCTTGCTTACCCCATCATGAGCAATGAACGGGCCAGCGCCAGACTGCATTGGCGCCAGCGATGAGGAATGAACCATGACGAAGCAACCCATCTGGTGGCTCGCGACAATGATATGCCTGGGGACGCTCTGGGGCGCCTCGGGGTGCCTGCCCGACCACTCCGCGCTCTACAACAGGGCATGCAGTGGCAACTTTGACTGCGAAGTGGGCGACCGGTGCCTGGATGGGTTCTGCCAGCGTCTTGAATTGGACGATGACGGCAACAACGACCCGCAATGCCCCGACCCCAACAACCCCCAGTGCGACGATGACGGCAACAACGACGCGGAGGATCTCTGCCCGGACGATCCCGACAAGCTGGCGCCGGGCGTCTGCGGCTGCGGCACACCAGACGAAGGCGACAGCGACGCCGACGGCGCTTTGGACTGCGTCGATGGCTGCCCCGAAGACAACAGCAAACAAGCCCCCGGGTTTTGCGGCTGCGGTGAAGTCGAGACCGACTCCGACAACGACGGCACCCCCGACTGCGACGATGAGTGCCCCGGCGACCTGGCCAAGACCACTCCTGGGGTCTGCGGCTGCGGCCAACCCGAGGGCGACGGCGATGGCGATGGCACCCCCGACTGCGACGATCTCTGCCCGCGCGACCCCGAAAAGATCGAACCCGGAGACTGCGGCTGCAACGTCCTCGACGTCGAAGGCTGCTCGACCGACATCATCGTCAACAGCACCGAGGACAACCTCATCGCTGGCGACGGCCAATGCACCCTGCGCGAAGCCATCCGCAACGCCAACAGCGACCGAGACGAAACCCGAGGCGACTGCCTGCGCGGCAGCGACGCCGACGTCATCATCCTGCCCGCTGGGACCATCACCCTCGATCTGGTCGGCCCCAACGAAAACTCCTCCCTGACCGGCGACCTCGACATTCACAGCTCCACCACCATCCGAGGCGCGGGCACCGATCAGACCATCATCGACGGCAACGGCACTGACCGCATCATCCATGTCATCAACCGCCGCATCGACATTGTCCTTGAAGACCTGACCTTGACCGGTGGACGTACCCCCAATCAGACCGTCTGTGCCGACAACTGGTTCAATGGTGAAGGCTTTGACTTTGAAAACGAACTGGGCGTCGACGGCGGCGCCTACTGGCAGCGCGAAGGCTCGCTGACCATGAACCGCGTGCGCGTCACGCGCAACGAAGCTTACTGCAGCGGCGGCGGCATCATGATCGTGGCTGTCAGACCCTCGGGCTACGGCAACACCATCGACAACAACGTCGCTGGACACGAGGCTGGCGGCATCTCCTTCCTTCGCTCCGGAACCCACGAAAACGGCTTCCGCTACGTCACCAACTGGACCATCAGCAACAACCACGCAGGCGTGCGCGCTGGCGGCCTCTTCTACACATCCAACTGCTGTGGCCTTGAGGTTGAGGGCTTCACCATCGTGGGCAACAGCGCCGGGGTCGAAGGCGGCGGCATCCACCAGGCAGGCTTTGGCCTCAAACTCTTTGCCTCCATCATCACCGGCAACACCCTGACCAACGAAGAAAACAACGGCACCTTTGATTGCAGCGGCAACCCCGGCGGCCAGGACAGCGTGGTGGGCTCCTTTGGCAGCCCCAACGGCTGCACCGGCTTGCCCTGCGGTGGCAACAACGCCGTCAACCCCGGCTCGCCCGAATCCCTCATCGACATGGAACTGAAGGACAACGGCGGCCCGGTGCCCACCCACGCGCCCAACGCTGGCGGCATCGCCATCGACTTTGTCCGCCCCAACACCGTCGGCATCACCCAGAACCGCCACAGCCACTGCGGCACCGAACGCCACACCGTAGACGCCCGAGGCGTCGCCCGCACCCGGCGCTGCGACGCTGGAGCCCACGAAGTCGGCTCGGCCCAGACCCAGGTCTGCTCCTGCCAGGGCACCACCTTTGAGTGCGTCCCCGACCGCGACGCCGACGGCACCTTCAACAACGACGACAACTGCCCCTCAACCTACAACCCCGATCAAGCCAACAACGATCAAGACACCCAGGGCGATGAGTGCGACACCGACGACGACAACGACACCGTCGTTGATGAAGAAGACAACTGCCCCTTTGATGCCAACACCGACCAGCGCAACACCGACGGAGACAGCCAAGGCGACCAGTGCGACGACGACGATGACAACGACACCATCCTCGACGCGCAGGACCAGGACCCGCTCGACGCCCTCGTCTGCCTCGACACCGACAGCGACCAGTGCGACGACTGCGCCTCTGGCACCTTTGCCCCGCTGAACGACGGCGACGACATCGACCTCGATGGCCTCTGCGACGTGGGCGACCCCTGCCAGGACATCGGCATCAGCACCGCCCCCAGCGACATCGACACCGGCCAGTTCACCGTCAACGCGCTCGCCGTCGGCGACCTCAACAACGACGGACACCTGGACCTGGCTGTCACCTCCACCAGCGACCCCGAGGTCTTCTTGCTGGGCGACGGCGCGGGCAACTTCACCAACGTCCCCAACGCTCTCAACACCGGCAACAACACCCAGGACGTCGTCCTGATCCACGCCAACGATGACCCCTTCCTCGACGCCATCATCGCCACCGACGGCTCGGCCATCGAAGTGTGGCAAAACAACGGCAGCGCGGCCTTTGAGCGAGTCTCAAACTTCTCCTGGGGCGAGCACCGGGCGCTGGCCACCGCCGACCTGGACCAGGACGGGGATCTGGATGTGGTCGCGGCCATGGTCAATGGCGTCAGCACCTTCCTCAACAACGGCGATGGCACCTTCGCCGCCGCGTTCACCCAGGAGGCCACTCAAATCACCGACGTCGCCACCGGCGATCTCAACGGCGATACACACCCCGACATCGTCTTCATCAGCGCCGATGACGTCGATGGCGTGCTCATCAACGACACCGAAGGCGGCTTTGAGCTTTTGGCGGCCGGTTTTGAGGCCACAG
>CAKZKQ010000325.1 GCA_937123825.1 uncultured Pseudomonadota bacterium
CAGGACGAGCGCAGCCATAGCAGCGCTATTGCAAGCGAGTTCTGTGGTGTCTGACGCCATCAGGGCCGTCCCAAACCCCGAATCATGCGCATGCCCGCAACTGGCTCGGCCGCCACCGCCGCCAGCATCCCGCCGACCATCGCCCCCATGACCCCCACAGAGGCCACCTCGGAGCCCGAGAAGTAGAGGTTCTTGATCGGAGACACCGCCCGCAGCGCCTGGGTCTTGAAGCGCTCGGGAGTCGGCTCCAGGCCGTAGATCGAGCCGCGCATCGGACGGCAAAAGTTGTCCGTCGACAGCGGCGTGGACAGCTCCACGTGGTCCAACATTGGCTCAAGCTCGGGCATGTGGCGCAGGAACTGCTCCAACAAGCTCTTCTCCAGCTTCTTCTTAAACGCCAGGTAATCATCCCCGCGCTTCTGCCAATCCGTCCCCAACCAAGGCTCAAACGCATCCCACGACACAAAGGTCACCACCTCGCCGGTGTGGTACTGCGCCTCGGTTGGATCGTGCTCGGGGTCCTTGAGCGACGGGAAACTGCAATAGAGGATCGGCGCGTCCCCAGGCGCATCGGGGTTGGAAATGTCCCACACGTCCACCTCGGTGTCCCAGGTCTGGTAGAACCACTTGTTGGCCGCCCCGGCGCCCGCTTTGCGGATGTCGCCCTTGAGCCCCAGGTACAAACACACGTGGGCCGACGCAGGCGTAAGCGACTTCACGTCGTGCACCCACTTCTTCTCCTTATAGGCCTCAGGCAAAAGCCGCGACGCCGTCGCCGCCACCCCCGCCGCCGAAAAGACCCGAGGCGCGCGGATCTCCTCGCCG
Organism: uncultured Pseudomonadota bacterium; assembly: GCA_937123825.1. GTDB lineage: Bacteria > Myxococcota_A > Bradymonadia > Bradymonadales > CAKZKQ01. The sequence continues at coordinate 826 of CAKZKQ010000325.1, forward strand.
TCCGCCAAGCGCACACCCACGGCCTTGCCGCCCTCCACCAAGATCTCCTGCACGTCGGCCCGAATCCGGGTCCAACCGCCCGCCTCGGCCACCGTGCGCAGCAGCTCTCGCGCGATCTGCGCCGAACCACCCCGGGGGTAATACCCACCCCACATAAAGTGCTTGACCACCAACGCCTGAATCGCAAACGACGAGCGGCTCGGCGGCGAACCATAATAACCCCACTGCGCCGCAAAGACGGTCTGAAGCCGGGGGTTGTCGGTCAACTCGGCGATGATGTCGCGGGTGCGCATCTCCAGATACTGCTGCGCCTTGCGGGCCAACAACGCCCCCGCCACCGAGGCCACCTTGCCCCCCGTGGCCTTGGCCATATAGTAGCCCTTCATCCCCGCCGCCACGTCCCGGACCTTCTCCAGATAGGCGTCGATGGCCTTCTCCTCTTCGGGGAAAGCCTCCACCAGGTTGTCGCGGAACTGACGGGGGCTGTCGGGAAAGTCGATGCGGAAGTCGTCAGGGAAGTAAAACTCGTCGTAAACCGGCCCCAAAGACACCCACTCCAGGCGCCCGCCCGTCAAAGACTGCAAGAGACGGCCAGTCATGCTGTGCGGCGTCACCTCACCCACCGCGTGCACGCCCACATCCCAGTGGTACTTCTTGCGCTTGAACGCGTGCGTAAAACCCCCAGGGACATAGTGCTGCTCCAGGACAAGCACGCGCCGCCCTGCCCTGGCCAGCATCGCAGCGGTGGTCATCCCGCCCATGCCCGAACCAATCACGATCGCATCCCAGGGCCCCGGGCGACCCTTTTTGTCCCAGTATTTTGGCGCTCTGGCCATCGTCTCACCTCTTTTCTGGTCTCTTGGTTGCCCTGATTATCGACAGGTTCGGGGCTTGATCTGCGTTTGCTCTGCTCTACCGGACGCACACTGGCGCCCAAAGTTGCATGGTTTGGCGGCCTTCTCGGATGGGGGCCAGCCCCCAAACCCCCGCCGGGGGCGCGCCCCCGGACCCGCGTGATTTGAACGCGACCTCGGCCCGACCGGTTTACTGCACCTCGGACCACGCCACGCCTTCCGAAGACGCTGGACAGGCCGCGTCGACGGGCAAGTCCATGCCAATGGGGCCAAGCGCGCCGCCGTCAGCTTTGAAGGCCGACACCGCCTCGGGCAATGTTTCAGCGCCGTCGATGCCCAACATGGGCAGGAGGAGCCGCCAGATGTCGCGCGGGCTCCAGCTCGCCTCTCGCATGGCTCCAATATGCAGCGAACCATGCGATTTGGACAGCTTGCGCCCGTCTCCGCCCAGCAAAAGCGGCGCGTGGAGCCAACTTGGCGGCTCGTGGCCCAGTGCCCTCCACAAGAGCGACTGCAAGGCGCTGAAATCGAGCAAATCCGCCCCGCGCACCACTTCGGTGACACCGTCGGCGATGTCGTCGGCGACCACCGCCAGCGTGTAGGCAAAAATCCCATCGCGGCGGCGCAACACCGGGTCCCCAAACTCTCCCGGCGTCACCACGCGCCGCCCCCAGCGCCGATCCTCAAACGCCACCTGCCCCGCTTCGGGCACCGACCACCGCACCGCCCCCTGGTGGCTCTGGCGCGCCTTGCACAGTTCGTTGGGGTGAACGCCGCCGTTGGCGCGGATCTGGGCTCGGGTGCACTCACAAAAGTAGACCGCCTCTCCCAAAGCCTCCAGCGCCGGACCATAATCGCGCTCGGATTGACGGGGCACCTCACGGTCCCACGTCAACCCCAACCACGCCATATCCTCCCGCAACTGGTCTTCCACCGCCCGACGCGCCCGGGTCGTGTCCACATCCTCCACGCGCAAGAGCAGCTCGCCACCTTTGGCCCGCACCGAAAGCCACGCCGCCGCAAACGCGCACGCGTTGCCCAGATGCAGCAAACCAGACGGGGTCGGGGCCAATCGGCCCACAACGGGGCCAGAATCAACGCGGGCAGGAAAATCCATCATGGGGGAGTCAGCACCGTGGTGGAGGTCAGTCTCAGAACGACAGCATACACCGCGCTGGAGACACAACCAACACGGCCTCGCGCCTACACACAAAGAACAGACGCAAGGCCGCAGTCGGCGCTTTGGCCGCCGTCTCGGCGAGGAAGATGGAGACGGCGGTTTTCTGGGCGAACTGGGGGCTGTGTGATGGAGTTCACACAGCACCTCAAGGACGAGCTCACTCAGGGGCAGTTGACGCGGATGGTGCAGTCAAAGGCCGAGAACTGGGTGCCGTCGTCAAAGAGGTTGTTTTCAAAGGCCTCGTCGCTCTCGGGGGTGAACTGACACCGGGGGTCATCGGGATCGGCGTCGTCATTGAAGCAGAAGAGCGAGCGGAAGCCGGAGCATTCGCGAGCGTCGGGGAAGGCATCAGGGTCACAGCCATCAATGACCTCAAACACCACGCCGGGGGTGTTGCAGCTGCATTGACCGCCGCCGGCCTCTTCACAGACGCCCTGGTTGCAAACCGGGTCATCGCCGGAGCAGACAAAGCAGGCGTTGCCGCCGCTGCCGCAGGCGACCTCGGACTGGTCGGCAAACTCAACGCAGTTGTCGTCGGCGTCGCAGCAACCGTTGGGGCAGGTCCCGGCGTTGCAGGCGTCGGGATCGACGCAGACGCCGTTGATGCACTCTTCAGGATCGACGCACTCTTCAACGTCGCGCAGTTGCAGGCAGCCCGGGGCGACCTCCTGACACTCGACCACGGTGTTGCCATTGCAAATCCGGGCCCCAGCCTCATCACAGTTGCTCTCACACTGGCAGGTGATGTTGGTGGCCGCCTCGCGAGGTTCGCCGCACAGTTCCACCGTCGCGTTGGCCGTCACCGTGCCCAGACAGGCCTCAACGCAGTTGAAGACGTTGCCGCTGCCGCCGCAGGAGAAGTCCACCTCGGGGATGAGGTTCAGGACCGGGTCCGCGCCGCCAATAAAGTCGCACAGCCGCCCCAAAAGCCCCTGGAGAGCCTCCTCGACCCCCAGCGCGTCAATGATGGAGCCCGAGAAAGAGTCCACGGCGTCAACGATGAGCCCTTCGATGAAGCCCAGGTCTTCGCGGTCCACGCCCAACCCCAGCGAGTTGCCCAGGAAGGGGATGCCGTTGATGATCACGTTGGTGAGGCTCTCCTGAAGGTTGTCGACGATGGCGCCAATCAAATCGTTTCCAGCCTGGTCGCAGGCGTTGGCCAGCACGCGCAGCTCGACCAACATGAGAACTTCAGAGCTTTGGCCCAGCTCCAGCACCGTGGGATCGGCCTCGGCGGTGTTGTTGCCAAACTGGGGGATGAACCGGCCGACCTGGTCAATGACGTTGGTGATGACCTCAATGATGCTGCTGACGTTGGACAGGAAGGTGATGACGGCGCCGACGACCGGCAGGCGGTTGACGGGGAAGAAGTCCAGGGTATCGACCACGCTGGAGACGATGCCGTTGATTTCGGCGATCTGGGCCGAGATGTCCACAACCTGCTGGAGGGCGCAGATGATCTCGACCAATGTGGACGAGGCCTGCGGCGAGACGTTGAAAGAGGAGTCGGCAAGGGCGATGAGGCGCAAGCGCTCTTCGAGGTCGTCCAATTCGGCCAGGACATCGTCCAAGCCGTTGCTGAGCGCCAACTGCTCAAAGGTCGCCTTGCCTTCGGGCTCCATCATGGAGAACGCCTCGACAAAGGCGTCGCGGTGGGTGCGCATGCTCACCTCAGAGAAGGTGAGCATGCCGAGCATGACGGCGCGCTCGTCTTCGGTCGCCTCCAGCGCGTCCAAATAGTCTTCGGCCAGCCCGGGGGCCCGTCCCAGGGCGCTGACCATCCGGTCCATGGCATCCAGGAGTTTTTGGCCGGGTTCATCGCTGGCGATGGGGGCGTCGAGGATGGCAAAGTCAAAGGCGTCGACCTCTTGGCCGTTGATGTCCAGACGGACGGCGCTCTGGGCGGCCTCTTGAAGCTCCACGGGAACCACAAAGGTGGCGTAGCCGGGGGCGCCTCGGGTGGGAACGATGGGCTGGGCGCCGTCAAAGCGGATGCGCACATCGGCGGCCGGGTCGAGCAGCGCCGGGTGAATCAGGTTGACCAGCGCGCCAAAGCTGCCCTCCACAGGGTCCAGAAAGCGCGGCGCGCGGGCCTGGGCGTCCACCGCCGACTGAATCAAATCCACATCGCGCTCAGTGACCTGCCCATCGACGTCCACGTCGGCGCGGGCAAATTCATCAAGCGGCAGCAACGCCCCAGGGACGAGCCGCTCGGCAGCGCGGGCCACGTCGCTCTGGTCCACATCGCCGTCACCGTTCACGTCACCCACCGCCCGCTGTGGGTCGGCCTCCAGCACCAAAACCACGTTGGCGGCCGTAAAGCTGCGGTCATCTTCGTCAGTCGCGGTCACCCGCACCACAAAACGCCCCGCCTGCTCAAAGGTCAGCGTCTGCTCAGGCGCATCGGGCGCCTCGGCGTCCACCAGCGGCTCGCCCTCAAACGCCCACGCAAAACTCAACTCTCCGGTCGGCTCGCCGTGGAGCTTGCGGGCCGAAAAGGTCACCGCGCCGCCGACTTCCAACAAGCTCGTGGTCGCATCGACCACCACCGTAAACGGCTCCAGGGTCAACTCCGGCGGCTCCAAACCCACCACATCCACGGGGCGCTCTTCACACACCCCCTCATCACAAAACTCATCGTCGTCACAGTCGCCATCGTCCACACACTCCGGCGCATCTGGATCAGGCACGCAGCGGCCCACCTGACAAATCTCGCCGTCCTCACAGTCCTCATCCTGACGGCACTCAAGCTCTCTCACGCAGCGGCCGTCCTCACACACCTCCCCAAAATCGCAGTCGTTGTTGCGCCTGCACTCGGGCTCCTCATCCACACACGCCCCCTCCTGGCAGACCTGACCACCATCGCAGTCATCGTCCTCCTCACACTCAGGGGCGTCATTGTTTTCGTCGTTGTTTTCGTCGTTGTTCTCGTCATTGTTCTCGTCATCGTCCGCGACACACTCACCGTCGTCACAGACCTCGCCGTCGTCACAATCGCTGTTGCGCTCGCACTCGGGAGCGTCCTGGCCGCCATCGTCATCATCATCGTTGTCTTCGCCGCACCCCACCGCCAGGGTCAGGGTCCACAGCAGACTCAATGCCAGGGCGCACCGGCGCCACGTCATGCAATGCATGCGCTCTTCCTCCAGATCCACGTCTTGCCTCAAAGGCAAAGTCACTCAGGACAGGTCCTACAAACCTGTTTTAACAATTGAAACGACGCCATGAATAAAAACTACACCATACAGACGGTTTTTCAAGCCCTTTGCGCAAAAAAACCAGTCCAACTCGCCTTTAAGGGCGTCGACAGCGTTGAAGAGTGCCGTTCAGGAAACCACCAAAGGAAGAGAGACGAAGCGCAGCAACATTTCGGGAACGGGGTGGTCAGCCCTCGGGGGGCAGCGTCATCGCCAGGCAGTCGCGATGAATGTCCTCAAGGACGTGCGGGGGGGCCGGGGCCAGGTCAAAGGTCTGGGCGCCCCAAAGGCCATCGATGATAAAGCGCAGCGTCGTGGCCTTGGCCGGCGAGAGCCCATCGGCCTCAAGCATCTGCTGCCACTGGACGTAGGAGGCCCGCAAGGGCGCCATCAGCTCCGGCTCGATGAGCGCGATGCCGATGATCCCCATGGTGATCTTGTTGTTCTGCTCAAGGGTCTCAAAGGAAGCCTGAATGTAAGCCCGCGCGATCCGGCCATGGGGCTCGGGATCCTTGGACATGGCATCGACCATCATCTGCGTAAAACGCCGCCCGGCCTCATCCACCAAAGACTCCAGCAAGCTGCGTTTGGTCTTGAAGTGATAAAGCAAACCGCCCTTGCTGATCTTGGCCTTCTCGGCCACGCGATCGAGCGTCACCGCCAGCGGACCCTCGTCCGCCAGAATCTCCGCCGCCGTCTCCAAGAGCCTCAGCCTTGTCCTTTGTGCTTTGGGAGTTTTGGCCACCGCCTACCTCGCACCTCTCTACCAGCCGCCCAAAGAATCTATACCCTCTGGACTGTTTTGCAAGCCAGAAGGCACTTCAAGAGCCCAATCCAACCCCATGTGGCACCACACCTACACCCTCCATGTCAATCATCCCACCACAGTGAACCCCCAAAGCAGGCAGTTGGTTTAAAGCAGGTGGCTTTGTTGTGGGGGCACGGTTGATGTGGGACAGGTGGCTTTGTTGAACGGATGGCGGTGGAATTTAAGCAGGCTGCTCCGCAGAAATGAGCGTAATTTTTCCCGCAGGCGACGTTGTTGCGAGGCTGGCGGTCGATTCCAGCGTGTAGCTCCGCAGAATGGAACGTAATTTTTCCCGCAGGTGCTGCTGTTGTGAGGCTGGCGCTTGATTCCAGCAGGTGGCTTCGATGAAAGGCCCAGGCAGTTCGGGTCAGGCGATCGTAGCGCTCGCTAAGGGGTCACGTCGCTGGGGCGCAAGGCTTTGCTGTGAGAACGCGCTTGATTTGGAGCAGCGGGCTTTGTTGGGTGACCCAAGCAGTTCGGGTCAGGCGATTATAGCGCTCACTAAGGGGTCACGTCGCTGGGGCACAAGGCCCCAGCCACGGAGAGTCGCTGCGCGACTCCAAGCCCCTTGTTCGCTTGTCGACTTTGCTGGTGAACGTGGTCGATTCAATGAGGTGGCTTTGTTGTGAGGGTGGCGGTTGATTCCAGCAGGTGGCTTTGTTGGGAAAACGCAATTGCTCCCGCAGGTGACGTCGTTGAGTCACCGAGACTGAACCACCACAGGCCCCACACAAAAACCAACCACTTCAAAAACAAAAAGAGAAAAAGCCACAGGTTTGGGGCGAGCAACGGTGGATGTCAGGGGCCTCGGGACGAACGAAGCCATAGCAGCGCTATTGCGAGTGAGTTCCGTGGTTCCTGACGCCGCCGGGGCCGCCATCAAACCCGGCCGCGGAGCATGCCGTGCCAGTACATGCTGGGTAGGCCGTGGGCTTTCATGGCGTACATGCTGTAGCGCTCTTGAGATTGATCAAAGGGGAAGGTCTCGGCGGGGACGCCGCCGTAGACAAACTCGGCCAGGATGAGGCGTCCGTAGCCGGTGACCAGTGGGCAGGAGGCGTAGCCGTCGTAGGAGCCCTTAAGGGGATGCTTGGAGAGGAAGGACAGGACGTTGGCAGCGGTGACGGGGGCTTGTTTGCGGATGGCGGCGCCGGTCTTGGAGCACGGCAGGCTGGAGCAGTCGCCCAGCGAGAAGACATTGGGGTGGGCGTTGTGTTGGGTGGTGTGTTTGTGGACGTCGACCCAACCGGCGTCGTTGGCCAATGGGCTGGACTTGATGAAGTCGGGCGCGCTCATGGGCGGGGTGACGTGGAGCATATCGTACTTGAGGGTGAGGTTGGGGCCGCCGTCGAGGTTTTCAAAGATGGCCTCACGGCCTTCGGGGCGGACCTCGATGAGGTTGTGGCGGTAGTGGGCTTTGATGTCGCGCTCTTGGGCCAGCTTTTGAAGGCTGCGCGCGTAGCGCTGGACGCCAAAGATGCCGCCGGTGGCGGAGGCGTAGACCACCTCGGCTTTGTCGCGGATGCCGGTGCGCTCAAAGTGGTGTTCGGCCAACCACATGATCTTCTGGGGGGCGCCGGCGCACTTGATGGGGGTGGAAGGATAGGTGAAGACGGCGCGGCCGCCTTTGAAGGCTTCGATGTTTTGCCAGGTGCTCTCGACGCTCTCGTAGGAGTAGTTGCTGCAGATGCCGTGCTTGCCCATGTTGCCCTTGAGGCCTTTGATCTTGTGCCAATCAAGCTGGATGCCTGCGGCGACGATCAGCACGTCGTAGGTCAGGGTCTGACCGCCGCGCAGCTTGACGGCGTTGTTGGCGGGGTCAAACCCGTCGACGTGGTCCTGGATCCAGTCGGCGCCGTTGGGGATGTAGTCGGCCTGGGGGCGCGCGGAGATCTCTTTGGGAAAGACGCCGCCGCCGACCAGGGTCCAGATGGGCTGGTAGTAGTGGGTCTTGGACGGCTCGATGAGGGTCACCTGCGGGGGCTGGGGGGCGGCGCACAGGTGGGCGGCGACGGTCAATCCGGCGGTGCCGCCGCCGACGATGAGGACTTGATGGTGGTTTTGGGACATGGTCTTGCCTCCGTTGGAGTGTCTTAAGGGTGCATGAAGGGGATTTTGAGTGTCTTTTGACCCGAGACGCCTTGCCACAAACACGCTCGCTGCCAGCCTGTCGCATCAAAAGGGGCGACTGAGCGCGGGCGTGTGGCTCTGTGCACAAGAACGCCTTAAACGCGTCCTGGCTCAGCGGCGCCGAGGGTTGCCTCTGGGTGCAAGCGCGCCCTTTGGGGTTCCACAGCTTGGCTGGAATCAGGACCGACGGGTTCAGGGCAATTGTTTTTTGAGCAACTGGCCAAAGCGGCGGCCAAAACGCAGACCAAAGTCGAGCGCGCGTTGGACGTCGGGATCTCGGGTGGCCTTGAAGGCGGCCCAGGCACCGGCCTTGCCGTCCTTTTCCTGGCGGACATCAACCATGGCCCGGCCTGCGCGCCCGACCACGTCGAGCGTCTTGGGGTCAAAGATGCCGGAGTTGATGAGCGCCTCAACGTCCAGGCGCTGGATGAGGTTGGCGGTGCCCAGACCCGCGGCGATGAGCTTGCGGCCCACCTCGGGGATGCTCAGGCCCTGGGCGTTGGCCTTGGCAATGGACTCGTCGAGCATGTCCATGCCCATGGCCATCAACCCCGGGAGGCTGTCGGCCATCTTGAGGGCTTCCACCAGGCGGTCGCTGCGGTCGAGCAGCGCGTCGAGGGCCTGGAGGTTCTGGGGCTCGGTGGCCTTGAGCGCCAACCCAAGCACAGCGTTCAAGCGCGCTTCAATGTCGATGCCCTGCGCGGCGGCGTTGGCGGTCCACTCGTCGAGCATGTCGGCGGCCATGGCCGCCACGCCAGGGGCCTGGGAGACGATGGGCTCGATGACCTTGGCGCTCTGGGCAAGCTTGCCCAGCGCTTCCATTGTCTGGGGCTCGGTCAACGTTTCGGCCAGCTCGATCGCGGCAGGCAGGCGCTCTTCGATGCTGACGCCGCGCTGGGCGGCGGCGCGTGCCATCTCATCGCCCATGTCGGCCACCATGGCGACCAACCCAGGGGCCTGGGTCATCAGGGCGTCCAGGCTAGAGAGCGTGGCCTCAAGGCGCGCAAGGCGCGCTTCGACGCGTTGCAACGAAGCTTCAATGCGGGCTTGCCGCTGCGCGGGCGCCGACGGCGCCGCTTTGGTGCGGTGTCCCACAGACATGTCACTGGCCATCACTTCCCCCTTTTGTGGCTCATGGCGTTGTCATTGCTGCCACAAATCAAGCAGGAAGCAGACCAAGAGCGCGCCCGCGCTCAAAAGAGTCTCCGCGCCCGCGACGCCGCATGGCAATCGCCCTCAGCCCCTCAAGGGGCGCACTTTGCCCAGCACATCAATGCCAAAACGTTGCACAATCATGCAACAAAACAAAACACCACAAACCTGCGCAAAAACTGCCAAAACCGCGCGCACCGCACACCACGCTGCAGCCCACCTCACAAAGGCCGCGCGCCCAAACAACCCGCCCCAAACCCCCTTCTCATCCTTCGACACCGGCCACAACGCGCTCCCAGGCCATTCAACGCCACCGCCATCTCCCCCTTGGCACGCTCTATGCTCTTTGACCACCACGGAACGTACACCGCTGGCCTGCGGCGCCTCCCTCCCCCCTGGGACATCCACCGCAGCCACCCGCACCAAGAGCGCAACACACCATGACGACCCAAATCCAACACTTCTTCGACACCCGCACCTTCACCCTCACCTACGTCGTCTTTCACACTGAAACCCTCGACGCGGTCGTCATCGACCCCGTCCTCGACTACGACCCCAAGGCCTCCAAAACCTGGACCGAGTCCGCCGACCAGGCCATCGCCTTCATCAAAGACCACAACCTCAACCTGCGCTACATCCTCGAAACCCACGCCCACGCCGACCACCTCTCGGGCTCCCAGATCTTCAAGCAGCACTTCCCCCAGGCCACGCTGGCGGTGGGCTCGCGCATCACCGAGGTCCAATCCGTCTTCAAAACCGTCTTTGACCTCCCCAGCGACTTTCCCACCGATGGCCGCCAGTTTGACGCCCTGCTTGACGACGGCCAGCTCACCAAAGTCGGCCCCGGCTTTGAGTTCGAGACCATCTTCACCCCCGGACACACCCCCGCCTGCGTGACCTTCAAGATCGGCGACGCCATCTTCACCGGCGACGCCCTCTTTATGCCCGACAGCGGCACCGGCCGCTGCGACTTCCCCGCGGGCAGCGCCACCGACCTCTACCAATCCATCACCGAGCGCATCTACACCCTGCCGCCCACCACGCAGATCTTTGTCGGCCACGACTACCAACCCGGCGGCCGCCCCGTGCGCTACCAGACCACCGTGGCCGAATCGATGGACGCCAACGTCCAACTGCGCGCGGGCACCCCCAAAGACGACTTTGTCACCTTCCGCACCCAGCGCGACGCCACCCTCGAAGCCCCGCGCCTGCTCTTCCAGAGCGTCCAGGTCAACGTCGACGCCGGAGCCCTGCCCCAACCCCACGACAACCAGATCCGCTACCTGCGCATCCCCATCAACGTCTTCCGCCCCGAGCCCCAGGCCGGTCAGGTCGAAGCCCGCGACATCTGACGCCATCTACGACACCATGCGCGCCCACACCCAACCTCGGCGCGCACTGATACCAAAGTGAGTCAGACGTCTGTTGTTTGGTATCCCAACACAAACCCAAGAGAGAAGACCCGTGACACACCCCCTCTGGCACCTTTCCCCCCTCTCTTTGCTCCTCTTCTGTGCAGCCTGCCAGGACCCCTCCCCCAAACCTGTGCCTCGCGCTGAGCCCACCCCCCAACCAAGCGTCCAAAACGCCGACCCCACCCCCACGCTCAACGCAGACGATCCCGAAAGCTGCCGCCCCTGTCACGGCACCATCGTCGAGGAATGGACCCAGTCCATGCACAGCATGGCCCACCACGACAAAGACCCCATTTACGGTGCCATGCGCGCCCTTCGCATGAAAAAACAAGGCAAGGAGTTGGCCAGCAAGTGCGCCTCCTGCCACAACCCACGCGCCCCGCAAGACCTCCAGAGCCCTGCCGCGCTGGCGGGCGTCTCTTGCGCCACCTGCCACAACATCAACGGCGTCCAGAAAGGCAAACACGGCGCCGCAGCCCTGGCCTGGAACACCAACGGCACCATGCGCGGCAGCAAAACCCTCCCCCCCGGCGCATCTCCAGTCCACGGCACCGGCCCTGCGCTGCCTGCCCTGGCCGACGGCCAGACCCTCTGCCTGGCGTGCCACGGCCAGACCCAAACCCCCAGCGGCGCCGCCGCATGCACCACCGGCCCCGAATACAACGCCGCCCAAACCAAAGAGACCTGCGTCAGTTGCCACATGGCCCAGGCCCCGGGCCCCGGCGGCGCCGTCCACAAGGCCACCTCACACGCCAGCCACGCCTTCGCAGGACCCCACCGCGCCTGGCTCCAAAATGACCCCTCCATCCTCCAGGCCGCCGTCGATCTCAAAGCCACCGCCGACCCAAGCACCTCCCAATTGACCGTCACCCTGACCAACCTCAGCGCCCACGGCTTCCCCACGGGCTTCCCTGGCAGAATGGCCATCGTCGTCATCGAGTTCACCGACCAAGCGGGTGCCTCCATCTGGAAAAACATCCGCACCAACCCCATGACCGACGACCCCCAGGCCGTCCTCAACAAAGTCTACGTCGACAAAGACAACAACCCCGTCCCAGCAGCCTTCGCCGCCCGGCTCGCCCGGGACAACCGACTCAAACCCACCGAAGCGCGCACCATCACCGCCGCCATCCCTCCAAAGGCCGTCAAAGCACACGTTCGACTGGTTTACCGCCTCCTGCCCCCCAAGCTGGCCACCAAACTCAACCTCACCGACCGACCCGAAGCGACCCCCAAAACCATCGCCTCCACCACCCTCGACCTGCCCCCAGCCGTAAAATGAACCCCCAAAAACGCCAAAACGGCCTTGAGCATTGTGCTCAAAGCCGTTTGCAGATCACTCACCGGGGCAATCGCCCCGGCCGTGTTCAAAGCGAAGAACAGAACCCAAAGCTGACGCGTTGACCGGGCTCCGCATCCGAGTTCCAGCCAGCGCCGCTGAACCTCACGCGGCCCGAATCGCCGTTGGCCACAGCGTTCCAGACGTTGTTGAGGGTGCCCTCGACCGTCACCACCACATTCCAGGTCACGGTCTGCTCGGTGGGGTTGGTGACAAAGACGTCGGCGCAGTAACCGGTGTTCCAACGAGACTTCTCATCGACCTCCACAATCATGCCACCTTGCGGATCGTCGGGCTCTTCGGGATCGTCGGGTTCAAAGGGCTCATCGAGCGTGGTGTCCAAATCGGGGTCGAGTTGGGCCAGATCGATGGCTTGACCGTGCTCGGGCAGCAGCTCAGCCCCTGGCACGTCCAACTCATCAACACCACCGGCGCGCTGGAGGAAGTGATCCAGGCGCGTGATGGCCGTCACCACACCGTCAAGGCGCGCGCCGTTGGTTTCGTAGTCCTGCCCCAGGGTCTGGGTGTAGCACTGGGCGTCGAGCGACTCGGCCTGACCGGTGCCAAAGCGCAGCCATTGCTCGGTATAGCAGTGCGAGACGTCCGCCGAGTCCGCCAGCACCTCGGACAACTCCAAAACACCGTGGAACGGCGCGTCGGTCGAGCCGGAGTGGACGATGAAACCCTCGTCGTCGATGGGGTGGCCGTGCTCGTCGGGCCGCCAACGCCCCACGGCGTCAAAGTGCTCAAAGGCAAAGCCAATGGGGTCAATCAGGTCGTGGCACCCCGAGCAGGCCGGGTCGGCGGAGTGCTGCGTGTAGCGCTCGCGGGTGGTCAGGTCGGGATCGACGGGCGGCGGCGAGGTGTCGAGGTTGGCCGGAGGCTCGGGGAGCTCCTGGCACAAGAGGCGCTCGCGCACGAACTGGCCGCGGTGGATGGGGGAGGACTCGGTGGGCAGCGCATGCACCGTCATCAGGCTGCCGTGGGTGAGCAGGCCGCCGTCTTGGGTCTCCGAGATGGGGATCCGCCGGAAACCTTCGCCAGACTCGGGGGCGTTGGCGTCCCACGGAATGCCATAGAACGCCGCCAGCGCCTGGGTCAGGTGGGCGTGGTCGGCCAGGAGGAGTTCGCGCAGCCCCTGGCCCTCGGTCCAGGCCTCATTCATGGAGAGGCGAGTCTGGGTGGCCATGGCTTGGCGGATGTCGTCGGTCAGTTCGGGGAAGAGGTCGCCGTCGCGGGTGACGATCTCCAGTTGGTCGAGGCCCAGCCACTGGAGGGCGAAGCGCTGGAGTTGTGAGGCGCTGCGGGGGTCCTCAATCAGGCGCGCGACCTGGGTTTGGATGCCTTCGGCGGTGGCCAGAGAGCCATCGGCGGCGGCGTCGAGGAGACCCTGGTCGGGCGTGGTGCCCCAGATGAGGAAGGACAACTCGGTGGCGATCTCCCAGGAGGTCAGCCGGAAGCCGTCGCCGTCGCGGGCGCCAAGCTCGGTGCGGTAGAGGAAGTGCGGCGACTGGAGCATGGCGATGATGACCCAGCGGATGCCTTCGGAGAAGCTGTCTTCGGCAGCGATGGCGCTGTGAAGGTCGAGGTAGCGGGTCTTGTCCTGGGTCGTCAGCGGCCTGCGGAAGGCGCGAAGGCCAAAGCGTGCGATGAAGCGCCGCGCGCAGTCGTCATCACCGGAGCCGATGGCACAGGGGACAAGGGCCTGGACGTCGACGCTTTCGCCAACGCGCTCGGCCAGATCGCGGTATTGGTCGGCCAGCAAGGGCGAAACCGTCAAAGCGGCGGCGTTGTTGTCAAAGCCGTGCACGATGTTGTCGGGGGTCAGGGCGTCGACGGCCTCGATCCGCACGCCCAGGAGGTCCTGGACGGTGGCCTGATATTCGTGGTGGGTCAGACGGCGCAAGATGCGCGGGCCGGGGGCCGCGTCGCACTGTGCAAGGTCGTCGCCTTCGTCACAGGTGGCCTCTTCGCCGCGAAGGCGCGCGGCCATCTCGATCAGGTCGTCCCAACTGCCAGCGCCGGGCTCGATCAGCGTGTTGCCACCGTGGCCATCTTCGTGCAGACCGCCGGGCTTGCGCACAAAGCGTGGCAGACCGTCGCCGTCCAACTCAGAGACGGCAGCGATGGCCTGGAGGTTGTTGTCGATGGCCTCCGGGGAGGTTCCAGCGATCAGGACCATCCGGGTTTGGTCGGCGACGCCGCCTTGAACGTGGCACCCGATGCACGTCGACGACAAGACCGGTTGCCAGACGCGCTCAACAAAGAAGGTCTGGTCGTCCAAACAGCCGTCAGGATCGTCCGGATCATCCGGGTCATCGGGATCATCTGGGTCGTCTGGATCATCGGGGTCATCGGGATCGTCCGGGTCATCGGGATCATCTGGATCGTCTGGATTGTCTGGATCATCTGGGTTGTCCGGATCGTCCGGATCACCCGCGTCATTATTCTCTGTATCCCCTGTATTATCTCCAGGACTGTTGTTGGCAGGCTCATCGCCACCAGGCGCGCTGGCGCTCTCGTCGCCACACGCGCTGCACAACAACGCCAAAGCCAAAAGGACAAAGGACCAACGCATCCGCGCTCCAAATCTCTGCTTCATTGGTGTCCCTCCCCCCTCAAAAGAGCTCGTCCAGACCGCCGGTGCCCGTGTCAGGGTCCCCAAAGGTCTGGTTTTCAAGCCCGAAGGCATGGCAGATCGACACCAACAAGCCGCTGTGCCAGCGGCTGCCGTAGTCCAGGTACTGGTTGCCGCGCACGCCGCCGCCTGCGACCACCATCGGCACCGAATCGCACACGTGCGCACGGCTGTCGCCCATCTCCTTGCACCAGAGCACCAGCGTGTTGTCCAACATCGTCCCGTCGCCCTGCGGGTCCGGCAGCGCTTCCAGGCGGTCAAGCAGGTGGGCAAACTGACCCGCGATCCACCGCTCGGCGTCGACCAACTGGCCCAAACCGTCGGTGTCGTTGTCCGACGAGTGCGACAGCGAGTGGTGACCCTGGGTGTTGCCCGCCCAGGAGAAGACCACCGGGCTGACCGTATGCGAAAGCTGCACCGACGCCACCGACGTCATCCCGCACGCAAGCGCCGTCACCGCCAACTCAATCTGCGAGGCCGTAATGGCCGGGACGTTGTCGTTGGAGTCCTTGTTGAGTTGCTCGGGCGCCGTGGGAATCTCACAGTCCAAATCGGACTGGAGGCTGCGCTCCACGCTGCGCAGCGACTCCAGGTGCGCGTCGAGCTTGATCCGCTCCTCGGCGCCAATGCGCTGGCGCAGCGCGCCCAACTCACCCGAGGCCAGATCAATCACGCTCTGGCGCCTGGCCCTCAGCCTGGCCAGCCTGACCGCGTCCTGATCCAACTCCCCAAACATCCGCTCAAAGGCGCGCCGCGGGTCCGCGTCCGGGTGCACAATCTGACCCGCGCCGCTGTAGCACATCCGCGTCTGGCGACCGCTGCCCCAGATGTCCGTCAGCACCCCAAACTCCAGCGACGAAAACCGGTCGTTCTGACCAATGCGCTGGGCGATGTACTGATCCAGGCTCATCCCACCGGTCTCATCCCCAGCGCCGTTGGTCAGCATCGCTGCCATGCCCCCGGCGTGGTTGTGACCCGTATAGAAATCCAACCCCTCGATGACCGCCAGGCGCTCTTTGTGCCTCGCCAGAGGCTCCAAAACCGTCCCAGCACCAAAGGTGTGCTCCTGTCCCGTCCGGGTTGGCCGCCAAAAACGGTGCACCGTCCCATTGGGGCTGAAAAAGATCAGCAAGCGGCGCGCGGTGTTATTGGCATACGCGCGCCCAGGTTGGAGCAGCTGTACAAAAGGCGCCGCCAACAAGGACGCCCCCAGCCCAGCCACAAAACGACGACGAGTCAACATCTTCTTCACACCCTCGCCAGACCACACGCGCCCCCTCCTGACCTCAATCAGGCACACACAACGACCTCACCGCCGCGCTCGGAGACCAATCCAGCTTGCTTCGCTCGAACACTTATTTGACCATAACAGGTCATTGTCGCGTCTTATCGTTTCTCAGATGGGACCCCAAGAACACACGACTTCTCCAAATCGAACCCCAGGAACGCGCGCCGTGACAACACCAACACCCACCCCCAACACACCCGATCTGGCTCGCCACGCAGCTTCAAGCCCTTCACCGCGCCGCCCTTACTTGGTACCAAACCCATCGCCCGCGCACAACGGCCATCCACGCCCAAAACCCCTCAAAACCGCCATACTGACACCCTGCTTTGCCCTCCTGATCCTGGCCTCTTGCACCAAGAGCCCTGCCAGCCCCCAAACCCAACCTGTCAGCACCCCCAGCCTCCTCTCCGTCGGCGGCCTCGTCACCAACCGCTGCCAAAACACACCCCAGGGCCCCAGGCTCCACTTTGCGCTGCGCGATCTGGACGGCCACCCCATTCCCCAGGACACCCTGCTCGACAGCGGCACACCCCTGACCCCCGACGCCATCACCATCACCTTGACCCAAACCCAGCTCCACCTCGACGACCCACAAAGCCCCTCCTGCCAACCCGGGCAATGCCCCCAGGGCTTCACCTGCCAGCCCCCAAACACCACCTGCACCCAAAGCGCCACCATCACCGCCTCCGCACCCACCCCCGACAGCCTCTTTGGCCAACCCTCCCAGCCCCCCCACATCGCCATCGCCATCGACAACGGCGGCGCGCTCGCCGGTCTCTACCCCCAAGACCTCGACCAACGCGCGCACCCCGACCTGGCCACAGACCCAGACCAATTCCGCATCAGCGCCGTCCGCACCCTCACCAGCGACATGAGGCGCAACCCCGCACTCCAGGACGCCCGCATCGCCCTGTGGTCCTTCGACAGCCTCACCCCCGGCGAAAACGGCGCCGTCGCCCTCACCGGGACAACCTTCGCTCGCCCCTCACAACCCTACCAAACCCTCTCAAACTGGACCGACGACACCCCCAACGTCCTCAACACCCTCTCACCCAAAGGGCGCTCCAACGTTCACGACGCCATCTTCGCCATCAGCGACCACTTCGGCTTCCTCTGTGAGATCTCCGCGCGCTGCGACCCCCAACAACGCGGCCTCGACCTCATCATCTTGACCGACGGCCCCGACGACGCCACCACCGACGCCCCCGACCAGGCCCAGACCCTCTACCAACAACGCCTCCAACAAGCCCTCGACACCGCCGCACAGTTCAACGTCCGCGTCCACATCGTCCACCTCGACACAGGCTTCAGCCCCGAACTGGCCGCCACCCTCGAACCCGACACACACGCCTTCCCACCCCACCCCAGAAACGCACAAGGCCGCACCGGACCGCTGGACCTCCATGACCACATCGCCTGCGCCACCGGCGGCCAACACCTCTACATCACCGCTCCCGCCGCTCTGCCCGACGCCATGCGCACGCTGGGCCACACCCTGGGCGGAGGCTGGCGCACCACACTCCAACTGCCCCAACCCAACGCCCACACCGACATCCCCTGGCGCCTCTCCACCACCGTCAACGTCACCATAGGCACACAAACCCTCACCGCGCGCCTTGCCCAAGATGGACACACCACAGCCACACAAGACACCGCCGCCAGCGACAACCGCCCGATTGTCTTTTGGTGAAAACCGTTCAATGTTTTTAAAACTGAACGCTTGACAGGTGTCTTTGCAGTGCTTCTCTAAAGAGCCATTCACAGCAGGAAGGCAAACCACCCCAACGCGTCATCCTGCGCACCAAGGAGCCCAGACCATGAGAATTTTTGTTGTCCTTTGCACTGTCTTTGCCCTGGCGCTGCCGCTTGGCGCCTGCTGCGACTCCAAGATCGCCGAATGCAACTCCATGATCGAGACCATCAACAAGGGCATGCCCGACTTCAGCAAGGTGGGCAACTCGGACGACATGGAGCAGGGCGCCAAGGACATGCGCTCCATCGCCAAGGACGTCGATAAGCTGCGCGCTGACGTCGAAAAGCTTGAGCTGGCCACCCCCGAGCTGGTCGAGAAGCGCAAAGAGTACACCGCCATGCTCAGCGACATCTCCAAATACGCCGTGGAGTTCGCCGAGGTCATCGAAGGCATCAAGAAAGCCACCGACGCCAAGGACCTGGACAAGCTCAAGGGTGCCGAGAAGAAGCTCGACGAGGTCAACAAGAAGTTCCAGGCCGCCGTCAACAAAGAGAGCCCCATCATCGATGGCATCAACGGCTTCTGCACCGGCGGCTGATCGCCCTGCGACCCATGGACATCCACATCTTCACCACCGGCGGCTCGATCGACAAAACCTACTGCGGCAAAGCCAGCGACTTCATCGTTGGCCCACCCGCAGCCGCCGCGTTGCTCAAAGACGCTCTGGCAGTGCCCCAGGTCGAAGTCTCGTCGGTGCTGCAAAAAGACAGCCTGGACATCAGCGACGAGGACCGCGCCAAGCTGGTTCAGCGCGTCGCCGCCAGTCCCTGCCCACGGGTCATCATCACCCACGGCACCGACACCATGGCGCAAACCGGTCAGGCGCTGGCCCACCTCAAGGACAAGACCATCGTCCTGACCGGCGCCATGCAGCCTGCGTCATTCAAGCACTCTGACGCCCCCTTCAACATGGGCGGCGCCGTCATCGCCGTTCAAACACTCCCCCCAGGCGTCTACATCGTCAGCAACGGCCAGGTCCTCGACCCGCACCGCGTGCGCAAAAACGTTCAGGACAACCGCTACGATCCCATGTGAACGGCGCTGACCACAGACCAAAACCGCTCCCAGAGTCCCAAAAAGAAGCCCCCTTACCCAGCTAGGGTGCGATGCGTTCCTGCAAGGCAACCAAAACGAAGGACTGTGGCACCTCAATGCGCGCCCAACATCAGCGTTTGCTGAAATGAAACTCGGAAAGGCTCGACAGAAAACCAGAATTGCGAAGAATTCTTGCCCCAGACTGGCTTATACGACTGTTTCTAAGACTCAAACGCACCACATTGCCCAACACAGGCGACTGGGCCAGCGCACGCGCGCCGCGATCATGAATGTCGTTCCAGTCCAGAGTCAGGTGCGTCAGGCCAGCCATATGAGGCGAGCTTGCAAGCGCCTCGACACCCTCATCGCCCATGCGGTTGAAGCTCAGATCCAGATGCGTCAGGCCCGCCAAATGGGGGCTTTGAACCAGCGCTTTGACCCCCACATCCCCAATCCGATTGTTCCACAGGTAGAGTTCGGCCAGTTGCCCAGACATCGCGGCCCCTGCCAACGCCTGCGCGCCCGCGTCCCCCACCGCGTTGGAGCCCAGGTGAAGCACGCGCAGCGCGCCCAGGTGCGGCGACGACACCAGCGCCTCCACCCCTTGCGCGCCCAGGTGATTGCGGCGCAGATCGAGGGTGTGGAGCGAGTCCACCAGTTGCCGCGCCTGCCCCAACGCCTGGGCTGCCTCAGCCCCCAGGGTGTTGTCCGCCAGATCCAAGACCTGCAACCTTTTTAGAAAGGGCGAGCGGGCCAAAGCCTCCGCGCCGGCGTTGTCCAACTTGTTGCCACGCAAAACAAGCCCTTCGAGGCCTTCCAACACAGCGGCCCTGGACAACCTCAGCGCCCCTGCAGGCCCCACATGGTTGTTGGACAGCTCCAACCACTGCAACGCCTCCAAATGCGCGGACCCCAGAAGCAACCCCACGCACGCATCGTCCAGTCGATTCTTGCCCAACCTCAGACGCCTCACCGGCGCCAACGCCTGCGCCCCAGCCAGCGCCACCATCCCCTGCTCACCCATCCTCAAGCCGCCCAGATTAAGATCCCCCACAAGGGACCACCAGGGCGGCGGTTTGAGCGCCCAGCGCTCCACATCGCGGCTTCGGTGGGTTCGCCAGGTCGCAGGCCAGGACAAGACCGTCGGCGTCACATAGTCCAGCGCCACCTCCAACGGTTCACCCTGAAGACCTTCGAGCGTCGTCAACAAGGCCGCCCAACTTCCCCCGTCGCAGGGGCCATAAACCACCTCGCGCAGCCGCTCCAAACCCTCATTAATCCGCATCCACACACTCCATCACCACACCCCGGCAGCGGCCTCCCACCAAAGACCCCTGTCCTCAGGATGACGCAATGCTTCAAAGGGAACACAACGAAGATAGAGCGCTTTGGGAGAGTTCAGGCTTCGGCCACGGCAGGCAAGGCCACCTGCTGGGCTTGCCGCTGCGCGTCGCCAAGCATCAAGCGTGCCCTGACTGGCTCGCCGCGCAGCGCCGCGTTGTGGCAAAGCGCCTGCCACACCTCGCCAAAGCTCTCGGGATCAAGAAAGGCCAGGCGACCTTCTTCTTTGACGGGCACATTGCGATCGACAGCCTCTTGGGGCAGGCGCACGCTGAAGAGCACAGAAGGAGCGGTGGCTGACAGACCTCGCTGGCGCACCTTGACGTGCAAATCCACCTCGCGGTCTGACACCACCCAAACCGAGGTCGCCACCGAAAAGGGCTGGTCCCACCGCACCTCGGCCACGGGTTGTTGTGGGGCATGCTGGCGCAGCCCATCGGCGCTCATCTCAAGGCGAGCTTCGGAATCGGGCGCTGGCGCAGCACGCTTGCGTCGCCGAGCGCGCTTGCTGGTGATTGGCTCTGGGCTCAGCGCGGCGCTCAACGTGTCTCTTTGGGGAGGCGCTGGGTCGGCAGCGCCGGGACCAAGGGCTGGGCGACGATCATCGCGCCGCACCACCTCAAAGGCGTCCTCTTCAAACGCGGGCACCACACTGCGTCTGGAGTCCTGGGTGTCGTAGGCCACAAGGAGCGCCGCGCCGCTCCACTGCGTGTCATCGCGCTCTGTGGCCCGGTCCAACTGACGCTGATGAACCCGCGCTCGCCCCTGTCTTTGGCGCCCCTCGCCGTCGGTATACCGATAGGTGACGTCCACAAGCTCACCGCTGCCCAGCGCGCGAACCTCTTCGATGCTGCCGGGCACCAAAGACGCACGGCCCCACAGCTCCTGCGCACCTTCAATCCGGCGGCGCAACAAAAACAACTCGGGCATCAGCGCAAAAAGAAAGGCCCACATCAACCCCAGCGTGATCCACGGCAACCAGCCCGCCAGCGCCCCCAGGATCAACCCCAGCGCCGCCAGGGTCCACATCGTCCCCGCCGACAAGAGCAGCGCCCCAGAGGCCACAATCGGCGTGCGGCTGCGCGGCGAGGTCAACAAACGGCGCACCAGACCCCAAGCTGTGCGCGGCTGGTAGGCACGGGTGGGAAGGTGGGTCTCCAAAAGAACAACTCCTGGCCGCGTTTGGCCTATGGTAGGGCTTTGCGCGCAGCCTTCGCATGAGGACCGACGGGGCACACGCCGGGCAAAAACACCCAACGCCAACAAATCTCGTCACCAAACGCCCCGGGACAAACCGCACCCCAACTATGGCGCGATTGTCTCGTTTATACACCTGCCCAAACACAGTTCGCCCCCCACACCACCAGACAGGCACACTGGCACAACCCAAGACACAAACCCAGCGACAAGGTCGAGCACGGCCTTGATGATCTTTTGTGAGGTCAAATCATGAATATGGATCGCTCTTTGCTCAGAGGAGAACCCGTCAAAGGGCACCAGGACCACACGACGCGGGAACGCGTCGGCGCTTCGACCAGGGCACCACGATGCCATTGATAGAAGCACGGCTTTGCGTGCCGCAAACGCTCCAAGGAGACCCACAATGTTGAAAACCTGCGCTGCAACATTGATCTTGATGGCCACCATCACCGCCATGGCACCCACGGCCTTTGCCCAGGGCAACAAAGGCCCCAGCCGCATCCTCGACCCGGTGGGCTGGGCGCGCGCCAACGACGCCTCCAATGATCGCGGCATCCTGACGCAGCACGCCGACACGCTGCCCGAGGGCGACTTCTCCATCAACTCCTACGAGCTCTTCTTTCTGGGCGTCTCCTACGGCGTCACCGACGACTTTCAGGTCAGCGCCACCACGCTCCTGCCCATCATCGCAGGCCTCCCCACGGTCTTGCTCCTCAACGGCAAATACGTCCTTGAGCGCAACAAACATCAGGTCGTCTCGATGGGCGGCAACGTCGCCATCTTCAATGAGAGCGACCAGTTCACCGCCTTTGGCATATCTTTCAACATCGACCAATATCTTGGCAGTGAAGGGGTTTTGGGGCTGCACGGCTCGGTGGACCTCCAGGGCTTCATTGGAGACGGTGAATTTCAGGAAGGCACCATCGCGCGCATCACCGGCGGCCTGAACCTCCACGCCGGCAACCGCACGCGGCTCCTGCTGGAGTTGACCTCGCCGGTGCTCTTCTCCCCCAACAGTGACCCGCAAGTCGAGTCCCCCGGCATGCTGGTCAACTACGGCGTGCGATTCCACAACGCAGACCTCGCCGTGGATCTGGCCTTTGCCAGGCCTGTCAGCTTCGAGGGCGATGTGGAGAGTCCTTTCTTTCTCGGGCTGCCTTTTGTGGCCTTTTCTGCAAAGTTCTGACACAAAACCCAACACACGCCCTCTACCCAAAGGACCACAGAGGTCCACGGACCTCTCAACCCAGCCAAACCAAGGAACACACATGAAAAAGATCTGCTTCACCTGGGGTTTGACCCTGACCGCTTTGTTGATGATGGCAGCCCCGGCGCTGGCTCAGGGCAACAACAAGGTCTCGCGCAGCGAGAACCCGGTGGAATGGGCGCGGGCCAACGACGCCTCCAACGACCGCGGCCTCCTGTCCTCCCATGCCGACACGCTGCGCGAGGGTGAAGTCGCCATCAACTCCTATGAGCTCTTCTTTTTTGGCGCAAGTTACGGCGTCACCGACGACTTCCAATTGAGCTTCACAACGCTCCTGCCCGTTTTCTCCGAGTTTCCGCTGGTCGGCCTCATCAACGGCAAATATGTCTTCAAGCGCACCAACAGAATGGTCTTGTCCGCCAGCGCAAACCTGGCCTTTGCCAGCGTCGACGGCGATGGGGGCGGTCTGATCGGCGCCTCTTTCAACTTTGACCGCTACTTTGGCAAAGAAGGCACGCTCGGCACGCACCTGGCCGTGGACCTCCAGGGGGCTTTTGCCGGAGGCGAGCTGTCCAATGGGGCGCTGATCCGCTTTACGGGTGGGTTGACGATTCAGGCGGGCAACCGTGTTCGTTTGCTGGCGGAGTTGATGCTCCCCACCGGCTTTGTGGGCGGAGAATTCAAAAGCGCCGAATTCTTCCTTCTCAACTACGGGGTGCGCTTCCACGGTGACACCCTGGCAGTCGATCTTGCCTTCATCCGCCCCGTCATCGACGGAGACGACGGGTTCACCGACGTCTTGCCGCTGGGCCTGCCCTTCGTGGCCTTCTCTGCCCGCTTCTAGGGCGTGTTTGCAAAATGGGACCGAGACAGGCGAGGGCGATGGCATCGAGGCCGAGGAGGTGAGCGCAGGCGGGTCCTTTGACCCGTTGAGCATCGACGACGACGGAATCGTTGCCATCGAGCCGCATGTTGATGGGAGATTTTGCAAACACGCCCTAAGCTCGCCAGACCACCCCAAAACCCTCGCGCACAAGCCCTTCCCACATCATCACAAGACCCAAAACCTGACGCGCAGCAACAGGCTGCGTGGAGGCGCTCAAACCATCTTCAGGGTTTGGCGCTTTGGTAGCGCCTGAGGGTCTTTTCAAAAGAATCGCACCGTTGACCAGCCGCCCGGCACATGGACAGCGCCTTGGTTTGCAGGGTGATGGCTTCGTCCACACGGCCCGCCTGAAAGAGGGCCAGCGCATAGGTGTCCATGATGGCCGCGTTTTGTCCTTTGGCGCCGTCGTTGGCGGCCTTGGCCATGCGAAAGGTCAGGTCTCCGGGGCGGCGCGCCTCATCGACCTCGGTCAACAGATACCAGGCCACTTCATTAAGCATCGACGGATAGGGGGCGCCCGCCTTGAGAATGGCCTCGCCCTGGGCCGCCAGCGTCCCTTCGAGCTTCTTGCCTTCGGAGAGCTGGCGAGTGAAGGCCTGCATGTCGAGGCGCAGTTGTTGGAACTGCGCCAGCGAATCGGGAGTCCAGGTGCCCGCCAGGATGAACGGCAGCACCATGTCCACCTCGTTGGGGTGGCCGTGCCACAGGACCTGACCCTGGCTGACGATGAAGGTGGTGGGGATGCCTCGGAAGTCAAAGGCGTCCCGGTAGGCGGCGGTCGTGACGCCGTTTTTGTCCACCGCGACCGAAAAAGGCATGTCGGTCTTGGCCACAAAGGGCTTGACGATACGCGCCTCTTCTTCGGTCAGCGCCACCACGTGCAGGCGGTCGGCGTGTTTGCGCTGCAATTCGGCAAGGTGAGGCATGGCGTCGATGCAGGGGCCGCACCAGGTGGCCCACATCTCGATCATGAAGATCCGGTCTGGGCCGCCCTTGAGGGCCGTTTTGGGGCCTTTGACCCAGGTCTCGACCTGAAGCGATGGGGCTTTGGGGAAGCTCCCCTGCTGGGCGGCGGCGGTGGCGCCAAAGGCCAACGTGGCCATGGCGAAGGCCAGCACACCCATCCAAAGACGGCGCGGCTTAAGAGCGGTGGGACGAGACAGAGAGCTTTGCATGATGGAACCTTTATCGAGCACACAAGAGGGCGCATCGCCCCAGAAGCATTGACGGCGTCGTGGATGACGGAGTTTTTACCAAACCAGTGCCCAAAATACGGGGCATCCTCAGGCTCTCTCTGCGCTCCACCACCACAATCTAAGGCCGACCTGGGCTTTGCAGTACCCTTGGCAATGCACTCAGGGGACATTTTCTTTGGCGAACGGCCAGGGGATGGTCTGGACAAACACACACTTAAAGAGACGTTTGCGGCCGCAAAACTTTACAAGGGACCGTTGACAGGTCCCAAATACCGCCTTAAATCCGCCCTCCCGCAACCCTGACCTTCTGCTGCATGAATCACAAAGCAGGAGGCGAGTCAGCCATGTCTGACCAGAAACGAAAGCCCAGGCTCCACGAGCTTTTGGCCGTGGAGATGGATCGCAAGGGGGCCGCAGAGAAGGCCCGCAAAACAGCCACAGACCGCTTTACCCGCAAGACCGCCCACTTCAGCGGTGTGCGTCGGACCTTCAGGCCTTTCTCTGTCGATGAGGCCGCCGGAGAGTCTCCCGACGAGCGCCTTGAGGCCGAAACGCGCCTTGTCGCCACCGTGCCTGAGGTCCTGGAGGGCATTTTTGGTCAATTTGGCCAGGCGCTCGACGTGTCGTTTCAGATCGATGACGCCAACACCCGGGCGCGCGCGGATTTGGTGGTGGACGGTCAGACGCTGGCCGAGCAGGTCCCGGCCACGTTCTTGTTGCAGCTTGAAAAGCGGCTGCGCTCGATGAAAGAGCTGCTTGAGGCGGCGCCGACCTACGATCCGGTCAAGTTGTGGACGCTGGATGCGGGGGCCGACAAGGCCCACGTCTTCCGCGCCGAGCCGGTCGTGACCGTGCGCAAGCAAAAGACCCGCAAGTACAACATCATGGTCGAGGCCACCAAGGAGCACCCCGCCCAGGTCGACATCGTGAACGTCGATGCGCCGGTGGGTCAGATCCGCACCTACGAGTGGACTGGGATGCTCTCCCCTGGCCGCAAGGCCCAGCTCCTTGAGCGCATGGACAAGCTGATCCTGGCGGTCAAAGCCGCCCGCTCCCGGGCCAACACCCAGGACGTCGATCCTCAGCGCCGCATCGCCAAGACGCTGGCCGACTATGTCCTGGCGCCGCTTGGCCGATGATGCACGCACGCGCCTGATGCCTGTGAAAGTACCGGCGCCGGGCGCTCAACAAGCCTCTTGGAGCACAAAAGAGTGGCTTTGGGGGGTTGACGCAGCAAAGATACGAATTAAAACCTGTTTTGTGAGCTAGATTAAGGCTTATATTCAGTCTCAAGCTGAACGGCCCAATCAAGGTGGGAGGCCTTGAAGCAGGCCAAACAAGGTTGATGCTCACCAGGTTCAGGCACATCGATCCGCGCGGCCCGCAGCCTCTTCCATTGCCAAGGAGGAAATCCGGGTTCGATTCCCGGCCTGCTTTCCCCAAGCAGGTCGTCTAAAGGTAGGACGCCTCTCTCAGACGGAGAGAGGGGCCAGCAGCCGCGCACAAAGGGTCACCTTCAACATAGCTCAGCGGCAGAGCAAAGACCTGTCGAGTCTTGGACGCGGGTTCGAATCCCGCTGTTGAAACCAGGGCAGCTTGCATTGGGGCGAGCTGTCCCTTCTTTTTTCTTGCCCACCTTTGGTCTCCTCCACAAACAAACCTCACACCAAAATGCAGATGAAAGGCTTGCTTTGTGGCGAGCAATAACGGATGTCAGCAGCCTCGGGACGAGCGAAGCTGTGGCAGCGCCACCGCAAGCAAGTTCCGTGGTTGCTGACGCCGTTAGGGCCGTTACAAAGTGAGTCGGGCGTCTGCATTTTGGTATCACCCCCAGACTCAGTGCCGGTGGTCTGGTGCCCCTTTGACACAAGTTCCACGCCCAAATGCTAAAAACCTCTGGACAAAGTGTCACAGACTGACAACTTTTGCCTCCATGAAGACAAGACACACACGCCGCAGCGTGAAAACACTTCATGGAGGACCCATCATGACCACCCAACAATGCAGCCCCTGGCACATCCTTGTCGCCCTGATGATCGCCGCTGTGGCCATGCTGGCATCCACCACCGCCATCGCGCAGGAAGAGCTCTCAGACACACAAGGGACCGATGTGGGGCTCAACCTTGCCCTTGACGTCCACGGCAGCATGGGCGGTCCAAATGGTCTGGTCGGGCTTTCGCTCACCGGCAACTTCACCGAACACATCGCACTCAGCGCCGGAGGTGGTCTGGGTTTGACCGGCAACGGCTTCTCGCTGATGCCTCGCTGGATGATTCACCTCAACGGGCCCGACCCCACCGCCATGCACATGCTGAGCTTCGGCGCGGGTGCCTCACTCTTCAATCGTGACCCCTTCGTGGGTCCCGCAAGCGGGTTCCTCGACAACCCAGATCCCATCGTGTGGCTCAACGCAGAGGCCCACTATGTCTATCAAGACGCAGGCGGCACCCGCATCGGTGGCTACGTCGGCGTCACCCAAGCCATCCACAATGATCTAGCCTTTAAGGTTGGCCGCGACGCTCTGCCCTACTTTGGGTTCTTCACGGGCATGGCGTTTTAAAACAGGGGCAGCGCTCACGCCGCTTCTGTTGATCGGCGGCGACCGAACCCCAACACACCCAACAACAAAATCCACCACCCATCGCCCGCAGCGCCCACCGGGACCACGCACCCGGCACCCGCGCCCTGCTGAGCCCCCTGCGGGGACTCGGGCTCGGGCATTTCCGCGCGCGCCGCTTCGCCCGCCCCATCGCCGCCGCTCGGCGCACCATCCCCGCCGCCGACATCACCGTCTTTGGCACCATCGACCTTTGGGCTGACCGGCGCGGGCGCAGGTTGTCCGCCAAAGGGCTGCCCGTTGTCTTGCGGCGCCGCAGCGTCGAGCGCCGTGGCCTCCATCTTGCCGCCCACCACAAGCGCATCCAGCCCTTCGCTGGCCTTCAGGCCCACCCCACCCCGGCGCACATTGCGCACCTTGGACGCTGGCGGCAGGCCCCAAAACCCGCGCCTGGGGTTGGCGCACGCCACTTTGCCCTTCCATGGGTTCAAAACGATGTATCTGGCCTGAAACGCCGATCTGACCCCCTCCAAAGCCGTTGCTGTCGGGCCCTGGTCACCCTTGACCCCCACAGGCATTCCTCGGCCACCGACCAAAGGCGGCGCGGGTTCAAAAATCAGGTCATCAGACAAACCCCTGGCGTCGTAGCGTGTGTGCAACCTTGTCACGCTCCACCCCCCAAGAAAAGACCTGGGCAAGACCAACGGACCTGCATTGGGATCAACGCGCCAACTCCCCCAAACCACCGCCACACCGCCCCCCTTAAACGGAGGAAAACGCTGGCGCTCCATCAGCCGAGCCATCGCACCGCCAAGCCGAAGACTCTGCGTCGTGTTGCGCACCACCTGAACCGAACGCACCTGGCCTGAAGACTCAATGGTGTACTTCCAATCAATCCGCCCTCGAAGCTCAGGGTTCAGAGCGCGCTCACGTCGGTAAAAATACTGCATTGAAGGTTTGAGCTTCTCGTGCACTTTGTGGATCGCGTCAGCCCTCAACCGCCCCACCACATGCACAGGCCCACTGGGCTCAACCCCTCCACCGGGTTTGGGCTCTGTCAGCGTATCAACCCCAAAAGCATAAAGATCATTGGGCTCCAGCACCGGCCCAGGGCAAGGATCACACTTGGCGGTGCTCCAGGCATACTCGGTCACCACCACGCCGGGGTTCTGGGCCTGGGTCTGCTCAAAAAGGGCCGCGTAAAAGCCGCCAAAGTCTTTCTTCACCTTGTTCGACACCCGCAAGTTGGTGGGGATGGCCACATTGGGCCGATTCTTGACCCTGTAACGCGATCCACGCGCCAGAATGTGCACCACCAAATCCTGCGGACCGTTGGCATTGAGCATCCCCAACCGCACCGGCAAACTGAACTCGTCCGAGTCATAGTGAAAACGCAGCGGCGACAGCTCCGCCTTCTTGCGCACAAACTTGACCTTCTTGGCGTTCACGCGGGCCACAAAAAAGTACATCCCCTGCGACACATACGGCGCCAACACCGCCGCCGCGCCATCCGGGATGTTGTACTTTTGCGCCTTCAACCACGACTCCAAACCCCCAGAGTCCTTCGCCCCCAAAATCACAATCTCGTACTCACCGGCCTCAAACCGAGCCTCCACCGACACATCCGCACTCGCACGGCCCTTGCCTCCGATCTTGGCATTGATCCC
>CAKZKQ010000326.1 GCA_937123825.1 uncultured Pseudomonadota bacterium
CTGTTTTTCACCCGCTGCGGTCTGTTGCCAGGAATATTTGACGATTCCGCTATTCGTGGCGAACCACAAGTTGCCTTCGGGGTCTTCGCTGTTGCGCACGACGATCTGCACGGGCGCCTCTTCGACGCGGGCCACAGGGGCGCCGTCGACGGCCACCGGCGAGATGATCAGAGGGGCGCTGGGGGCCTCGTTCTCGCGGTCGATGAAGAAGCAGGCCACGTCGCTGTACTCACTGGCCAGACCTTCGTTATCGCGACACTGGACTCGCCAGCAGTACTGGGTGTTTTCATCCAACTCCATGTCCATCTGCCAACTCGTCATGCCGTCTTCGCCTTCGGGCAGGCCGGAGGCCGAGGTGACGGGGGTGGCGATGCCATCGCCTCGGTAGAGGATGAAGGTGTAGGTCAGCGGGTCTTCGTCGACGTCGGAGCAGTTGCTGACGGTCAATTCGGGCTGGCCGATGTCGAGGTTCTCTTCATCGCGGGGCACCAGGATGGAGGGGGCTTCGGGGGCTTCGTTGGCCAGGTTGACAAAGAAGCACCACAGCTCGCTCCAGCGGCCGGGCACGAGGCTATCGACGGCGCGGGCGCGCCAGCAGTAGCGGGTGTGGTCCTGGAGGTTGGCGCTCTCGGGCACCTCCCACTCCAGCGAGGGGCTGTTGGGGTCGGGCACCAGATCATCGACGGAGGCGACCAGCATCTCGGGCTGGAGCATGGCCTCGTCTTCGACGTAGTCGTAGAGTTCGATCTCGTAGCGCATGTCGTCATTGACGGGGGACTGGGCGCGGAAGGCGCGCAGCAGCGGGGTGGCCAGGTTGACCTCGGTGTCGTCGCGCGGCGATGACAAGCGCACGCGGGTGGGCCCATCGAACTCGGTGGGGTTGGTGTCGGCGTTGAACTCGGCGATGTTGTCGCGGCCGTCGCCGTCGGGATCCTGACGCGAGTCGGTGGGGTTGGTCGGGTCGAGCCCGAAGAACTGCTCCCAGGTGTCGGGCAGGCTGTCCTCGTCCTGGTCGGTGAAGCCGACGTTGAGGGTCCACTCATAGGTAAAGCGACCAAAGTCATCGTCAGAGATCAGCACGCGCACCAGGGTCTGGCCTTCGAGGGCCTGACGGAAGGTGGGGCGGAAGATGATGGTCCCATCGTTGTCGATGTCCATGCCTTCAGGACGCGTGATGAAGGTGTAGGAGATCTCGTCGCACCCGGGGTCGGTGACCTCGATGGTGTGGGTGTAGGGTTGGCCTTCGGTGGCCGTGGGGTTGGCCTCGTTGATGACCGAGGGGGCGACATTGGTGACGATGACCCGGTGCAGGGCCAGCGCGACCGAGCCGCCCGAGTCGGTGGCCTGCACCGCGATGGTGAAGACGCCGTTGTCGCAGTAGGTGGTCTGGTTGGTGGGCGCCTCGGTGGTGTCGTCGGCCTGGAAGGTGCCGTCGTAGTCAAAGTCCCAGGCGTAGGAGACGATGTCGTCGCCAAAGCCGTCGCTGGCGCTGGCGTCGAGGTTGACCAGGGTGTTCTCATCGACGCGCTCGGGGCCAGTCACAGAGGCCGCCGGGGGGCCTTCGGTGACCACGACGTTGGCGCTGATGGTGTCTTCTTCGCCCTCTGGGTCGCGCACGCGCAAGCTCACAGGGTAGGTGCCGTCGTTGGCAAAGGTGCATTGGACGACGGGGCCGGCCTGTTCAAAGTCGCCGTTGTTGTCGCAGTCCCAGGCGTAGGTCAGCGGGTCGCCGTCGGGGTCGATGCTCTGCGAGCCGTCGAGGGTGATGGGCAGCCCTTCGACCCCGATGTAGGGGCCGCCGGGGGTGGCGGTGGGGGTGCCGTTGATCTCGCGCTGGACGCACTGACCGGCGGTCCCGGCGGGGCCAGGGGTGCCGTTGGCGTTCTCGCCGGTGCCGGGGGCGCCGCCGCCGACCTGGCACTGTCCGGTGAAGGCCGCGTTGTTGGCAAACTCAAGGATCACCAACCCGCCGCCGCCGCCGCCGCCGCCAGCTCCTGTAAAGGACTCGCCGCGCACCAGGTCGCCCTGGCCGCCGTTGCCGCCGTTGCCGCCGCGGGCCGCCACGACGCCGCCGCCAAAGATGTAGGTGGTGGTGATCTGGACGGTGCCGCCCGATGCACCACCGCCGCCGCCGCCGCCGTGGAAGAAGTCTGGCGAGGTGCCGCCGGTGCCGCCGTTTCCGCCGTCGGCGGAGATGCGGCCCTCAAGGCGCAGGGATTTGATGTCGAGGATGAGCAGGCCGCCGCCGGCCTGACCGGCGGTGCCGGGCACGTGGCGCCGTCCGCCAGCGCCGCCGCCACCACCGCCGCCCGCACCCAGACGTGGGGTGAGGGTGTTGGTGGAGCCGCCTCCAGCGCCGCCGTCGTCGCCCTGGCAGCCGCCGTCGTTGGCGTTTGCGCCCGCGCCGCCGTTGCCGCCGTCGCCGATGAAGCTGCCAGCACCGCCGCCGCCGCCGCCAGCGTTGTAATCGTCCACGCGACCGCAGACCGAGCCATCGTCGCCCTGGGCACCAGCGCCAGCGCCAGCGCCACCAGCGCCGCCGCGACCACGGCCGCCGGGTTGACCACCAGCGTTGCCCGCCAGATCGGCGGTCAAGACACCGAAGACCTCCACGTTCTGGGCTTCGATTCGAAGCGTGGCGCCGGGGGCCGCGCTGAGCGTGGCCCGCTCGGTGATGATGAGCGTGCGGATGTTGGTGTGGTCTCCGGTCCACACCGTATCCTCAACGATGGTCACGTCCTGACCACCGTGATCTTCATCCGCCCAGGCGGCGCCGGCGCCACCTGCCACGATCATGAATCCAACGGCCAGCACCGCAGCGCTGTGCTTTAAGGTCGCCATGATGGTTTCGTGCATGCTGAGCACTCTCTCGTTACGAGGGTTGTTGGACGTGGGGCCTGCCCAAAGGGCCCGGCCATACTTGCCGCCTGCGGTCTTCACAGCGTAAAACCAGGTGGTGAAGCCCGTGATGGCGAGCCTTGGTTGTCCTTCTATGTCGCCACCATTCACGGTACAGGATAGCCCCCCCACTTTCAAGCTGGAGCCCCCCCAGATGAGCACCCGAACCATCCACTGGTCTGCCTCCACGGCATCCACCAACGATCTGGCCCTGGCCGCCGCCACCACCGCCTCGCCGGGGACCGTTTGGCTGGCCGACCATCAGCGTCAGGGCCGCGGCCGCCGCACCTCGGCGGGGCAGCGCACCTGGATATCCCCGGCAGGCACCAGCGTGCTGATGTCGATCCTCTTGCGTCCGGTCCTGCCTTTTGAGCAAGCGCCGCTGCTGACCATGTCGACCGCCGTGGCGTGCGGCGAGGTGCTTGGAGAGTTGGCGCCGGTGCGTTTGAAGTGGCCCAACGACTTGCTCCTGGGCGGTCTCAAGCTCGGCGGCATCTTGACCGAGGCCCGCGTGGATCATGGTCGCCCCAGCGTGGTCATCGGCGTGGGGATCAACGTCAACACCCCCGCCGAGGCGCTCCAGGCCCCGGCGGCGACCTCGCTGCTGGCCCACACCGGCAGACACCACGACAGGCTCTCGCTGGTCCACCGGCTGGCCAATGCCATCGAGGCTCGCGGCGCCGAGCTGCCCGGCGACGGCACGCTGGGTCCCTTGTGGCGCCGCTGGCAGGCGATGTCGGACATGGATGGCCGCCGCGTCAAGATTCAGGCCGCTGGCCCAATGAGCGGCTCCGAGGCGGTGGTGGTTGGGGTCTCCAGCCGCGGTCACCTGCGGGTGAGCGTCGAGGGCAGGGCGCCGGTCGAGTTGCGCAGCGGAGAGGTCGTCTTTTTGCCTTGAATGTGGGGGCTGGTGGGTTTAGATGCGGCGCGCGACCAGCAAACGCTCAAGCCCGACCCGATCGGGGTGAGAGTGGGCCGGGGCGTCGAATGAGAGCCACTCGAAACCTTCCGTGAAGCGGGCTTCAAGCTCGCCGCTGCGCACGGCAAAGGGCGGCCCTCCCTCCGGGCGATCATCGCTGTAGGGGAAGAAGAGGCCCACCAGGAGCCCGCCGGGAGCCAGCGCCCTGCGCATGGTCTGGGCGTACTCATCGCGGCGCCCAGGATCGATGGCGCAGTAACAGGTGTACTCGTAGATCAGCCCAAAGCGCTCCTGGGGCTCCTGTCCCATGGTGAAGATGTCGCGCAAGTGCACGGCGCCCTTGAGGTTGGCCTTGTCCAGCGCGGCTTGTGCGCCTTCGACCGCTTGCTCGACGATGTCAAAACCGTGGGGCTCAAAGCCCGCTCTGGCCAGCGCCAGCAGATCGTGCCCCAAACCACAGCCGGGCACCGCAGCGGGCAAGCCCAGGGCCAGCGCCTGCTCCAACTCTTTGCGGTGCCGAGAGCCCTCTAAGAGATTGATCAACGCCGGGGCCGATTCGCCTCGGTCCCAGGGCGGCGTGTCGGTGCGATCGTAGATGCTTTTCCAGAAATCGGCGCTGTTGGGATCCTTGGGGGGCTCCATGCGGGGTGCGGCTCCAGAGCATGAGGGCAGGGGGAGGCCCTCGTTGGTAGAACGACGTTATACCATCACAGTGGGATTTGTGTGGTGCAACGTGACTTTAAACTCAATTCATATGGCCCCGCAGTCAACGCCATCTGGACAAGCTCAACGTCGGCGAGTGATTTCAACGAGGATTCAGTGTGGCTCCAAAAGTTTCGCCTTTACATGATTGACACTGTCCTGGATTCTGATTAATCATTTCTGTGTGGTCCAAGAGAATTCAACTTGGTGTGTCGATGTTGGAGACGGCTTGCTCAAAGCTCAAAACATCTTGCCCACCCTTCTACTTTTGATACCAGTCTATGTCAGTACAAGCACTTGAAGCCTTGCAAGGCACACTCGCCAGCATCGACGACGCCGAAGTCAAGGCTCCAAATATTCCTGTATCTGTTTATCTTCAAGAGGGTCATGATTTGCTGACGCTCCTGGCGATTTCAGGCGATGAGGGGTCGCCCAACACAGTTCGCCAGCGGGTGCTCTCGGTTGGTTTGGAAGCCAATCAGCTTGACGCGCTGGAGAGGGCGTTGGGGGCTTTGCGCCACAGTCAATCGCTGTGGATCAACCTGCGCGATCAGAACAAACCATCCACGCAAAAGGTGCTCGAACGCGAAGGCCAGAATCTGCGTGCAGAGCAACAGTCTGCGGTCCAGTGGAGTCTGCGCCACAATGCCAAGGCGCTGAGGACTTTGGAGGCGATCAAGGATGGTGACGGCATTGAAGATCTGATCCAAGACCTCTTCGATCTGGCCACGCTCATTGAACAACACCAGGGGGCCTTTGAAAGCGACACAACCTTCGACGCTTCAGCGCACATCACTCAGGGGCGTGAACTCGCCCAATCCATTCGGGACAACTTGAGTGATCAGCGCCTGGATCGGACCCAACGGCAAGCCAAAGCGCTGCGTGACAGGGCATATACCCACGCTCACAGCCTGCTGCGGGAAATCCGCGCCGCAGGCCGCAGAGCTTACCGCACAGAGGCAAGCATGCTTCATCATTTTGGCAGTGCCCACCTGCGCAAAACCCAACGAAAACACCGCATTTGAGCCCAACAAGACTCCATTGGGTGGTGCGAGCGTCGCAGGCACCAAGCGTCAATCACCGCACCCAATGGAGGGCCAATTGCTATCAATAGGATCAACAATCTGGCCAATGGACTGCGAAAATCACCCAGTGGAAGGATTATTACCCCCAATGGACGCAACAATATTTTCAATGGGAGCATGCATTTCAATCCAAGACCCAGCAAGCTCATCGAGCCACCGACATCACCAAATACGACAATAAGAGTGTATGTCACCAGCCCAGCGTCACCCAGCGTGCCTTTGGTCTGCCCATCCCCCATCTGCTTTGGAGAGAACAGGTGCTCAACTGCCAACGTTTCCATAAGTCAAACCCAATACATATCGCAAGCATTGTGATATGCCCACTTTTTATCTGCATTGGATGCACCACACACTACTCGAAAGAATCTTTCAAAATATCAACAATCTCAGTTGAAAGTGTAGCCGACAGCCCTGAACCGGGCTCTCCCCTAATTGATGCAATATGTATTCACACCATCGATGGTAGATTGTTTTGTGCAGCAAGCATTGTATCTTTTGAAACAACAGAGAATGATGTGTTTCCATGGAGTTTAGACGACCCGAAACAAGTCTTGGGTCAACCAAACTCAAATTGCTTTGAGCAGACAACAGACAAAAGCTTTGACTTGACCTGGGCAGGATACGTAGAGGTTGGATTTGAAGAAGATGTTTATATACATGAAGTAGAT
This sequence comes from uncultured Pseudomonadota bacterium, assembly GCA_937123825.1. Classification (GTDB taxonomy): domain Bacteria; phylum Myxococcota_A; class Bradymonadia; order Bradymonadales; genus CAKZKQ01. The sequence continues at coordinate 6,273 of CAKZKQ010000326.1, forward strand.
ACAATAGAAATACATACACCTCCCAGCTGTTCAGGAGGGACATTCAGCGTACATCTAATCAACAGTGATGGTGATGGTTACGAACTCTGTCACAGCACGAAACCAGGAGACCTAACATGCAAAACACAGTGAAACTCACTGTTCTATTTATTCTTCTCTATGCTGGGTGCGTCGAAGAAGGTCAACAGATGGACTCAACCTTAGAAATGCACAGGGGAAAGGCTATATATGGAGATAATCAAGACATGAACAGGCTAGATAGACTCCAGCAAAATATATCACAGACTACAGATGAACATAGAGCAAGCATACTCTGGGAAGAACTATCAAAAGCCAGGTCGGCAGTGGCGATATCATCGAGATGTGGAAGCGAGAAAGATGAAAGAGGAAGTGGGACCTTAATAGGGAAAAATAGGGTGGTAACGGCGGATCATGTTGTGAGGTCGATAAATGTAAATATGTCTGAACCCGGGGGGGTTCCATGTAGCCCTATCAAAGAGCTTCCGTCAGGACCACGAATTAGTCTGTCGTTTTCCCGGGATAGGCAAGGAGACGACTTTCAAGAGTTAGACTTTAGACCACCCAACTCTTGGTTGCTAAAAAATAGATTCTATATTATGTCATTGTTTGAATCTGGTTCTTTTGATAGCAATATGAGTTATAAGGATATATTGAACATAGAGAGGAGTCGTAATACTCCTGGTTCTTTGCTTAAAAGCTATGCTGGGAACTCGGACCCGTCAATGAATGTGGATCTTGCAATAATTGAAATTAAGTCAAATGCATTTTTCCCAATAACAGTGCATGGCAAGTCAGCCAGCATTCCGCCAGGAGTGTTTTTTGATTTTGCAAATCTCCCTCAAGACAAAGACCATCTCACGCCAAGTGACAAACAGAAGCAGATATTTGGAGTCCATAATAATGTTGAGCCGGTTTCTAAAACTAGACAGAATGGTGACTGGCAAGTGGATTTCAGAGTAGATAACTCTGAGCCTTCTGATGTAACTCCGCCAGCATATTCAACACCCATATTTATGGGGAGAGGAAAACTTTATGAAGAAGAGTCATTTCTCAATGAACAATGTCACCCTGCGGAGTTTTACGGCAAGTATTGCTTCAGTCACACCATTGACAATATTGGAGGGAGCAGTGGCGGGGGCATTTACTTCAAAAGAGACACAAGAAGAGCTCGATTGATCGGCGTGATCAACGGAGGGCCTGACGACCCAAGTTGGGAAAGCAATACAGGCTTGTACCGTGACCCCCCCATGAACCTAGACGACTTGTCAACGGGGACATTGATTTCACCTGTCATCGTTGAAGACTTCCCTCCATACGAACCACCAGCGTCTGATGGAACAAAATACGTGCCGGGCGTTGAAACAAGTGGGTGTGTAGGGAGCGGATGCACCGAAAACTCTACCAACAAAATGATCTTGTTCAGTTGTGCAGAGGCACTCACTGAACATGACAAAAATGCATCCAACAGCATCAACTTTGACATCAACGACCACAAATCAATCAACTGGGTCCCTGGGCCCATGGTGGGTTTCGTGGGCTCGCCCATGATGGCAGACAATCAGCCCGGTGATGAGGGCAAAATCACGGGCATTGGCTCTTTGGGAGTTGTGTGTCAAAGATGGACAGCACAGAACACCCTGCGCGGTTATCACGAACAGTGGGAAGGGCTTAAAGTGGTGGGACTCTTTCGAAACGGTGACTCTCTTGCAATGCCCATCACACCAGGCAAAGTGTCCTCACTCAACAGAGTGCTGACGACCATGCCACTCATCCTAACCAACCCCAACAATGACTCCAACGGGAACCCTCCAAACGGTGAGGTTCCAAGGTATCACAAACCCATCCCCGCCAAATTCTGTGCCCCAGGTCATGTTATGACCGGATTCTCGATGTATGCAGCCAAAGACAAAAGCTTTTACAGAGGCCTCCGCTCCATACGGTGTGTTGCCGCCGATGATGTGCTCAAAGAGCGGGGTGAAGGCGGAGTCGTTCGAGAATACTTTTTGGACACCAACAAAGTCCGTCCAAGAGCCCAGGACGCCAATGAGTTTGTTCAATACATCGGCAACCCCAAAGAACCTACAGGAGCAGACGCAGAGGTCTTTGAGGAGGTAAAATTCGACTGTGGTGCCAAAAAGGTCCTGACGGGCGTTGAGATGAATGTCCTCGTTGGACGACGAAGGGGGCAAAACGCTCTCAGAAGACTCACGGGTGTGAATATAGACTGCCAGGAGTTCAACCCGTAGCTAAAACTTCTGGCTAAAGCTGCTTCAGCTGCTCGCCAAAGCCATCTGGATAAGCTCAACGTTCAGCGGGCATTTGGGGGGGGCAGCGCCAGCCATGGGTGTTTTGTTAGGACAGGCGACAACACCCAAAAGACCGGCGGCGTCCGACCCCCGGTGGAGGTTGGCAGCCTGGTGCAAGATATTAGCGGACAAACGGCGGACATCTGTTATGATGCCCAGCGACTCTGCAACGCTGCGTTTTCTTGTCGGGAGCGGTCTTTTCTGGCCCGCTTCACCGCCCTGGGCGCTTGCCGTGACGCACTTTTGGGCCGCGCTGCACCGTGCCCGAACCAATGATGTATTGTGTGATGCTCCCTGGGGTGGACCTTGAGCACCAACCCTGAAAACTTCTTTGAGCCCGGCATCGGCGATGTGCTCGCGGGGCGCTACCGACTTGAGAAAGAGCTTGGCCGGGGTGGCTTTGGGATCGTCTTTCGCGGCACCCACCTGGACACCCAGCGCACGGTGGCCGTCAAGATCCTCCTGGCCACCAACGCGCAGAGCGACTCCAAGGCCGTCGAGCGCTTTCGGCGCGAGGCCATCCTCTCGGCCTCCCTGGAGTACCCCAACACGGTCGATGTCTTTGACTACGGCGAGACCGAGCATGGGGTCTTCTTTCTGGTGATGGAGTACCTGCGGGGCACGCCGCTGGTGGAGCTGATCGAGTTTGAGGCGCCGCTGGCCCCCCACAGGATCGTCCACATCACCCGTCAGATCCTTTATGCGCTCATGGAAGCCCACTCCAAGGGCATCGTTCATCGGGACATCAAGCCCGAGAACATCATGATCGTCCCGCTGCTCTACGACACAAACTACGTCAAGGTGATGGACTTTGGCATCGCCAAGATGGTCAGCGGCGGCCCCCAGATCACCCAGGCCGGTCAAACCTTCGGCACCCCGCGCTACATGGCCCCCGAGCAGCTTCAGGGCGATGAGGCGACCCCCTCGACCGATCTCTACGCGCTGGGGCTGGTTATCTACGAGATGTTCACCGGGCGCCCCGCGATCGACTCCCAGAACCTGGCCACCACCATCACCCAGGTGATCTTTGGCCCGCCCATCACGCTCGACGAGTTTGATCACGTGCCGCCCGAGTTTCAGAGCATCGTGCGCCGTGCCTGTGGCCGGGACACCGAGAACCGCTTCGAGAACGCCAACCAGATGCTCGAAGCGCTGGCCAACTGGAGCGGACCCTCGCCCGAGGCGCTGGCGTCGGTCGCGATGGATGCCCTCGGCGGGCCGCCCACGGTGCCTCCGCCGCCGGGATCTGGACCTGCCAGCGGCTTTTCGCGCCCTGTGACCCACGTCATTGGCCCCGATGAGGTCTCCAAGCGCCTCGAAGCCATCAACGATCCCCTCTCCACCACACTCCACGAAGAGGGCGCCCCGCCCCCCGCGCCGGTGCTGGCCCCAAGCTCGCCAGGTCAAAGCGAGGCCGCCCCGTCGGATCCGACCATCTCTTTGAGGACGTCTCAAGACCCCTTTGACCCGCAGCAAACCTCATTGGTGCCGACCCACGCCGACGCCGGGCAAGCCCCCGCCGCCACCATGATGGTCGACAGCGAGGTCATCCAGGAGCAACTCAAGGAGCCCAAGAGCGGGTTTAACCTCAAGAGCGGTTGCGTGATCGCGCTGCTCCTGACCGTGATCGTCCTGTGCCTGGTGGTGACCGGCCTCTTGCTGGTTGTGATGGACGTGATCTGATGCCAATCCACAAAGGCGCACCATGAGCCAGTCTGTCATCATCTGTCCAACGTGCCGCACCCGCTGGCCTGGACACAGCGTCTGCCCCGAGTGCGGCGCCGAGATGGTCGAGTTGAAGGTCCAGGCCAGCCGCACCCACGTCTCTAGCCTGACCCAGTTTGAAGACCTCGCCGTTCAATACGACATCGGCCAGCGCACCGGCGCGCAGGATCGCGCGCTGAGCTGGCCACCGCGCGGCTACATGCTGCCAGACACCCCAAAAGAGGAGAAAGAATCCTTGGCCAACCCCATTCTCAAGCCGGGCGACAAGGCCCCCGATTTTACCGCCACCCTGGACGATGAGAGCACCGTCAGCCTGGAGTCATTGTCGGGCCGCCGCGTGGTCCTCTACTTCTATCCCAAGGACGACACGCCGGGCTGCACCACCCAGGCCTGCGACTTCCGCGACAACCTGGTGGCGCTGGGCAATATGGGCGTCGAAGTCTACGGCGTCTCACCCGACAGCGTCGCCAGCCACCAGAAGTTCAAGACCAAGCACAACTTGACCTTCCCCCTCATCGCTGACACCGACAAGAGCCTCGCCGAGGCCTACGGCGTCTGGCGCGAGAAGAAAAACTACGGTCGAACCTATATGGGCATCGTGCGCTCGACCTTTGTCATCGGCCCCGATGGCACCCTGGAGATCGTGCAGGACAATGTCCGCGCCAAAGGCCACGTCGCCCGGTTGGTCAAATCCCTGGGCTGAGTTGTTATGGTGTGGGATCGGTGGTCTGCTCGATCACCCACTGAAGGTAGGGCGCGTGCCCTTCTTTGATGGGCAGCGCGATGATCTCGGGGACGTCGTAGGGGTGGATCTCCACCAGCGCCTCTTGCAACGCCTCCAGCCGTTCCTGGCGCGTTTTGATCAGGAGCGTCGTCTCTTCATCTTCACACAGCTCCCCCTGCCAGCGGTACACGCTGCGGACGCCGGGCAGAATGTTGACGCAGGCCGCCAGACGGTGCTCCACCAGATGGCGAGCGATGTTTTGAGCGTCTTTGGGGGCACAGTTGCACAGGACCAGGCGCATGGGTGGGGACCTCTGGGTTGGTGTGGGCAACGCCGCCCGCTCTCAGGCGGGTGGGGGCGTTGGTTGTGGCAGCATAGCACGGCTTTTGCTGTGGCAATACGAACGCGGTGGGTGTGTATCCCCAGAACCACACTGTCCTGCCTGCACCACGATCAAGTCGGCGTTGATGGCCGTGGCCGACGTGGTTCAGAGGTGGTATGATCTTTGAAAAGATCGGGCATTGACCGCGTTGCGTCTGACGACCTGGCGCAGCACCCGGCCCCCGCGCCGGAGATCTCCAAGCCGTGGTCCAGGCGCGTATGCGGCCTGTCGCGGGACCATGGGGCGTTTCAGGTCATGTCTGGGAGAAGAGAGCAATGTCATCACACCATAAAACACTCCTCGCGCTGCTTTGTGCGGCGGCCGTCTGGTGCGGGATCTCGTTGGGGGCAGGGCAGGCGCAGGCGCGCGGCACCCACTTCATCGCCGAGGTCAACAACGGCGTCGGTGTCCCGCTGGGATACGAAGGCGGCTATCGGCCGGGTTACGCCCTGGGGCTGACGCTGGGGTTTGGCGGCAAGTTTGTCGATAACCCCACGCGCTTCTACCTGCTTGGCCAGTTCAACTCATCGAGCTTCAGCGCCGACCGCGTCTTCAACAACAAGCGCCGCCTGGTTGATCGTCAGGTCACCGACGTCAACGCTGGGGTGCGCATGTTGGTGCCGATCGACAACCGCTTGCGGGTTTTTGCGGACGTGGCGCTGGGGCTGGCGCAGATCGACTCCACCGCCTCCAGCCCCGATCTGCCCGGGAGCCTCATTTTCCGGGACACGCGCAACAACCCGGCCTTCTTCACCGCCGCAGGCATGCAGTACCGCATCATGCGCTCGCTCTCTGTCGGGGCCAAGGCCGACTTCGCCTTTGTCTTCAACGACGACGAAGTTGATGTCGTCACCAGCGCCACCAGCTCCCAGACCGGGCGCGAACAGGTTGGCCGCTTGAACCTCTACCTGACCGCAACGTTGCACTTCTAAACCGCGTCGTCGGCTCGGATTCAGAGATCCGAGCGCCCCTGCAAGGAGGCCTGTTGTGAACCGAAGTGTGTTGTGCGCGGGGATATGTCTGGCGGTGTTGTCGCCCATGTTGGCGGGTTTTGCACCTTTTGACAGCGCGGGTCTGGCCATTTTTCGTGTGGCCAGCGGGGTGGGGCAGCCTTTGGGGGATCCCGGAGCGCCGCTGCCCGATGATCAGTGGCAGAAGGTGGAGACAGACACCCTCTTTCACACGCTCTCAAGCCGTTTTGGAGGCGGCGGCGTGCTGATCTACGCCGAATACGCGCCGCAGGACGGCGGGCCGGCGGGGCTGCTCCTGATCGATCTGCGCCATGGGGGTCTGGCCGATCTCTCCACCTCGCTGGTGGACGTGCCCGACAACCGCCGCGTCGAGGTCTACTTTCAACAGTGGAAGGGCCGCGACGATCTCTTTGAGAGCGAGCGCGCCAGCGGCGAGATTCAGGTCGTGGACATGCTGCGCGGCGAGGAGCTTAGCGCGGTGGCGCTGGAGTTTGACCTGACGTTCTCCTCCGATGGGCCGGACGGGATCGCCGACACCGACGACGATCGTTGGCGCCGGGTTCAGGGCCGCGCCACCACGTCGCCGACCGTCGCGCAGGCGGTGGACATCGAGTCATCGCTGGCCGCCGATCGGCGCCGGGAAGAGTACGCCCCCGATGGCAACATCCACGTCTCCTGTGTGGGCGACACCTACGTCGAAGAGTCCCAATACGACGAGGACTCCTACTATTACGAAGACACCGACTCGGGGGGCTGCGAGGGCGACACCTGGGAGGACGACAGCACCGATCCGCAAGAGTCGGGGGGCTGCGCCGGTGAGCGCAGCGTGGATGACGGCGCCCCAGACCCGGACGGAGGCTGTGAAGGCAGCGGGGACGACTACGACGAGAGCGACTTTGAAGAGGACGACACCTACTACGACAGCGACGACACCGACGAGAGCAGCGGCTGCGAGGGAGACTCGGGCAGCGACGATTTCAACGATGACTCCGACGCAGACAGCGGGTGCGACACCTCCGATGACAGCGACACCGACGATGACGACGACGATGATGACACCTCTTCGGACTGCGAAGGGGACGACGAGGTCGAGGCTTCGGTGGGCTTTGGCCAGCGCGCCTACCTGCGCCGCGTGCTGATGTCCAAAGAACCCGGCAAGGTCCGTCCTCGCCGGGCCAAAGCGCGCCGCTCTGGCCCCATGCGATTTTTCATCCGTTACCTGCCCTTCATGCTCCTGGGTCTTGTGATTCACACCTGGAGGCGGCGCGTCGCGGCGTCCCCGCGCTGATTTGACCCCGGTGTGCGCAAGGGGTTTGCCCCCGCGTCGACAGGCTTTTATACTCTCCGGTTGTGTATCAAATGCGGTTCTGAGGCGATGGGCCTGCGGAACCTCTTGTCACTGGGAGAAGTTTAGTATGATGAGTCAGGCGATGGGAGCACGGGCGCGCAAAGGCGCCTGGTGGGTGATTGCGTTGATGGTGCTCTCGCTGGTGGCGTGCGGCGACGATGGCAACAACAATGACGGCGGCGATGATGGAAACAACGGCGTCAACAACGATGTCAACAACGACGAGAACAACGACACGCCCAACAACGACGCCAACAACGACGACGAAGACGTGCGCGAGTCGGTCTTTCCGATCTCCTACGTGGCCAACAACCGCTCCAACATCCCCGGCATCGAGCCTGGTGGCAAGCTGATGCTGGTGGCCAGCGACGGCTCTGCGGGCCCGACCGACATCACCCCCGAAGGGATCGAGTGCAACTTTGGCTGTCAGATCTCGCAGAACCTCGACTGGTTCCTGTGGATCGAGAACGACGGCATGAACTCCATCCTCAACGCCGCCCCCATCACCGACAGCGACGAAGACGGCGCCACGGTTGATCTGGGCTCCTCCGAGGTGGTCAGCGACGGGATCCTGGCGTTTGAGACCGCCGGTGACACGCTGGTCTACGAGACGACAGACTTTGAGATTTTTGCTGGCCCCATGCCTGGTCTGGAAGCGCAGAGCCTGGGTGTGGTCGGCTCGGCCGACATGACCCAGGGCGGCTTTTATCTGGCCCCCGACGGCAACAACGTGGTGGCCTGGACGGTGACCCTCTCGTCGATGACGATGGTGCGCTTTGATCTGGACGCAGGCGGCGGCCCGCTGGCGCTCTACACGCTGGAGTCCACGGGCTTTGGCGGCACCGGCTCGTTCTACGGCCCGCGCGAGAAGATGGCCATGAGCCCCGACGGGCGCTACCTGGCGGTGGCCAGCAACGGTCTGGTCGACACCAACCCCTGCCAGAACAACAACGAGTGCATTCAGCCCGAGGCCTGCGGCGCCAACGCCCGCTGCACCTCCCAGCGTCTGACCATCAACATGATCGACCTGCAGAACGCCGACAAGCTCGGTCAGGGCTGCACCAGCGGCAACGACTGCGGGGCGTCCCACTTCTGTGACTTTGCCGATCCCCAGGATCCCGAGAGCGGCCGCTGCTTGCCGGGCATTCTGGATCTGGGCGCCGCTGGCCCGCAGAACTGCAACGCGCGTCAGGACGGCGAGTTCACCAAGATCCTCGGCGACATGACGTGGAGCGGCGATTCGAGCAAGCTCTACATCCTGGCCTCGGAAGACTGCTCCCGCTTCAACATCCCCCGCGTGGCGGTGCTGCGCACCGACCCCACGCTCTCATCGACGTTGTCGGTCATCGAGAACCCGGGGGCGGACTTCGCCGTGGAAAACTGCTACGACGCGGTTGAGGACGAGTTCACGGTCGGGTCCACCACCTGCGTGGTCGACATCACCGAAATGGCGCTCTCGGCCGATGGCAACACGGTGGTCTTCTCGGGGTCTTCGCCTTCTGCGGCGGCCAACATCGAGCTTTACACCATCGACCGCCTTGGCAAGCGCGACAAGGTCATCCTGACCAGCGATCTGGAGACCGAGGTCGAGCAGCTTCAGCCCCTGGACTTCTGAGTTGGTCCATCCGCAGCGTCCTGGCTGGCGCTGTGGTGTGATCCTTGGGTCATGTTTGGATAAAAAATACCCCGGTGCCTCGTTGGAGGGGCCGGGGTTTTCTTTTGCCCATCACCGCTCAATATTGCAGAGCGATGCCCTGAACGCCGTCTAGTTTTGGGATGGGTCGTGCGTTCAAAATATTGATCGCTTTGTTGGCTTTGGGGCGGGATTTAAGCGGGGTCGGCCTTGTGGGGTCGAGGGGTCGGACCACCGCTGGGGGTTCAAGCGCGCCAGCGCCTTACAAAGTCTGGTTGGGGCGGCGCGTGTGAACGTCTCAGTCCTGGGTGTCTTCGTTGGCGCCGCGTTCGTCCTCAAGGACCTCCTCGCCGGCGATGACGTCGTTGACCGAGGGGTACTGCATGATGGTCTTGCGGGCAATTTTCCAGGCTTTTTGCACGATCCAGCTCAATGAGCGGTCTTGACGCGCGGCCTCGTGCTGAATCTCTTTGAGCATGGCCTCTGGGAAATACAGCGATTGTTTGCGTTTGTCTGACTTTGTGGCCATTCGTCCTTCTCGTGCTGGGATTGAATCGCGTCGGTGACGACCTCAACCGTGTTGGCGTCGGCCCACAGCCCGACACAAACCCCTGTTAAGAGTCACAAAAACCTTCGTGAGACAATATACTACCCATAGAATGAGGCCGTCAATTACATCGCCCAGATAGATTCTCTTCGGTCAGAAGGGACTTTTAACATTCAAGGGCGTTGTTGGGTCAGAGTGAGTGGGGGTGTGCGTGACCCTATTGGTGTGCAGAGGTGGCTCGAAACTTGCTGCCAATTCATGGGTTGTGTGCATTTGCTCACGCTTGTTTTGCGAACAGTGCCTTTCCTGGGCAACGATGCAGCGTGTAGAGGCTGAGTCAGGGCGCAAACGAGCACAGAGGACATCGCCGAGGTTGGGCGGCGGTGGGCTCAGATTTTTGAGGGGTGGGGGACAGTTGTGACAGGGCAACATGAAGCTGTGCAGATCGCCGACGATGACCTCTTGACTCCAGGGATGGTCGTTGCTGGGCGCTACCACATCGAACGCATGCTGGCCGAAGGGGGAATGGGGCGCGTTTACATCGCCACCCAGGAGCCGATCAACCGCAAAGTGGCGCTGAAGGTGATGCGCCGGGAGTTGATCGCCGATGAAATGAGCAAGAAGCGCTTTTTGCGAGAAGCCCGCACCGCCAGCAAGCTCCACCACCCCAACACCATCACCATTCTCGACTACGGCGAGACCGACAACCAGATCCTCTACATCGCCATGGAGCTGCTCGAAGGCGAGAGCCTGCACCAGGTCCTAGAGCGCCAGGGGCGGCTGCAGATCGGTGTGGCGGTCGGGATCGTTGGACAGATCGCCCGCTCACTGGCCGAAGCCCACTCCAAAGGCGTCATCCACCGCGACCTCAAGCCCGAAAACATCTTTGTCAGCCACGTCGAGGGCGAGGGGCTCTTTGTCAAAGTGCTCGACTTTGGGATCGCCAAGGTCCAAGACAACCACGGCGCCACCCGAATCACCCGCGCTGGCTACGTCTGCGGCACGCCCGAGTACATGAGCCCCGAGCAGGCCCGCGGTGAGGACCTCACCGGAGCTTCCGATCTCTATGCGCTCGGTGTGCTCTTGTGGGAGATGCTCATGGGCAAGCTGCCCTACGATGCCCCCACGCCCCTGGGGATCGTGCTCAAGCACCAGAACGAGGCTGTGCCGACGCTCTCTGCCGACATCCACGCACCCATGCGCGAGTTTGTCATCAAGGCCATGGCCAAAGAGACCGCAGAGCGCTTTCAAAGCGCCGAAGAGTTTCACAACGCCCTGATCGACGCCTGCCCCAACGACGAACTCAACGACACCGGCCAACACATGCGCCTGGTGACCGCGCGCCTGTCCGAGCCCGGTCCCTCCACACCTGCAAGGCCGATCCTCAACACCGGCAGCAACGTCGCCACCGCGCCCACGCTCGAGACCCCATCGTCACCCGGCGTCGCTGGCCTCTCGCCCGCAGCGCCGCCCAACCCCGAACCACCCCGCTCCATGCTCAGCGTGGCGCTGGTGGTGGGCCTGATGGTCTTTGTGTTGGCCATCGGTGGCACGGCCATCTACATGAACCAGGGGGAGCAGGGGGAGGCCGTCGCGCCAGCCCCCGTGGCGATGAACAAGGCCTCCTTCAAGGTCACCTCAGAGCCCGAGGGTGCCACCGTCTTTATGGACGGCGTGGCCCAGGGGCAGACGCCGCTGCTGATCCGCTCCCACGCCGAAAAAGAGGTCTTGTTGGAGCTGCGCAAAGACGGTTTTCTGTCCCACAAGGTGCGCGAGGCTTTCCCCGACAAGGGGGACAAGCCACTGCACTACACCTTGGTGGTGGATGAGAAGAAGGCCGCGCCGGTGTCCATCAAGCTGACCACCGAGCCGACCGGCGCGATGATCGTCCGCGGCGAGCACATGATCGCCACCGCGCCCCACACCTTTGAGTTGGCCCCCGACACCGAAGCCTTTGAGATCGAAGTGCGTCTGGCGGGCCACAAAACCCAGAAGGTCATGGTGGATCCTGCCAAGGGCGGGGCACCGCTGGCCCTTCAGATGTTCCCCGAACTGAAAGAAAAGCCCGCTGAGGAGCCCGCCAAGGTCAGCGCCGCGAGCAAGGCGCGTCCAAAGCCGACCAAGGCCCTCGCCAATCGAACAAACAAGGCTCAGGGCGCCAACAAAGAGCCCGCGACGCCCAAGCCGGTCAAAGAGCCCGAGCCCGTCAAGAAGCCCGAACCGGTCAAAAAGCCCGAGCCCGCCAAGCCCCCCGGCGGTTACGAGATGGTGGATTGACGTCCGCTTTGGGTTTTGTTCAGATGCCCCTCATGCTGTTGCGCGGTGGGTGGCGTCAAAAGGACCCTTCCAACACAAATTCTGGCATCGGTGGCCGCACGATCGCAAAGGGCGTCGCCCATGCCGGGCGGCTTGCAACATCAAGAGGCCTCGTGGATGAGCAGAGCATCGGGAACCCTGCGACGCGTGTGTGCAGTGTGGTTGTGTGTGGCATGCGCGGCCGCGCCCATCTCGGCGTTTGCCCAGGATGAACCTGCGGCTGGCGATGACGCCGCCCGCAAAAACGCCGAAGAGGCAGGCCGCCTCTACAAGATTGGCCTGCTTCAGTTTGAAGGCCAGGAGTTTGAGGCCGCTGCGGCCAACTTCCGCCGTGCGCTGGAGCTCGATCCCAACCCTGTGTTGGCCTACAACGTCGCGCGTGCCTACGAAAACAACGGCCAGCAGGCAGAGGCCAAGCGCTACTACGAGCAAGCGCTCTCGCTCAATCCCCCCGACGATGTCCGTCAGAAGTGCGAAGCGGCGCTGGTGCGCCTCAAACGCACCCAGGAGCGACTCCTGGACCAGCAAAACACCAAGCCGGGTGCCGTGGTCGTCAATGTCGATGGTGGCGGCGCGGTCTTTATCGACGACGCTTTTGTGGGCCAGGCCCCCGTCAACGTGGAGGTGGCTGCAGGCGCCCACCGGGTGGTGGTGCAGCGCTCGGGGCACGACCCCTTTGAGCGGCAGGTCGAGGTGGCCGCAGGCGGTCAGGTTGTGCTGGACGCAGTGCTCGAAGAGCGCTTCGAGGTGGCGCCATGGGTGATGTGGTCCGGTTTGGGGTTGATGGGCGGCGCGGCAGCTCTGGCGGGGTTGGGGGCCAGTGAGGCGGGCGCGGCCCAGGACGCCTTTGACCAGGCCCAGCAGTTGGAGGTGCAGCGCGACGCCGCCCGTTTTGAGCAACTGCGCGCTGACGGCGAGTCCGCCCGAGACAACTCAAACCTGCTTTACATTGGCGCTGGGGCGTTGGGCGTGGCTGGCGCATCCATGGTGGTGCTTTACCTCTTGTTCCCACAAGAAGAGTTGGAGTTGCCCCAGAGCGCTGGTCAACTTCAACTGGGTTTTGGTTCGGTGGGCTGGAGCGTCCAGTTCTAAAGAACACAGCATGATCAGAGACATTGAGCGCGTGGTTGCGTCTGTCTCTTGGAGCGGCAATGGTTGAACCGGTCCAACTTTGCCAAGGAACGCTGACGCCGACACCATACCGCGGTCATACCACCCGCGTCTGCCGGTGAGCGCTGGCGGTTGAGTGTTTAAAAGCGCTCTCCAGAGACAGACAAGCGGCGCAGTTCAAACCCTTCTGGGGTGGTCAAGAGCATCTGCTGGGCGCCTTGCTCGCCGCCGATCCCTCCCACGCCCGACTCTCCTTGATGGCCGAGTTCTTCTTCAAAGAGCACCCGGGGGTTCTCTCTGTGGATGAGGTCGATGACAAAGAGGCCTGTGTCTTTCTGGGACAGGAATGGGAATTCGGGGCTGTTTTCGGGGGTCACGGGGTCTTCAAAGAGCAACTCTACTGAGTCAGTGGTCTGGTAGACCAGCAGATCGTTGTCCAAAGGCAAGAGGGTGGCCACAAAACCCTGGGTCTTGAAGACGGGCAGCGCTGTGATGATGTACTCGTCGGTGGGCAGGCCGTTCTCCAGGCGCAGTTGGAAGAGGTAGGGCTGTGTGGGGTTGTTGTCGGCGGGTGCGTCCTCGTCCACGAGGACCGCGTAGAGCCAGTCCTCGTAGACGGTCAACTCGGTGATCAGCGCGTTGCCAAGCGGGATGTCCTGCGGCACGGACACCCCCAACTCTTCCTGGTTGATGGGTGGGATGTTGAAAGAGTCCGAGAACGGTTGCAGGATGCCGACGTTGAAGCCAGCGTCTCCCACCGAGAGGTTTTCCAGGTTCTCTGGGGTCAGCAGCGTCGCGTCATAGATGTAGATGGTGCCCACGCTGCCCACGTAGAGGCGCTTGGCTTGTGGATCGATGTCCACGCTGTAGGCGCCGCGGCCAAGCGGGTAGGTCAAGCAGTAGGGGGTGGTGCCCGCAGTGCAGGTGGCGTTGGGTCTGGCAGTGCGTCGGATGGTCTGACAGATGTCTTCAAATTCCCCCACCGAGCCCTCGTCCAGGCAGCACAGGTTGCTGCAGGAGAAGTCGCGAAACGCCATCGGGCTGGCGCCGTCAAGGAGCTTCTCTTCCCAGAAGCCCAGCGTGTCATTGTGGGTGTAGAGCAGCGGTTTGAGGCCAGCGGTGCCCGCCGCGATCAGCACCAGGCGGTCATCTCCGATGCTCAGCGATGCCATATCGACGAAGTAACTGCGTTTGTCCGCGAAGCTCTCCAGCGGCAGTCGTATCAGGTAAGGGGCGATGAGCAGTTCTTGGTCTTCGTCGGGCAACGGGGTGCCCTGGGCAGGGATGAAGGCCGTTTGAAAGAGCGCGCCGATGAGGGCGTCTCGATCGTCGAGCAGCTCGGTCTTTAGGGGCGCGATGATGTTGGTGTTGAAGGTGTTGGTCGTGATCGTGGTGACGTTGGCCTCGTCGAGGCTCTGGAGCGAGCTGAGGTCGTCGGTCTCGATCAGATGGAAGCTGACCTCTTCAAGGAGGCTGACGTCGTTGCTGCTGACGATCTCTGAGACGGTGGTCAAGAGCGCCACCTGGCTGTTGATGTCGGCGCCGACGACGCGTTTGTCCTCAGGCGGCGCGATGGGCTCAGAGATGTCATAGCTGCCGCTGCAGAAGGTGTCGCGGCCTGGGGCGTCAAAGCGCGGATCTTCGCACTGGGGTGCGATCTCATTGAAATCCAGGTCGCTGACGCATCCCGGCGTCGCCAGGATCGCGAAGAGGAGTGCCCAGGTGGGCGCGGCGAGGCGTTTCGATGAAAGCAGGGTCATGGGCTGCATGTTCTGGAGTCTGGGCCGCCTTTGCGGTGGTTTGTCCTCTTTAAATGAGGGGGTCGCTTCTGTGACCTCTTCAACAATGGGGTGTCTGGCGCTAGAATGCCAGTCAGAACACACGCGGTGTCGCAACAAAGGCACTGCCCAGCCCCTCCGTCCGGTTTTGACCGATCACCCCAAAGACAAAGATCCGTGCAAATCAACCGCCCCCTGGCTCGCCGGGCCAGACCACCCTTCTCTGTCCTCTTTTCCGCTCGCCGTTGGTGTTGTGGAGCGGCGCACGACGCTGACGATGCAACCTCAGCAGTATTTGCTGTGGTTGCAGCGGCTCAACCATGAGTTGCGCTCGGAGGCGACCCCGGAGGGGGTGATGGAGCGCGCGATGACGCGCTTGACCCAGGCAGGTTTTCTGGGGGCGATGGTGTGGTGGTTTGATCCGGTGACCGAGCATCTTGAGCCCGGTGGTGGCAGCAACGCTGGGTTCGAGGGACAGATCGAAGACCTCGCCTCGCCGAGCCAGTGGAAGCTGGCCAGGCAGCACCGGGCCAACCTCATCGTGCGCGCGCTTTTTGGAAAGCAGGTCCTTGATGGGACCTCGTTGACGGGGCTCCTGGCGCCGGTCATGGATGCGGAGTTGGCGTTGAGCCTCAACAGGGCGCTGGGCGTGGAGTCTGTGGCGGCGATGCCGGTGTGGTTTGGGCAGCAACCGTGCGCCGTGGTGGCGCTATGGTCGCGCTATCCGCTCGACGCTGCCGAGCTGCTGGTCCTTGAGCACGTCGCGCAGAGCATCCAGTCGGCGGTGGTCAACACCCGCATCGACAGGCTTCTTGGGGAGCAAGAGGAGATCGCTGAGCGCCAGCGCACGGCGTTGGAGGTCTTTTTTGAGCGCGCGGTCTGTCCGGTGGCCCTCATCAACCCCATCGACGGGGCCATCCTGCGCGGCAACGCCCGGATGTGCACCTTCCTGGCCCACAGCCCCCAACAATTGGTGGAGTTGTCGCTGCTGGATCTAAAGGTGGGGGAGGGGACCCGGTCAGGGGCAAGGTTGATCTACAAGGCGCTGGAGTCCGGGGAGGTATGGGTCGAAGACGCCGCGTTTCGCAAGCGAGATGGGCGGATGGCCTTTGGCCAGGTCTACGCCCGCTACATGGCCCCCGAAGACAATCCCTTTGATGTGGGCCAACTCGATGGGACGATCCTCCTGATGATTCGGGACACCACCGAGCGTCGGGCAGCGCGCGGCGCCATCCAGCAGGCCTACGACAAGCTTGGGGCCTACGTGGAGGACCTTCAGGCGACCAGCGCTGAGTTGGTCCGGGAGCGAGAGCGCGCCGAGGAGGCCAACCGCCTCAAGAGCGAGTTTCTGGCCAACATGAGCCACGAGCTGCGCACCCCCATGAACGCCATCATCGGGTTCACCAGCCGGGTCCTGAAGACCGCCGGAGAGCGGCTGGGCAAGCGCGAGCACCGCAATCTGAGCATCGTCCTGCGCAACGCCAACCACCTCCTTGAGATGATCAACGAGTTGCTCGATTACGCCCGCATCGACGCCAACCGGATGGAGATCCACCCCGAGTTGATCCAGATCGAGGAACTGCTCGACGAGTGCGCCGAGATGACCGAGCAGCTTGTGCGCGGCAAACCCATTGAAGTGCGCGTGGTGTGCCCCGAAGGCTTCACCATTGAGTCCGATCGCGATAAAATACGACAAATGCTCTTGAATCTGGTCTCCAACGCCGCAAAGTTTACCGAAGAGGGGTCCATCATCATCTCTGCCAAGCGCATGGACGACTCCGAGTGGGGAGAGTCTGGCTCTATGGTGGAGATCGCGGTGGAAGATTCGGGCATTGGCATTGAATCTGAGAATCTGGAGTTGATTTTTGATGCGTTCAGGCAAGTCGATGGCGGCTTCACGCGTCAAAAGGGGGGCACCGGGCTGGGTCTGGCCATTACTGCAAAGATGGCAGAATTGCTTGGCGGGCGCATGTCTGTCAGCAGCGCCCTTGGCGAAGGGTCCCGGTTTGTGTTTATGTGTCCGTCTGAACCGCCCAGGCGGTTGGTTGAACGTGGACAACGCCTGCGCGCCTGAATTGAGCCAGGTCGCGGGCCGACCTCAAAGCAGAGGATAGATGGTCATGGGTCGTGTGCTTATCGTGGACGACAACGAAGACAACCTGATGCTCTTCCAGGAGTATTTGGAGGACAATGGTTTTGAGACGGCGCTGGCCAGCAGTGGCCAGCAAGCGTTGTCCTATCTGGAAGAGCACGACGTGGATGTCATCGTTCTGGACGTACAGATGCCCGGTATGGATGGCTTTGAGGTCTGCCGCAAGGTCAAGGCCCAGGAGAACACCAGGGACATCCCGGTGATCTTTGTCACCGCCAAGTTCCAGGACGTCGATCATGTCGCCACCGGCCTCTATCTGGGGGCCAACGACTATCTTTACAAGCCCGTGGCTGAGAAAGAGTTGGTGGCCCGCGTGTCGGTGATGGTTCGCCTCAAAGCGGCCGAGGACGAGGTCAAGCGGATTTCGGTCACCGACGATCTCACCGGCCTCTTCAACCGCCGGTTTTTGCGCAAGCGCCTCGACGAAGAGCTTTCGCGCGCGCGCCGCGCGGGCTTCCCGCTTTCGCTGCTCATGATGGATCTTGATCGCTTCAAGATCATCAACGATGCCCTCGGTCACCCCGCCGGGGATGAGGTCCTTAAGGCCATCGCCGGGGTGCTTCAGTCGGGATTCCGTCAGGGCGACGTGGTGGGACGCTGGGGCGGCGAAGAGTTTATGGCGCTGCTGCCAAACAGCGACGCCGCCGGCGCCCAGATCAGCGCTGAGCGTCTGCGCAAGGCCGTTGAAGAACTCGACCTGAGTGCCATTGCCCCCAACCTGCAGGTCACCGCCAGCTTTGGCATCGCCGTCTTCCAAAGCTCAAACCCCGAGACCGACGCCTCGGACCTGATTTCCTGGGCTGATGGTGCGCTCTACGCCGCCAAAGAAGCCGGGCGCAACACCGTCCGCGCCCACTCCTACATCAAGCCTTGAGCACGCATGAGGTAAGCCGATGAACGCTGGAGACCACGCGCTGATGGCCGAGCTGCTGGCGCAGCTTAAAATGGCTCAGGAGAAGAAAGACAAGGCCGAGGCCGAGCTTGGCCTCTGGCTCGAACGGATGAAGCTGGCCCAGGACGCCGGCAAGCACGACCTCTTTGAAGCCGCCCGCGAGCGTGCTCGCCGTGTGCGCGAAGATCTGCGCGATGCCGAGTCCGTCATCATGGACATGGAAGTGCAAAAAAAGGCCCTCAAGCGCGACGCCCGTATGGGGAAGGTGGCCCAGAGCGCCGCCGTCGTGGCCCGCAACCAGGCCCTGGTCAAGAGCCTCGAAGGCACCCCCATGGATCCGCGCGACGCCAAGTTTGAGCGCATGGAAAAAGAGGCCGCCGCCGACGACGCCCTCGAAGCCCTCAAGAAGAAGATGGGCTTGTGACGCTCGCCCCAGACACCCCCCACCATTGCATCTCTAAAAAGCCTGCTCGAAGTTGAGCGCGAAGCGACCCGGGAAGCCCGGTGTCGGTCCGTTGAGCGGCACGCCCCAGTCAATGCGGAAGACCACCCGGTTGCTAAACGGGTTCATGAACCGAACCCCGAGGCCGGTGCCGTGGAAGAAGCTCAGGTCTTTGAAGCGCTCCTCGGTGCTCAACCACGCCATGTCATAAAAGAGCGCGCCGCTGAAGTGGATCGTCCACAGGTCCCAGGGCATCGTGCGCCACTCCACGTTTGAGGTCACCACCGAGCGTGCCAGAAACTGGTCGCTGGCGAAGCCGCGCAGTCCACCGTCACCGCCGATGGCGCTCTGGCTGTTGCTCTGGTCGTTGAAGCGCACCACAAACCCAGCGCGCGTCACCAGGCGGCCTCCCAGGAAGACCGGCGAGTAGTTTCTGGCCCCCCCAGAGACGCTGTTGTCCTGAAATTCGCCGTCCTGGACGCGGGTACCCGCGCTGGCGCTGATGATGGCCACGTCGCCGTTGCGCGAGGGGTTGTTGTCCCGATCGCCCAGGAGCCAGCGTTGGGCGAATGAGGCCGACAGGCGCTGAAAGCGAAACTGTGAGCCCAGCAGGGGGTCTGAGTGGCTGGCGCCGAGCGTTAGGCTGGGGCCAAAGCGGAAGTCTTCGGCCAGCGCCAGCGTCTCGAAGTTGCGAAGCTGCACAAAGTCGGGCTCAAAGACCCGGTAACTGACAAAGACCCCGCCAAAGCGCTCCGAGCGAGGCAAGAGGGCGTCTTCAAAGGCCGCCACCTGGGCCTGAGTGAAGCTGTCGCGCTGCGCGTCGTCCTGGCCAAAGGAATAGCGCCGGACGCCCAACTCGTAGCCCCAGGTGAGGTTCTGCTTGATTTCGCGCCCAAATGAACGCGTCATGGAGGCTTCGACCTCCAGAAAGCGCTCGCGCCAGATGAATGGCATGGTGACCTGACGCACGCCACCGTCGGCGCCTCGGATTTGGGGCGAGCCGGTGGCGCCCAGGAGTCGGTCGCTGGGATCGGCGCCCAGGGCGTCGATCAGCGCCGGGTGGTTGATCGGCGGCGGCGATGGATCGGGGAAGACCAACTCGCGCACCTGGCCACCCACAAAGCTGCGTCCGATTGTCGAGTGCGCCGTCAAGTCCAGGTCCCAGGCCCAGGGCGTGCGCAGCGAAAAGAGCGGCTTGCCGATGCTGATCTGTGCGGTAAAGCCCTCTGGCTCGCCGCTGTCCCGGTTGAAGGGCACGCTGAAGGACTCGCTGAGGCGAAGGCGCGTGCCAAAGAGCCTCGGATCGAGGTAGGTCTGGCCAAGGCGCAGCGTCTCGGGCCGCAGCAGGGACGTCAGCGCCACAAACTTGTGGGTCCCGGCGATGTTGTTCTCGCTCAGAGAGATGGCCAGGAAGTCCAAAGACCCACCCACAAACTGGAACTGGGTGTTGGTCCGCAGCGACCAGATGTCTTTGGTGACCACCAGGAGTTTGACGGTGTCGGGCGCGCTGCCTTGCATGGGCAGCACCAGGGCGACGGCCAGGACAGGAGGGCCGCGCAGGTTGCGCTCGGATTGCCAGGCCAGCTCCTGATCGTAAGTGTCCCCCTCATCCATCAGCACTTCGCGCCGGACGATGTACTTCTGGCTGGTGACGTGAAAGATGTTGAGGAAGTCAGGCACGATGTCTTCGGGGGTGAAGACGTCTTCGGGCTCGACGATGATGGCCTCGATGGTTTTGCCGACGGCTTCTTTGCGGGTGATGGTCTGCAGTCCGTGGCGGTCCATCATCTTCTTGACCAGCAACCACTCGTATTCAGACAGCCCGTAGGGGTATTCGGCGGCGTCTTCCTGGGTCTCTGGGGCGCTCTTGGGGTTGTCGGCGTCGTCCTGCGCCGCGCTCAGCGCGGGCCAGGCCATCATCAGCGCCATGGCCAGCGCCATCAGGACCTTTTGCGGGTTGTTCATGGGCCTCCAGCAGTTGCTCTCCGAGTCGCCGCACATTGTAGCGCCACCCCGGGGCCGCTCGCCAGTCCAAGGCCGCCTTCTTCAGCACACCCCATCGGCGGTTCAAAGGCGTTGTTGTGGCCTGGATGCGGCGCAGAAGGCGTCGTGAAGGCTTTAAAGTCTTGCGGTGACCCTCAAATCAGTGCACGATGACTCCTCATGAAACACCGGTTCGTACGGTGTTTTCTTGCCAGGTCATCGAAAAAGGAGAGACCAACCATGCTCAAATCTTTGAAGAAATCCTTTGTCTTTTTTGCCATCGGCGGCCTCCTGGTTGGCTTTTCCGGGCTGACGGCTTGTGACGGTGGTGGCGGCGCAGAGAAGAAGGGCGGCGCCGAAAAACCCGCCGACAGCAAAGGATCAGCTCCGGCGGCTGGCGGCGACAAGAAAGAGGCCCCCAAAGCGGGCTCCGGCTCGGCCCCCGCTGCTGGCGGCGACAAAAAGGAAGCCCCCAAGGCTGGCTCTGGCTCGGCCCCGGCTGCTGCAGAGAAGAAGGACGCCCCCGCAGCCGAGGAGAAGAAAGACGCTCCTGCAGCGGAAGAGAAGAAGGACGACGGCAGCAAGTGATGCCCCGTCAGCGCCCCTTCAAAGGGGTGCACTCCAAGCTATCATGGGCCCGCGCCACGTATTCTACGGCGCGGGTTTTGTTGTTTTTGGTCCCTCACAGCGCCGCAAGAGCGGCTTGGTGTCAGGCAAAGAGCATCTGCCGTACCGATTCGTAGGCTGATTCCATGGCGCCGTGGACGGTGGAGTAATCCACACCAAAGGCCTCACCGGCAAAGAACATGCGTCGGCGCTCGTCGGGGGCAAAAGCCCCGGTGAAGGCCCCATGAGAGCCCCCAAAGTCCACGGTGTACGCCCCTTGGATGAAAGGCTCGGCGCTCCAGTTCTGGACCATGCTCTGGACATGGTGCCGCGAGGCCTGGCCGTCAAACATGCGGTCCAGCTCTGCCAGCACGGTCTCAATGACCGCGTCGTCGTCTTTTTCGGTCAGCGCGCGGGCCTCCTCTGAGACCCAGAAGAGCCCCAGGACGTTGTCGGGCGAGTCTTTCCTGAAGGCCGCGTCATAGTAGAGCTTGTCTGAAGAGGTGTCGTCTAGCACCCCTCCGTTCATCAGCAGGTCGGGGTAAAAGGATTTCTCAAAGCGGCTGAAGACTTTGATGCCAGGGGGAACATGGACGCGGTCCAGCGCATTGGTTTGCTCGGGGGTCAGCGGCGGGTTGAAGGTGATCATGTCGTTTTGAAGGACCGCGATCGGCACGGTCACCAGCACCCGATCGGCCTCAAAGATGGTCCCGTTTGAGGTCGTCACCACCACGCCCGGGCCGCTGGTGTCGATTTGGGTCACGGGCTGGTCAAAGTGAATCCTGGACATGGCCGCGGGGGCAAAGTAGCGCTCCAGGAACCCATACCAGGTGGTGCGCTTGAACTTGTACTCCTGGTAGTAGTTCCGCACCCAGTTGCGCGAGCGCACCTCCCCATCCTTCCAAATGGAGACGCTCTGCGGGCTGTAGGGGATCACCTCAATGGAGCCATCCACGCTGGGGTCATCGATCAGGGACGCCAGCACCGACGGATCGGTGTGGATCCACTCCCCGCCCAGGTCAATGGGAAACTCGGCCATGTCTGTGGTGCGCTTGACCCGGCCTCCAAAGCGGCTTGAGGCCTCAATGACCTGATGTTCGATCCCGTAGCGATCCAAAATGTAGCTGGCCGCCAGCCCCGCGGCTCCAGCGCCGATCACCAGCACCGAGCCCTGAAAGTTGACCTCAAAGTCCTGGTAGAGCCCCAGATCATAGGCCTGGCTGCCGCAGCCGCCAAAGACCACAGAAGAGGCCGCAGGCAAGAGGGCCGTCCACCATGCACAGCGCTTCATAAAGTCTCGTCGGTTCATGCGCGTCACCCTCCTGTTTGTCCAAAGCGCACCTGAAGCCCGGTCTCCACCCCAAAGTGCAGCGCCGAAGGCACCTGCGCCGAGATGGTCTGGCCCACATTCAAGTCGATGTACCACCCCCACCGCTCCAAAAACTCCCACCCAAAGGTGTAGTGAACGGTCGGCAGAAACTGGTGCTGAAGCTGTCGATTCTCAGTCACTTCCCCCGTGGCCAGCTCGACCTCCAGCGCCACGATCTGAAGCCTCCCCAACTAGGCCAGCCCCAGCGACACGTCGTGGAAGCAACATCCTCCGGGGCTATGGAGCCGATAACCAAAGAGCCCTCCAGCCAACACGCTCGAGTGGTTGTCCGGGCGCGTAAACACACCGATCTGAGGCCCCACAAAGAGCTTCGAGCGCCACAACCCCGGCCCCTCACCCTCGACAGGCTCATCAAGCGGGATTTCATAAAACGCCGACGCCGTTCCCCCCGGTTGAACCATATAAGGCGCCATCACTCCCACCCGAACTGGAATGCTCTGAGGTGGATCAGCAGCCCCTGCCTGCGACGGCAAAAGCAACCCAGCGACCCCAAGAGCAAGCACAGCCCCCAAAGCAGAAGCTCGGGCATGGAAACCAGGGCCTGACCCCGATGCGACGTTGTTCATCCAGTGTCCCCCAAGGTGTACAGTTCCCCCACGGTCAGTCCAACTCAAAGAGCGCTGTAGCGAACGCTCACCACTCGAAATAGCAAACCGCATGCCGAAGCCCTTCAAGCGGCAAAACACGCTTTAAAGGGCCTCATAGACCCCTTCTGCACACATTTTGTGTACGCGCCCAGAGCTTCATTGTCTCAGGACACACACAACCCTCCCCTCAAGGGTGGTCAAACAGACACTCGCCATTTTGAGCTCATACCTGTGGCTATGTTGAACGGATGGCGGTGGATTTCAGCAGGATGCTTCGTTGGGGAACGTAATTTTCCCGCAGGTGCCGCTGTTGTGAGGCTGGCGGTTGATTCAAAGAGGTGGCTTTGACGGGTGAGCGTGCTCGAATTGAGCAGGAGGCTTCGATGGATGACCCAAGTGGTTAGGGTCGTGTCAAGCGATTATAGCGCTCACC
>CAKZKQ010000327.1 GCA_937123825.1 uncultured Pseudomonadota bacterium
GCTGACGATCAGAACTTCGGGTGTGTGTGTCATGGCGTTAGAGGAACCCCTGGGTGCTGGGGATGGTCTGGGAGGACTCGTCGCTGCTGGAGTCGATGCGAACGACGGCTTCGAGGTGTTCGCGGGCCTTGGCGGCGATCTGGGCGCGGTCCTGGGTCGGGGGTGTAAAGGTGCTCATGGGTCGGTTCCTTTCCAAAGGGTCTCCACGGCAGCCCTGCCAGAGGGGCCGCCACAGTGTTTCTTACCGCAGGAAATTAACAGAGAGCGTGTTGTGGTGGCCAGGGTCTGGGCAACTGCGATCCTTGAGGGCGTGTTTGGCGCTGTGAAAGCGGTTGCATTTGTGGGAGAGCGCTCAGTCCAGGTGCTCGATCTGGAGGCTCCAGCTTTGGAGGTTGAAGCGCTCGTTGATGAGGTCATCAAAGACGTGGACGTCGAGTTGCCATTGGCCTGCCGCTTCGATGCCCCGGAAGTCGGAGCGCTCGGCGGGGATGCTCAAATTCAGGCCACCAGGGGTGATCTGAGGGTTGGTGATCTCAAAGGTGTCGCCGCCGGGTGAGGTGAGTGTGACCACGAGGTTGTCGTGCGGTGCGTTGTCGATGTCGAGCTGCACCCAGAGTTGGCCCACGGTGCCGGACCCTGCCACGGTGAGGGTGTCGTGGAGTTTGCCGCCCTGGCTTTCAAGGACTTGCGCGTTGTGGCTGCTGTGGGTGCGGACCTTGTCGGCGTCAAAGGTGGGTTTCTGGTCATCGATGGCCAGCGCAAAGCTCAGCGTGCGGATCTCCAGCGTCTCATCGCCATTGAAGTTCTGCAGCTCGACCTCCCAGGTTCCTTTGGCGTCCTCACCCTCAAAAGCTTCGGGCAGTGTGATGCGGATGTAGGCTTCGTTGTAGGTGTCTCCGTCGTCGATGCTGACTTCGTGCCAGTGCAGGGGGACGATGTGGTCACCGCCTTCATCAAAGAGCGTCATTTCGCGGTTGCCTTTGCGCAGGATGATGTTGGAGCCGGACTTGATGATCTCGTCTTCGGCGTCTTTGATGTCGATCATCATCTCAGCGTAAACGCTCACGGCGGTGACGCGCCCTTGTGTGGTGACTTCAAAGGTCTCTGTGTGGGTGCCGATGATGTCGCGCCGGGGTTTGGCTTTGTCGATCTCGATGTAGTCGGTGCGGTCCTCGATGTGCCAGGTGCCGAGCATGTCTGCAAAGAGCGTGGTGCGGACGTTGGAGATGCCGGTGCAGCCGGTGCTGAAACCTTCACAGACGCGCTCGTTGTTGCATCCCTTTTCGGTGTCTGGGACCAGAGGGTTGAGTTCGCCGCAGGTGGTCATGCCGTCGACGACGCCGGTGGCTTCATTGAGCAGAGGGGAGCCGGAGCTGCCCTCGATGATGTCGTTGGTGGTGGCAAACGAGGTCCGCTTGTTGTAGGTCAGGGCGCCGTTGCCCGCGATTTTCTGGGGCAGGCCAAAGGGGTGACCGATGGCGGCGAGGCTCTGGCTGCTGGTGGGGCCCCCAGCGGTGCGCAGGGGCAGCGGTTGTCGGCCGGTGACGTTGCGGTCCAGTTGGATGACGGCGTAATCGACGGCGCACCTCTCGCTGTGGTCCCAGGCCAGCACGCGGTTGCAGTGGTAGACGCTCTCTTTGGGCAGGGTGCCAGGGGCTTTGCCGTCTTTGTCCACCATGTAGTCAAAGACGATGGAGGTGCTGGCGCAGTCTGTGGGCTCGGGAAGGCAGTGGGCGTTGGTGACCACCAGATCCGGGGCGGCCAACCACGCCGAGCAGGTGCTCAGCAGGGGTTGTTCTCGAAAGGGCTCTTCTTCGCAGAGGTTGTGTTGGGTGCCCAGGGAGGGGAGCTCTTCGGTGTGGATTTTGACGCCGTCTTCGGTGTGCTCAAGGTTGAAGTCAAAGACCAGCGCGGCTGACGAGCGTGCGGCCCGGCGCAAAAGCTCGCTGGGGTGATTGACGGTGTCGACGCGGTCGTTGTCCCCAAAAATGGTGTCGGTTTTGCCGTCCTGAGCGTTGTTGCTCGGGGCGTCGTTGGCAGGCGCAGGGGGGGTTGGCGAGGTGTCCGTGACGCATCCGGCCAGCACCAGGAGCAATGCTGTGCTCCATGCGTGTGTGTTGAGCAATCCTTTCATGAGTCGGCCTCCAACCTTGTTTCCCTTTGTGGGTGTGAACTTGGTTCGCAGTTTAGGCATTTTGGATTTCAATGCAATGGGGAAGAAGGCTTTTGGGAGGGTTTTGTGGGGTTTTTTGGTGCTTTATGGCGGCGCTGCGGGAGTAGCCGCAGTCGGAGGCTGATTTTGGGTTGGGCACGACTGTGCGGCGCCTGTGGTTTTCCAGGGCCGTTTGGGTTCTGTTGTGGGTGTTGGGAGCGGGAAGACAGGAGGGGTGGCGCAGCGCCGTGGTGTGCGGCGCCGAACCGATGGTTTGGTGTCATCGGTTCGGCCCCGGGATGGGCTGATGCCCAAATGCAGACGAAAGCGGACGTCTGTATTTGGGTGTGAAGGTGTCAGCCTTTGTCCTCGGACTTCTTCTCTTCTTCTTTCTTGGGGGGTTTGGGAGCGGTGAAGGTGAAGTTGTCGAGCATTTCTTCAAGCTCGATCTTCTTCTCCAGGCGCTTGCTGGTCAACTCGACGATCTCGCGGCCCAGGGCGTCGCCCTCTTTGGAGAATTCATCGAGGCGCTTGGTGAGGCGCTTGCGCAGGTCCCCGGCGCGGTTGTCCTTGGCGATGGCGTTGAGGTTGGCGCGGGTTTGGTCGGCGCGCTGGTCCAGCTCGCGTTTTTGCTTGCGCAGGTTGTTGATGCGCACGTCGATGTCGGCGATGGCCTTGCGGGCTTTGACGATGGGCTCGATCTGCTTGCGGCCAGCGTCGTCGAGGTTTTCGACCAGCAGGATGTTCTCCAGCACTTTGGTGGCGCCGTAGTCCCAGATGGCCAGGCTGGAGCGCGAGGGGGTCTGCTCGGTGATTTTGAGGGTGACCTCAGTCTCGCCGGCAGGGATCTCAATGGGGATGAGGTAGGCGCCGTTGAGGTCTTCGGTGCCTTCGGGGCGCTCCTGAAGCTCGTAGCTGCTGCCAGCGCTGCTTTGGCGGACAAAGACGCGGTAGGGTTTGTCGCTGGCTTTGGCGCGGACCTTCCAGGTGGTGACGCGGCGCTGGAAGTTTTCGACCCGCATGACGCCTTTGTTGATGCTCAGCAGGCGCGAGGCGCTGCGGGAGTAGCCGCTGTCGGAGGTGACGGTGATGGAGGGTTCGACGGAGAAGGGGATGGTGGCGCTGCTGCCAGCGGCGATGATGTCCGCGATGCCTTCACCGACGAAGTTTCCGCCAGCGTAGATGCTGATGGGGCCGGGTTCGAGGACAAAGGGGGTGCTGTTTTTGAAGCGCACCACGCGGTAGGGGTTGTTCTCAAAGCCGGGGCCGGAGCCGCCGGGGCGGTAGAGGAAGGTCTGCTCGGCCTCGATGGTCTCGTTGAGGATGGCGACCATGGTGGAGGTGCCGTCGGGGACGGTGACGCGGTTTTCGATCTCGTAGAGGGTTTGGCCGCTGACCTGACGAGAGCGCACGTTGACGTTGGTGCTGTTGCGGATGTTGCCAATGTCCATGGCGCGTTCTTCTTCCATCTCCTCCATGGGTTCGGCCATTTCATCATCGGCGAAGCCGTCATAGTCGTTGTCCAGCCCGGCCAGTCCGCCGCCGCCGCGGCCCGCACCGCGCATGCCCATGCCGTAGCCCGCCTTGTCCTTCTTTTTGGCCATGCGGTTGGGGGCGGGTTTGGCCGAAGGTGCAGGGGGCGCTTTGTCCCAACTTGGAGCGATGGCGGTGTCGCCGACTGCGGCGCGTGCCCGGCGGCTGGTGCCGGTGTGGGTCATGTCGGGGCGCTCAAGAACCCTGGGGGTGTGCAGGTCGTACTTGAAGGCGATGGGCGAGCCCGAGGTGAGGCTCATATCGACATCAAACCAGTCCTCGCCGGTGGTGTTGTCGACCACGGCCCAGGCTTGCAGGAGGGCTTCGCCGTTGGGATCTTCGGGCAGGACCACGCGGTAGGTGGGCTTCCAGATGGGCGCGGGCACCACGTAGCTGATGGTCAGGTCGTGGGCGTTTTCGCCGATGAGCTGGACCTCGACGGTGACCTGCTGGAACATGCCTTCGCCGGCGCTGGCGTCCAGGGAGCGGTTGAGCTGGATGGCGATCTCTTCGTCTTTGAAGGTCAGCCGGTCCACCTCGGACAGGAGCACGGTGTAGGCGTTCTGGTTTTCAATGAGCACCAGGCGGTTGTCGGACTCGGCCTGGCCATTTTCGTCCTCGTGCTCGATGTACTCGACCATGAGGATGCGGCCGGTGATGATCCGGGTGCCAGAGCCGACCGAGACGCGGGTGCCGCGCAGTGCGTCGAGGACGTCGGCCAGATCACCGCCTCCGGGGGCGAGCGTGGCCAGAGCGGCGTTGGCCCAGGTCTGGGGGTCGAGCGGCATGGAGACGCTGACGGCCTGGCCGGTGCTGCGGTCGACGACGGTGAGGCTCTTGAGGATGTCGTTGATCTGGTCCTTGCGGCATTTGATCTTCAGGACGTCGCCTTCGAGTTGTCCGGCGCGCTCAAAGTAGCCGATGCCGTTGCGGTAGAGCACCACGCGGTCGAGTTCGAGCGAGGTGCCCGTGGCGACTTGTTCGCGCGAGCCGCCGCAGCCCACGGCGGTGGCCGCCATAAGCGCCACCGCAGCCCAATAAACGATGGATCGATCCATGGTCCAGAATCCTCCTTCTGCTTGATCTTCTGCTGTCGATCTTCTGCAATTGGTATGAATGTCAGCCTCTGTACAGGGCGGGAGCATAGACTTTTGTGGTCTTTTCAACAAGCACCCGGATCCCAGAGGGTGCAGGTTGTCCCGATGAGGCGATGCGCCGCTGCGCATGGGGGTTCAACGGGGGTGTGGGGGCTTTGGTTTTAAATCAGCCATGCGATGCGTTTTGGGCTTGTTTGATGCGTGAAAACTGAAGGGCGGAGGCGGTGATGGGCGAGGTGGAGTATCGGTGCATTGAGGGGTCAGCGCCCGAGTCCTTCTGGCAGGCGTTGGCGCAGACCAACCAGGAGATTTTTGGTTTTGATGAGACCGCCGGGCATCTGGCGACCTTTTATGCGCTTCGTCCTGGGTTTGTGGCCCATGTGGCGCTGGTGGATGGCGCGATGGTGGGCTTTAAGCTGGGGTATCGTCGCTCGGACAGCGTGTTTGAGAGCGACCGGGGCGGTGTGCGCCCCGATGCGCGGCGCCAAGGGGTGGCGACGGCGCTGATGCTCCGGCAGCACCAGTGGTGCCAGGAGAAGGGTTTTAAGACCATCAAGACCGTCACCAACGCAGACAATCGGGCCATGCTCATCCTCAACCTGCGCAGCGGTTTTGAGATCGTGGGCTGCGTGATGAGCCGTCGCAACCGGCTCAAGGTGCTCTTGGAGAAGCCGCTTTAAAGTGGTCTTGTGGGTTGTTTGACATGGTGGGGCGAGCTACTTGTATCAAGTCCAAGGTGTTTGTTGTTGAGGTGTTGCTGAGTGCTTGAATGAGGGGTTTGTGGGCTGCGCGATGCCAAACTGCCAAATGGACGCGGTGATGGGCATGTCCAGTCCATGGGTTCAGAGGTTGTATGGGACAGGATCGCTTTGAGACGCTGCGGGCCATCCTCTATGAACCGCCCAGTGAGCAGGGGTGGCAGCGGTTGTCGCGCCTCTTTGAAGGGTGGCCCGAAGATCAAGACGCGGCGCTCGGCGTGGCCTACGCCCAGGAGGTCATCGGCGATTGGCCTGCTCGGCTGCGCACCGCGCCGTTGGGGTTGGGTTTTGAGTTGGTGCTCTATCAGCGCGGCGATGACGGCCACCAGTGGCGATTTGGCGCCGTGCGGCGCCCCCCACACCCGGCCTGGGCGCTGGTCCGCGTCCTCGATCTGCGCCCGCTGGTGGGCGGTCTGACCAGCGACGATGCCGCCGCCTTGGGGGCCTGGCCGTGGTTGGCCTCAATCCATACCCTGGAGGCAGGGCGAGCCCTGGCCGGCGCCTGGGGCGTCAACAGCGATCGCAGCGCGGAGGCGCTGGTCTCCAGCCCCCACCTCGACCACCTGGAAATTCTGCGCCTGCCCCACAACCGTCTGGGGCCGCGCGCCGCCGAGGCTGTCGCTCGCCGCAACCGCTTTGTCCGCCTGCGCCGCCTGGACCTGTCCCACAACCCGCTGGGCGACCTGGGCACAACCTACCTGAGCCTCACCCGCACGCTGGGCTACCTTCAGGCGTTGGGTTTGACCGCCGTCGGCATGCGCGCCCCCGGTGCCCGAGCGCTGTCCAGAGCCCACGGCTTGCGCGCCGTCCAGACCCTCTCGTTGTCCAAAAACCCCATTGGCGACGACGGCCTGAGTTGGTTGCTGGGCTCCCCCCTCTTTGAAAACCTCCAACGCCTCGATCTGCGCCAGACCGGCCTGACCCAGGCAGGCGCGCTCATGCTGGCCGACGACGCCAGGCTCTCCTCGCTGCTCCAACTCGACCTGAGCACCGCCGGGCTGACCCGCGCCGCGCGCCTGGCCGTCGACGAATCCCCCCACATCGGCGACGCCATCCGCTGGCACCCGTAAGGCGATGGGCGCGCGATCGCCTTGGGCACGCCCTCATAGACCGCACAATCCCCACTGAACGTCGATTTCATCCTCTCAGTGGGGCCTTCTGGCGCCCAATGGGCGTCGATTGGACAAAGTGGTTCACAAAAGACCCACATGTGGGATAGCTTTGGTGGCGCGTAAGGCACGCAGTCTCACAACATCTTGATTTACACGAATAGAGAGGTAAGCATGGCCAACTTTGCGTTGATCGGCGTCGGCGGCTACGTCGCCCCCCGCCACCTGGAGGCCATTCGGGACACCGGCAACCAGTTGCTCGCCACCGTCGACCCCAACGACTCCGTCGGGATCCTCGACCGCTACTTCCCCCAAACCCGCTTCTTCAACGAAATCGAGCGCTTTGACCGCTACATGGAGAAGCTCCGGCGCCGCTCCGAAGAAGAGCGCATTCACTACGTCACCGTCTGCTCGCCCAACTACCTCCACGACGCCCACGTCCGCCTGGCGCTGCGCCTCAAGGCCCACGCCATCTGCGAAAAGCCCCTGGTCGTCAACCCCTGGAACCTCGACCAGCTCCTGGAGTTGGAGCAGGAATTCGGCCGCCGCGTCTACAACGTCCTCCAACTGCGCGTTCACCCCTCTTTGATTGCCTTGCGCGACAAGATCCGCGCTGAAGGGGAGAGCGGACCCAAGCGCGAGGTCGTCCTGACCTACATCACGCGCCGTGGCCCCTGGTACCACATCTCCTGGAAGGGCTCCGAGGCCAAGTCTGGCGGCATCGTCATGAACATCGGCATCCACTTCTTTGACATGCTCATCTGGCTCTTTGGTGACGTCGAGCGCAGCATCGTCCACCTGCGCACCCAGGAGCGCGCCGCAGGCCTGCTCGAACTCAACGGCGCCCGCGTGCGCTGGTTCCTGTCCACCTCTGGCCGCGACCTGCCCGAAGCCGCCGTCAAAGAAGGCAAGCCCGCCTACCGCTCCATCGCCATCGACGGCGAAGAGATCGAGTTCTCCAACGTCTTCACCAGCCTCCACACCCGCGTCTACGAAGACATACTCGCCGGTGGCGGTTTCGGCGTTGAAGATGCTCGCCCCTCCATCGAGCTGGTCTACCGCATCCGCAACAGCCAACCCGACCTCTCCATGGGCGCTCGCCATCCCATGGTCTGATCCTTTCAGACATTCCAAGGGCCAGCGTTTGCCTGGTCCTGCCCCTCCACACACTTTCAAATTGGAAATGCAGCCCTGACGGGCTGTCCGGGGATGCTTTTTGACGCCACAGGTGCGAGTCTGTGGCCGTTTTCTGACATCACTGTTGCTTGTATCACCTTCCGATCTGACATGAACGCGTCAAAGCGCAAGAGGAGACTTCCAAGAAGATGAAAGAGATCGAATCCCTGCAAGCCCTCGAAGCCCACCTGGACCAGACCGGCAAGCTTTGCGGTGTGGTGATTCAGGGGCTGGATCTGCGCGAGCACACCGCGCGGATTTGCAGCGTCAAGACCACCAACACCGTCTTCCTTGGCTGCCAACTGACCGAACCCGCCCAGGCCTACGTCACCGCTGACGGCGCCATGGTCTTTCCCGTCATGGCCCAGGGTCGCCCCTACAAAGTCCACCGCTCGGGACTCTACACGCTGGCGGAGTTGATGGAGGGCTATGTCCGAGGGGATCACGACAGCTTCCAGCGCGACGCCCAGGACAGCAAAATCTACCGCCACTTCAAGGCCGCCCACGACAACCCGGCGGAGACGTCCATCATGGAGGCCATGGCCCAGCGCCTGCACGACCACTCCATCGATGACGCGCTCAATGACCTGCTGCATGATCCCGACCACCCGCGCAACGTGGTGGCCATCATGGGCGGCCACGCGATGAAGCGCGACGAGGCCGTTTTTGCCGACGTGGCCCGCATGGCACGCGCGTTGACCCGCAAGGGCTACTACATCGCCACTGGCGGCGGCCCCGGCGCCATGGAGGCCGGGAACCTGGGGGCCTGGTTTGCGCCTTTTGAGGACGCCGCGCTGGACGAGGCCATCGCCCACATGTCCCAGATCCCGTCCTACAAGCTGGGCGGTTATCTGGAGCTGGGGTACGACATGCTCGACAAGTACCCCGGCGGCGGTGAAAGCCTGGCGATCCCGACGTGGTTCTACGGCCATGAGCCGACCAACCAGTTTGCGACCCACATCGCCAAGTATTTCTCCAACAGCCTGCGCGAAGACGGCTTGTTGGCGATCGCCACCCATGGGGTCATCTACGCTCCGGGCAGCGCTGGGACGATCCAGGAGGTCTTTATGGACGCCGCCCAGAACCACTACGGCACCTTCACCAAGGTCAGTCCCATGGTCTTCTACGGCCATGAGTATTGGACCAAGAAGAAGCCCGTCTATGAGTTGGTCCGCGTCCTGAGTCAGGGCAAACAGTACGGCGATATGCTGGGGATCAGCGACGACGTGCAAGCGATCGTCGACTTCATCGTTGATCACCCCCCGATCGATTACACTGGCTGAAAAACCGCGGGTCTGGGCCCGCGGGCCCAGCGGGGGTCTGGGGGCAGGCCCCCATCAAGCCTCTCAAGTCGTTCAACCACGCTTTTGAGAGC
>CAKZKQ010000328.1 GCA_937123825.1 uncultured Pseudomonadota bacterium
GAGCGTGCTCAATCTCGTAGTGTTGACCGACAATGGTCCCGGCAGCCAATTTGGTCTGGGTCCACTTCACCATGCGTTTTGATCCCCAACGCTCGCCGCGCCTTTTGTTGCTCAGTGGTGTCAGGCCCTGATGGTTCTCGTAATGGATGCGTCGTGTAGATGATGCCCTATTTTAGACAACTCTCCCACCTTTGAGAACCCCGACACGTGAGTGTTTCTGGCGCTTTGATGAAGACAATAGGATGATGTGTGCTTCATCGTTGAAGCACATATCGACCTTTGCCACGGCCTGTTATAACAGAATCTTTGCCGCGAACCGCCCCTTAAGCGCATCAGAATATGGTTTTGTGGCCAACTTCGTCCCCATTTGTGCCATTTTGGGGACTTGAACTCTTTACACAGCCCCCACAAACCACCTATTGGTGGGCGACGAGGCGCCCCAAGCGGCATATCTTGAAGCACGGTTTTTTTATGACGAGCGGTGTTGATACAGAGTCGATGATTCAAAAAGCGATCGTCGATGCGTTGCTCGACGCGCGCAAACCTCTGGGGCGCTCCGAGTTGGCAGGCCGCGCGGGTGTGACCATCAAGCGCTTGTCGGGGCCGTTGGCGCTGCTGGTCGAGCAGGGCCATGTGGTGCGCGAGGTGCGTGAGGCGGGGCGTTTGAAGGGCGAGGTGGAGATGCCCACCACGCAGGTGGTGTATCGGCTGCCGCCGCTGCGTTTGGTCTGAGCAAGCTTTCGCTGCCAATGCGTTTGGTGGCGGTCAGCGCCGTTTGTCTTTGCGTTTGTCGATCTTGCGCGGCTTGTCCGAGTCGCGAAACCACTTGGAGTGCAGGCGACGTTTGAAGCCCGAGGCGAAGAGGCAGTCGCGCAGCGCGTTGTTTTGCAGCGTGACGTTGGTGTGCCCCACGCGAGTGCGGATGAAGATGGCGTTGCCGGTGGTCAACTCAGAGCGGCTCAGTTGGCCCTCTTTGGTCTCATGCAAGACCTCCACACCCTGCGCCCCCAACTCCTTCATCAACTTATGAGACTGCTCGCCGACCTTCCCACCAGTGTAGTAACAGATGAGTTTGTGGCGGTCCTTGAACTTGGCTTTGCGGGTCTCGACGACCCAGCGCAGAAACTGGGCGCGGTCACCGTAGAGGGCGTCAAAGAGGTAGACTTCTTTGACCTCAAAGCCGCCGTGCCGCAGGACCTTGGCGGCGGCGTGGTAACCCCCGGAGTGGGCCGAGAGGGCCACGCGCCCGATGCGGGCGCCCTTGTGGCTGATGTTGGCCTTGCCGGTGGCCTTGCGGACCTTGCGGTCCTGGAGGGTTTTGCGCATGTCGGTCAAGAAGCGCAAAAAGCCCTTGTCGTCGCCAAACTTGCCGGCGTTGCCATCGCGGGAGTTGAGCGGACCCTGGGGCAGCACCAGGATGGCGTTCTGTTTGCTCTCGATGAGCTGCTCACGCAGCATGTGGTCCTTGATGGCCTGGCGCACGTTGGTGCTGTGGCCGTGGAAGTGGACGATGATGTCGATCTTGCGATTTTTGGGCAGCCGGTAGTGGTGGGGGACGTAGACCAACGTGGTGGCGTCTTTGTAGGGCTTGCTGCCCCAGGGGAAGGGGGCGGTGGCCAACTCCAGCGTGATGGTGGTGCCCAGCTTGCCGCGCTTGACCTCGACCACGCGCGATTTGATGCCCGAGGCCTTTTTCTTCTTGCGCCGCGCCTGAGCCTGCTGCGGCCACAGCCCCGACAACAACAATCCGCCCAACCCTGCGGTGGCCATGCGCATGAACGCACGCCGGTCAGGCGTTTGGTTTGATGAGAGCCCGTGCTTTGACAAGAGGTGGTTGGTCGACATCGCTCATATCCCCTCGATGGGTGCCGCACCGCAGAACGCCTCCCTGGTCCCACATGTCACCACACCCCATCGAGGCTCAATCTGTCACAACCCACCCTTATCTTCAAGGCGCGCCCTTTGGGCCCGTCGGTGCGGGCGCTGGGCGCTTGGAGAGGCCGCGCAGCGCCCGCGCTTCTTTAAAGCCAAGGCTCCCATAAAGCGCCCGCGCGGCGGCGTTGCTGGCCTCCACGGTCAGGTGCACGCTGCGGCAGTCGAGCGTGTCGTGCAGGACCCTGGCGGCGGCCTGAATCAGCCTGCGCGCGTGCCCCTGGCGGCGAAAACCCTCGGCGACCCCAAGAAAATCGATGTAGCCGCCCCCATCGGGCTGACGCTGGGCGGCGATGTAGCCAGCCACCACCCCCGTTTGAGGGTCTGCGGCGACCAGGCGCACGTCGTGGTCTTTGCTGGCCGCAGCCAACTGCGCCCCCGTCATGTACGTGCCCGGAAAGAGGCGGTCGTGCAGCGGAGCAACGGTGGCCCGGTCCCCCTGAGTCAACGGACGCAGCGTTGCCTCCACTGGCGGCGCGTCAGACAAAACCCTGGCGCCAGCATCCAGCGCGCTGGACATGGACACCGAAATGGTCCCTGGCACAAAACCGCGCGCCTGTCCCCAGCGCACCAACCACTCAAAGTGCTCGTCGACGGCAAACTCCTGCTCGACCACGCCCTCAGGGAGCATGTCCAGCGCGTGCCCGTGCAGCGCCGTCACGACCTTACTCCATACCCCCTCATCATCCACCGCCACAAAAGGCCCCAACCACCACGTTCTGCCCACCTCAAGATCAAAATCCCCCACCAACCAGCCCACCACGGCCTCGTCCTGGCAGGCCACCGCCGACACCGTGGCCCACGGGCGGTCCAGGTCTTGGAGTTCGGCGGCGATCTCGGGGGCTGTCTCAGAGAGGTAGGCGATGTGTCGCTGGGGGTTGGCCTGCTCGGTGGCCGCAAGTTGGGTCAGCAGCGCCAACTCATCGGGGCGCGCGCGTCGTATCTTCAAAGTCATCAATGCCAGTGGTGTGATGCCAAACAACATACAGAGTCTGAGTGGGTCAGACGTCTATGGTTTGGCATGAAAAAGAGGGGAGGGCAAAGCAGCCGTCTACATGTCCACGATGATGGGGCCAGTGCCCCGTTTGCCCGTCGATTTAAAGTAACTGCCGCCGTAAAAGTGCCAGGGGGCTTTGCGCAGCAGCTCCACGGCGTTTGTAGACGCCAGCGCGTCCAACATCTCTTCGGTGGCCGGAGCCCTGTACCAACGCCCCGAACGCGATCTGTGCTCATGCTCCACAAAATACCGCAGCCACCTGGACCCGCAGGCCTTGCAGGTCTCCACGCTGACCTCGCCAAATCGCCCGTTGGTGCTGTCGACGCCCATGTTCTGGCTCTCGAAGTCCAGGTAATGGAAGGGCGGGGTCATGCACTTGCAGTCTGCCATGGGTCTTTGCCCCCTTGCGTGTGTCGGCGAGCGGAGGCAAACGCGCCTGCGATGGCCCCGTGGCTTTTTAAGTATGGTGCAGACCGTGTCAATTCTGAATGATGTTGTGTGAGTTCCGCCTTGATGGTTTCGGCGTGGGCTGCAAACCAGTCCCAGAAGGGCTTTAAGCTCATGGGGTGTTCTCCATAGATGGTTTAAGACGGTTCCCAGACCGAGCGGACGGTGTATTTTTGTCTCAGCGGCAGGGTTTTGTCGGTTTCATCAATGCAGACGGCGGCGATGCCGACGACGACGGCGCCCTGGCGTTCAATCAAGCGGATGGCGGCGGCGGCCTGCGCGCCGGTTTCAACCCAGTCGTCCACAAGCAGGACCTTGGCGCCGGGGTGTAGGATGTCTTTTCGGATTTCCAGGCGCTTTTGGGTACCCGAGTAGTCCACGCAGGTCTCAAAGTCGGTGGCTGTGGGCAACTTGTGGCCTTTGCGCACCGGAAGAACCCCCGCGCCCAGGTGCCGAGCCAGCGCCGTCCCCAAAATGAACCCCAGCGCGTCAAGGCAGGCCACAAAGTCGGGCGCGGATGCCTCAAACGGGGCCGCCAGGTCGGTGACCAGGGCGTCAAACGCCTGGGGATCTGCAAAGAGGGGCGTGACATCGTAGCGCCCACCGGTGGTCGCTGTATCGACTTTGCTCAAGTAGCGCTTCATCGTTCCCCTTTGTTCAAGGCGCCCAGAGGCAAACGGCGCCGTGCAGTGTTTTGACGGTGGTTGAGGCGTTGTGAATGGGGTCCTGCGATTGGCTGGGCGGTTTTTGTGCACGATTTGGCGTGGTGCCAGGGGGAAGGCGGCGATGGTTTGGATTTGGGACAGACAATGTGGGGTGGCCATGGCATAATCGGGCTTGGAATCATGCAAGGTCAGCAGAACAAACGCAGGGCGTTTGGGGTGAGGGGTTGATGGGGCGCAAAGTGGGTGTGCTTGTTGGTGGGGTGTTGGTGGTGGGGGCGTGTGCGGTGTTGGGGGCGTGCGTGACGCCGTCTCCAAAGCCGTTGGAGCCGATGAAGGCCGGTGCAGGGGCCGCTGGGACGCCCGGTGCGATGGACGCCGCCCACAAGAAGGCCGCGCCCGAGGCCATGCCTGCGGCGATGCCCACGGCGATGTGTCGGGCGACGTGGTCGGGCAGAAACGCGGCGGTCGTGTCCTACACCTACGACGCCCAGGGGCGGCGAACCGGCGAGGATCACGACGTTGGCGCCGATGGCAGCGTGGATTTTCGTGTGCGCTACAGTCTGGGTCCGCAGGGGTTGCCCGCGACCCGAACGCGGGACGAAGGGTCGGCGGCGTCGGTGTATCAAACCGTCACCTTTGGCTACGACGCCCAGGGCCGCGAGGTCAGCCAGCGGATCGAGGAAGGCGGAAAGGTCCGCGAGCTGCGCACAAGCTACGGCGCCGATGGACACATTACGTTGATTCAAATGGTCGCCTTGCCCGGCAAAACGCCGCTGATGCGGACCTCTTTTGAGCGCCAGGGGCAGACCTACGTCAAAAGCATCGATTTTGGGGCCGACAACAAGGTCGATGAGCGCCACATCACCAAGATGGACGCCCAGGGGCGCCCGGTGACGATCGACATCATGGTCACGGGCGAGACATTCAAGCGGTGGGTCAAGCTCAATTACGATGAGCGAGGTTTGCCCACGTCCCGCGATGAAGGCCGCAGTGACCGCGACCTGCCCATTTACCGCGAGATTTATCTGCACGACGCCGAGGGGCGTCGCCTGGAGACCATCATCGACTCTGATGGCAACGGGGTTCAGGACACCAAGGCGGTCTTCGATTACAAGTGCCCTTGAGGTGCCTGGGGGCCATTCAAAGGGGTCCCTGGATTTCGACGCCTTCCATTTCGACCAGGAGGCAAATGCCGACGGCGTTGCAGGCCTCTTCGTCGTCGTCGTCTCCGCAGGGGTAGGGGAAGCCGTTGTCGAGCCGGGCGTCAAAGCCGCCCACAAATTGGACGACGTCGTCCACGGCCTCTGTTGGGGGGACGTCCAGTGGGACGATGAGGCTCAAGGTGCGGCACAGCGCGTCATTGTTGCCCGCGTTGCAGCCCTCCTGGAGGTCTTCAACGATGGCGGCGATGCCCTCTGAGTCGATGTAGCCGGTCAAGGTCCCCGAGGTCAGCCCCATGCCGGGTCCATCGGCGAAGAGTTGCCCCGTCAGACGCGTGTGTTTCAGTTGGAGCCCGACAATGGCCAGCCCCAGGATGGGCAACTCGACCGTAAAGAGGCTCGCGGGGGTGTCGATCCAGCTGCCGATGACCTCGGAGTCTGGGAATGTGGTCAATGGGGGCATTTGCGGGTCGCTGTCGACAAACGAGTCCGGTGAGATCCAAAAGTCCTCGACGCCGCCATCGCCCAACTCTCCCCGAAAGAGGTGCATGTCGACCGAGTCCAGCCCTATGCTGCCGACCCCGGGTTGCCAGCCTTCAGCCTGGGCCAGCAAGAGGACGGCGATGTTGTCGTTGGCATCTGGCAAGAGGAACTGATCCAACCCCCCGGCCAGCAGGAGCAGACTGCTGAGCGCCGTGCCGACGTGCTTGCCGTGCAGGATGCAGCCGCCGTGTCGGGCCTCTCGGGCGTTCTCGGGCATGTCCAGTCCGACCACGCGCCCGGCGGGTCCCCAGGCGTTTTGTTCGGCCAGCGGCGCTTCGGTATTGACAGGCGGATCCGGCTCAACCGGCGCAGGCTCGTCCTCGACGGCGGTGTCCCGGTCGGGGGCGGCGGTGTCTTCTTCTTCCGGAGGCAGATCTGGTTCAGGCTCGGCGACGTCCTGGGGCT
Organism: uncultured Pseudomonadota bacterium; assembly: GCA_937123825.1. Taxonomy (GTDB): domain Bacteria; phylum Myxococcota_A; class Bradymonadia; order Bradymonadales; genus CAKZKQ01. The sequence continues at coordinate 6,150 of CAKZKQ010000328.1, forward strand.
CCTGGGCGGTGTCTTCCTCTTCGGACGCATCATCTGACGCGGCGTCTTGCGCCGGGCAGTCAAGGCATGGGGGAGGCTCGGCGTTGTTGGCGTTGTTGTCCCCACAGCCCCACAAGGCCGCAGCCATCAGGGCCACCAGCCCCCATTGTTTCATCGCGCGCATTTGTCTCAAGTCCCTTGTCGCCCGTCGCTGGCGCCGATGTGGTTGGCGCCGGTGTATTCAGGAGTGTCTTTGGGAGACATTGTGGGACAGCCCGCGGGGGGATTCAAGAGTCCGGTGGCCTGCGCCGGACAATGGCGGCGGGAGGTTGGTGGGTGTCTTCGGCGGGGCTCAGGGCGCGGCGCATGGCGTGTGCGGCAGCCTGGGGCGGCGCTGGTGCCGGGCGGCGGTGAAGGCCCGAGCGGATCCGCGCCGAGAAGCCCCGGGTATAATCGCCGCTGACGTCCGGCGCGGGTTGATGCCGCTGGGCGGTCTTGGCGCAGTGTCGGGCGGCCTTGCTGATCTTGACCACATCCATATGACTGCCGCTGGCGGGCGGCGCCTTGGCGTCGTCCTCCTGGTGTCCCCGGGATTGTTCTTCAGGTTCCTCATGGTCAGGCTGAGCTTGACGTTCGTCAGGCGCAGGCACTCGCCTTATACGGATGCCGGATTGCTCCCTGGGGAAGCGCGTGTTGATGTTGGTCATGGTCAGATGAACCTCCGGTGAAGAGCAAACAGGTTCCCGCTGAGACATCGGCATGGTGGATCGAGGTCTTGAGAAAAAGTGCGGAGAAAGTTTGGCGTTTGCAGACCAGAGGACGAGCGGGCCCATATTAGGTTGTGTCTGACAATTGTCCCGTCGCCCGACGGTCATTGTAACGAGCCAAAGGGTCTAAGAGATGTCACTTTCCAGTGTCCATCTCTTGAGAGTCACTGTTGTGACTCCAAGCCCTTTGACTCTTTTGCCGATCTCATCGTCGGCGGTGCTCAACGGGCCTACGGGCCCGCCCGCGCTCACCTCCTCGATCTCGACACCATCGAACTCGCCGGAGCTTGGTTCCAATTGTCAGACACAACCTAAAGAACAGAAAAAAGCTCGTTTTGGGGCGAGCAATAACAGATGGCAACAGCCAAGGCACCCAGCGATGAGTCACTGACCCTCAAGCCGCCGCAGGACCCACGCAAAACCCAAGCAATTCAAAAAGAAGGGAGAGAAGAAGCCCCAAACTACTGTTTGCCGGAGCTGAATGGATCATCGCCGCCGTTGAAGTTGAAGACAGGCGGTTTTTTGCCGGTGTTGCCGCCGGGTTTGTTGCCTCGGTTGCGCTTGCGCCAGTTGTTGCGGTTGCCCTTGCGGGTCTTGGGCTCTTCGGCGACCTCGGGCTCGGGCTGGGCGGCGGCGACAAAGGCGTGGTTCAGGGACTCGCTCTCGACGGCGGCGGCGGCGGGCTGGACCTTGGCGAAGGTGCGCTCGGTGGTCTGGCTGGCGCCAGAGAGGGCCATGATCCCCACGCCGACGGCGACCACAGCGGCGGCGGCGGCCATGGCGCCAGCGGCCAAAAAGAGGGGCACCGCGCGAGAGCGAGACTGGGCATCGTTGGCGGGGGAGGCGGCCAGAGCCTGGAGGCGCTGGGCCTCTTGCTGGCGAGCCTTGGCCTGGGCCTCGGCGGCGCGCTGCTCGGCCTCAAGGCGCGCTTGCTCGGCGGCCTGGAGTTGGGCGGCGACTTCGGCCCGTTTGCGGGCTTCGGCCTCGGCCTGCGCGATGGCGGCGAGCTCTTCGGGGGAAGGGCCTTCGATGGAGCGGATGAGGCTCATGCGTTTGAGTTGGGCCTGTTGGCGGCGCTCGGCCTCGGCCTGGAGGGCTTGTTGGGCGTTTTGAATCCGTTGGGTGTTGGCCTGGACCTTGCGTTGGGCTTCGGCTTCGGCGCGCTCTTGCCGCAGCTTGGCCATGGTCTGGCCTTCGGCTTCGGCGGCGGCGCGGGTGTCTTCAAGGATGTCTGCCAGCAGGTTGGAGGCTCGGTCCTTTTTGGGGGTCTTGTTGCGGCCGGTCATGGCGTTCTCCTGGTCTTGTGGGCCCTGGGCACATCGGGCAGGACTTCAGGGGGCGCGTCCTTGCCCCGAACCACAGCGCTATGGTTCGGGGGGTGTGAACGCGGTGGCCCTTCAAGAAGATCTGATTTTTGCCCACTTTTTATTCGGTGGGCGGTTCGATCTCCTGCTGGTCGCCGTCGCCGGTGCCTGCCGGCAGCATGGTCTCGATGGTCCGGCCCAGCGAGGTGCCGCCGACGACGTCGGCAAAGAGCGAGGCCACGTCCTGGCCCTTGAAGAGGCTGACCAGGTTCATGTTTTCGGCCACAGAGCTCAGCAGCATCTTGTCGCCCACGGCGGTCAGCGCCTCGACCAGCGCGGGTTGGACGGCCTGACGCTCGGCCACGGTGGCGCTGGAGCGGGCGGCCAGCAGGGCGACCTCCAACTCGTGCAGCGCCTTTTGATGTTCCTGGGCCTCGGCGTGTCGAAGCCGGGCGGACTCGACCTCGGCGCGGGTTTTGGCCGCCAGCGCCTCCAGCGAGGCCTGGTTGGAGCGCGTCTGGCGCGTCAACTCGGCCTCAAGGTCTGCGGCGGCGTGTTGGTGCTCGGCGGCGGTGGTGCGCTGGCGTTCTTCGTGCTCAAAGGCGATTTGGGCCAGTTGGGACTGGTGCTCAAGTTCGGCCAGCGCGCTTTGGGTCTTGTGGGCCAACTCGCGGGCCTCGCGGCGCATGCTCAGGCGTTGGCGCTCCAGGTCGTGGCGCAGTTGCTCCGAGCGCAGCTTTTCGCTGGCCTGACGGTCGCTGATTTGCAGCGCGTTGCCAAGCAATATCTACAAGCGATGATCGACCGATACAACGGCGATATGGAAGCTGCTCTTGTTGCGTACAACGCCGGCCCGGGTAATGCTGATAAGTTTGTCGCTGCCGGTAAAGACTACGATGTCTTGCCACAAGCCATGCAGACTAAGCCTTATGTTGAGAGAGTAATGGGGCAGATTAGTCCGCAGCGATCTTACGAACGCGCCCCCGAAGGCGGTCT
>CAKZKQ010000329.1 GCA_937123825.1 uncultured Pseudomonadota bacterium
GCTACCTCCCCCAACTCAAACGCAACCCCAACCTGGCCGGATACGTCATCGTCGAGTTCAAGGTCCTCAAAGGCGGCAAAATCGGCACCGGACCCACCGTCACCTCCACCAGCCTCAACAACGACAAAGTCGAAACCTGCCTCATCAACCTCATCAACGCCCAAAACTACCCCGAACCCTTCAACGGCAAATACACCGACGTCAAACGCCGCTTCGACTTCGGAATCCGCTGAGCCATCAGCTCCGCTGATGGCGGTTCGCGGCGCCGGCGCTGCGCTTGGCTTGCTTTCGGTTCGGTCGCCGGCGCTTCGCTTGGCTCCCTTGTGGTTCGCCCCTTTGGGGCTTTTGGTGCGGTCGCTTTCGCTCCCTGATGGCATTTGTGATGGGTGGGTTCTTGGCTTCGCCGGTACGAGTTGGGCATTTTGGCGAAAGTGCTTCGTTTTTGGTGGTTGGGTGAGCGCTGGTTGAGTACTGAAAAGCTTTCCAAGGGGGTTGAGGGCCCTTATGCAGACCACCATCCGCTCAACAAAGCCGCCTGCTTGAATCAGGCACGCTCGCCCACCAAAGCCGCCTGCTTCAAATCGAGCGCCATCCCAACCACAAAGGCATTCGCAGGATTTGATCACACTTCCCCTGCAAAGACGCATGTCTGCGTCTTTGTGGTGCTGCCATCGATGTGGGTGTTTGGGTTCGGGGGGCCGCTCATGGAGGCGAGCTATCGCCGCCTACATGAGCCCCCAGCTTCACGGGGAAGTTCTTTGGTCGGGCTGCTTGTCTGGGGGCTGTCGCGGTGTGTCTAGCCGATCTTGAAGCCGAAGGACTGCTCGATGTCGAGGAGGAAGCCCTGGACTTTGTTGTATTGGCGCACGACGGCGACGACGCGCATGGAGTCGGGGCTCCACAGGGCGCGTTGGAGGGAGACTTTGGCAAAGGAGCCGCTGGCGGAGTCGGGGCGAGCGGCGACGCGGCCGAGTTCGCGGGAGGTGCGGCCGTCGCTGATGCCAATGCGCAGGACTTTTTGCTCGAACTGGCCAAAGATCTGCCAGCCGTTGGGGGCGGTCATGCCGGGGGTGCCGGGGACGATGAAGGAGTAGTCGGCGAAGCGCTTGTTGAAGACTTCGCGCTCTTGTTCGGGCTTGACTTTGACCTTTTCGAGCGGCTTGGGCGTGCCGATCTGGTGGATTTCAAAGCGGTTGCCTTTGTCCTTGTCGGAGACGCGGACACAGAAGATGTCGGGGTTGGTCCCGGACCAGGCCATGAACTTGACCGCGTAGGACTTCCTGCGTCCTGCGTGTGCGATCTGAGCGGGCAGCATGGCCCCGACCAGGGCAGCGCCTCCCAGCGCGATGACCTGGCGTCGATTGGGGTGGTCGGTATTGTCAAAGAGTTGATCGTTCATGTCGTACATCCCACCGCTGTGCGGGCTACTGAATGACGAAGGCACGCTTGACCTTCATGGGAGTGCCGGTGAACTGCGGGAAACGCCAGCGAGAAGTGTGGGCCTGCATGCAGGCGCCGAAGATGGTGTTGCGCAGCCCGGCATCAATGTTGACAGCCTGAACCTGGCCCGTGTTGGCGATCGTCACCGTCACACGCACCTTGCTCTGTTCCATCCGCATGCCCGAACGCTTGGTGTGTTTCTCCACGCATTGGAAGACGGACTTGCGGATATTGACGAAGCCAACGTTGAGTTGTTCACGGGTCAACATCATTGCCTGGGCAGAATCGTTCTTTTGGTCGTCGTCACGGCGTTCGCGGCCCTCAACACGGCTGGGGGCCATGGCTCCAAAGGCCTTGAGCGGATCATCGCCGGGGGCGGCTTTGTCGTTGATGCGACCCATCCCTTCGATGGGATCGGCCTTGGCCACGCGGCCGTCTTCACCGCCGCCACTGTTGCGGTTGATGCCGCCGGCGCCTTCGCCTTGGGTGTTGTTGGAGTTGCTCAGCGCCTCTCCAAACTTCTTGCCGCCGTTGCCGTTGGTCAGCCCTGACAGGTCCACACCAGAGCCAAGACCGCCGGGGCGGTTGTTGGCGCCTTTGTTGTTGGCGTTGTTGGCGTTGGCAGCAGGCTTGGCGCCGTTGCCCGATCCGTTGGCCGCCGCATCCTGTGTGCCTTCGCCCTCGCCAGCGACAACTTTGTCGCCGTTGTCTTTGGCCTCATCGCCGCCAAGCGATTTGATGGCGTTGGGATCGTAGCCTTTGAGCTTGTTGACATCAGCGGCCTTGGGCTCGGCGGCTTTGGCCTTTTCACGGGCCGCTTTGGCCTGGGCCTGGAGTTGGGCGCTGGCGGACTGGGAGCTGTCGACGTTGGCGTAGATGATGTAGCCAATGACCGCCGTGGCCAAAAGGAGCACCGCCACAGCGCCCAACACCGTCATGGTGCGGCGGTTGCGGGACTTCTTCATGTCGCCAAGCTGGATCAAGAGTGAGGCCGACATCTCGTCGTCCTTCTTGATGCTCTCTTTGGCGGCTTCAGGGGCGCGGCGCAGCTTGTGCTTGTTGGGCTGCTCATCTGCGGTCGGGAAGATCGAGCTGGACGTCGCCACCTGAGGAGTGTTGAGGACCGGCAGAGGCGCCGCTTCAGGCTCCGGTGCCGGTTCGGGCTGCGGGGCTGCCTCGTCCACAGAGGCAAACTCAACCGCAAGCTCCTGCATCTCCGGGGAGAGTTCCCCAAGGACGACATCGGCCTCCAGGTTCTCGACGGGGGCAGCCGCCTGGGCCACGGGCTCCGGTTCGACCACAGGCTCGGGCTCGGCCACGGGCGCCGGGGTCGGCTCGGGCAGCGGCGCAGGGGCCACCACCTGGGCCACGGGAGCAGGCTCGGGCTCCGAAGGCGTGGAGAGGGTCAACGCCGCAGTCACCGACGCAAGGTCCTCAAGGGAGAACTCTTCTTCCTCCTGGGCGCCCATGACCTCTTCTTCAAGGGCGAGTTCTTCTTCGGCGTTTCCGGGGAGATCGAGCGCCAACCCACCCATGGGGGAATCTGCCGCAGCAGGCTCGGGGATCGCCACCGGGGAGACCATGACCTGGGGCGCTTCCTGGGCGACAGGCTCGGCTGCAGGCAGTTCTTCAACGGGAGGTTCGACCGCCGCTTCAGGAACGAGCAACTCAGGCTCGGGCGCAGCTTCGGGCGTGACCACCTCGGCCAGCGCCTCTTGGGGCAGCTCCTCAACGGAAGCGATGCTGGGTTCGGGTACGCTGGCCGTTTCCACGGGGGCCTGAACCTCAGGCACCTCGGGCGCGGCTGCCACTTCCGGCTCGACTTCCACCACTTCGGGGGTGGGCTCGGGCTGCGCTTTGGCGCTGTGCTCGGGCAGCGTGATCAACCCGCTCTTGGCCACCAGCGCGTCCACCTGGGCCGATGACATCGACACAGTCGGCTCATCAAAGGGCGACCAGGCCAACGGCGCAGGCTGAACAGGTTTTTGCGGTTTGGTTTCAGCAGGCGCAGCGGCTTTGGCCTCGACAGGCAATGCGGGCGCTTTGGGGCTCAGCCTTGATTTAAGCTCTCCGACCGGCACGGGGCGAGTGGATCGCTGCTCCAGGTCGTCGGCGGGCGCGGTGAGCGTTGTGGCGGCTTTGGGCCTGTCGATCGCCTGGCGGCTTTGGGCCTTGACCTCGGCTTTCTTTTCTTCGGCCTTGCGGGCGACCGCACGAAGGCGATCGCGCAGCGACCCTCCCCCTCCGGGCGACTCTTTGCGTTGCGGGCCAAGTCGGCTGCGCAGCGCCTTGAGGCGATCCTGGGTGGAGCCTGCCGCACCAGCGGGTTGAGCCGAAGCTGCGGGTTTGGCAGCGGTGACAGGCTTGGGCGACGCGGCGGAACCGGCGCGCTGCAAGATGGGCGAACCGGTGCCTGTGGCGCGGGCCTTGGAGGCGCGCTTCAAGATGCGCGACTTGGACACTGCGCCTGCCGCAGGCGCGGTCGCCTTGGGCACTGCCGGCCGAGACACGAGCGAGCGCGCAGGGGCCGCTGCCGCCGCAGGCTGTGCCGCAGCGGTGCGCGCATCGGCGGCCTTGCGGATGTCGGAGGCGTTGAGCGTGATGGTGGGGCTGTGCGGTCGTCGGACCTGGCCGCTCTGAAAGAAGGTGCGCAGCTCGGGGTTGTCCTTGGCTGGCAACCAGTCCTTCATGGACTTGTTCCAGACGTAGGCCTCATCACCCAGATCGCCAGAGCGAAACTTGGAGCACAACGCCCCCCAGGACAGCGGCCCGTGGTTTTGGCCCGCCACAGAGTAATACCATTGGAACGACGCCGAGGGCGACGCTCCCACCCTGCCTCCTGCAGCAGGCGCTGGCGTTGCAGTTGGGGTCCTCAATTTATTTTTGAGGTTCTGCAGCGACTGTTGAGCCTCGGCCGCAGGCCGAGAGGGCTCTTTGACCACAATGATATGATCACAAACTTTGCAACGGATCCGCAGGATCTTGCCCCGCACCTTCTCGTCGCCGATCAGGTACTTGGTGCTGCAGTTGTCGCAATAGAACTTCATGCGCAGCCTCGTCTTATGTGCACATCGCCACCTGCAGCGCGTCAAACCACAACGCCACCGCAAGTCGAGCTCTGAATCGGGGCAGGCTCCAGCGCCCCACCCGATAAGATGGGGTTTAACGGCCTGGCGCCCGGAAAAACCCCGATGAAATCTATCACGCCCATGCCACCACCGACAAGATCTCCCCCGATCTCATCGGATCAGTCACGCTGACACAGGCGCAATGGCCCTGGACAGGGTGTGTGCGAATGGAGAATAATGCCACGCGACACGGATCAATCTTTCAGCCTCCAACAAGGAAGGCACACACCCACAACAAAATCATGTCCGACTCTCTTCACCCACCACAAAACAAATCCATCGAAGCGCTCGGTGAGACCACGGCCTTTACCGGCCGATTCGGTCGCCAGAAGATGGCCGTTGTGGGAGCTTACGTCCTGGCAAGCGCCTTGACGGTCATGTGGGCGCTGTCTTCTCCAAGCAACCTGGACAACCCGCTGGGGGCCACCGTCGAGGCCAAGAGGGTGATCTCTGCCTCGGACGAGTACTGGTTCCTGCTCCAAAACGAGAGCAGCACCGATTGGACCAACGTGCGCATGTTCCTCAACGACAAATACGTCTATCGAGGGCTGCCCACTTTGACCGGCAACCAAACCGACAAGGTCTTTGTCAAAGACTTCCAGTACATCTACTACGTGCCACGAGCCCAGTACCTCGGCACCCTGGAAGACACCGCCGAGACCCCAGCCTCCCCCCGTGCGCCAAAGGACCTCAAGCCTCAAAAGCTGGTCATCCGCACACAAGAGGGCACACACACCTGGTCGGCACCTCAGTGATCGCGCTGTAGAAAACCCCCTCCAAAGCCACACCAAACACAGACCCACGGGCACCTTTGCACACGCCCAGAGCAAAACATGCGCGCTTTCAGTGATGAAAAGCGCGCATGCATCGGTGTGCAACCAGCTCCCCGCCATGGGGGCTGGCCGCCTTGGGATGTGTCTGACTTCAGAACTCGTCGCAGGCCGGTGCGGTGGGCGGCGTGGTCAGATCGCCCTCCAGCCACAGCTTGAGCGTCACAAACCCACAGTCATCCTGACCGCGGAAAACCACGGCGCCGCCGTGGAGCTGGTCAGGCTCTTGCTGACCAAGGGGTTTGGTGAGCAAGGGAGAAGAGAGCACGTTGACGCGCTCGGGGCTGACAAACCAGCGCGCCGTCAGGAAGTTCCACTGAACGCTGCAGTCGTCCTCCTCCCTCAAGATCCCCAACCCACCACCGTTGCCGGGCCGCGCGTGGCAGCCGCCAACGAGGGTGCAACGCTCCACCAGCATGTCGTTGACGTGCTGCTGGTAAGGTCCAAAACGCATCGGACCGGTGACGTCGTTGGGGTTGGGGAAGGAGTCGCAGGGCACGGGGAGCTCGGGCTCCTCGGGAACATCAGGCTCGTCGGGCACATCGGGCTCGGGCCCAGCATCGGGACCCGGATCGGGCTCGACGACTCGGGTGGAGTCCTCGATCCATTCCTTCATGAGCCTGTACTGATCGGCCTCGGCGGTCAAAATGGGGGGGTGAGCGGCGCAGCAGCCATCATCGGCGATGGCTTGAAGCAGCAGCTCACTTTGGGTCGGCGCCTGGAAGTTGACCCAGGCGACGGTGCTGTCGAGGTTCTCCTGAAGTTGCTCAGGAGTCAGATCACGCTCCAGGGTGACCTGGTATTGCCGGGCGCTGATGTTGCTGCTTTCGTGGCAGATCGGTCCATTGCAGCTGTTGCGCAGGATCGGCATGATCACGTCACGGAAGGTATCAACGCTCGGGTCGATGATGGTCTGTGCGTCTCCGGGGGGCGGTCCAGTGTCCTCCGGAGGTGGGTCGTCTGTGTCTTCAGTGGGGTCGCTGGCGTCCTCATCCCCATCGTCGTTGTTGGGGCTGTTGTTGGCGGGCGGCTGTTGTTGATCCTGGTTGGGATCAAAGACCACCGGCTCGTTGCACGCAGCAGCGGTCACCAGCAGGGCGCCGAGACACAGAACTGCAATATGTCGATGCATCACAGGCCTCGTCGGCAAAAGAACCAGATAAGGTCAGGGTTGCAACCTTCTTTGGCTCCGGTTTGAGACAAAAAGAACAAAAGGGCCTGCGCTTTAGCAGGCCCCTTGGAGTTACGACTCAACACTTGTCATCCACGATGCAGACCCCGCAGCGCGCGAGGCGTGCCCTGCACGAGGCAGGGCGATGTGTGGGATGCTGCATCATGGATGCCAGGGGCCTCACTGCAGGAAGTTGGCCGCGCCACCCTGGGCAGCGCCGTTGGCGTCGATGTACGAGTCCAGGATACGGCCGATGTTGGGATCGGCGAGTTTCTGGAGGGTCTGGGCGCCGAGCGGACCAGCCATCTCCCCGTTGGAAGCCCCGATGCGCTGGGCGCCGTTGAGCTTGGTGCGGGGGTGAGCGCTGGAGCTGTTCGGGATGCCGTTGAACTCGACCAAGCGGTCGAGGTCGTAGACCACGTTGTCAGCATCGAAGTTGTCCGCCGGAGCGCCGTCGGGGCAGTACTGGCGGTTGGCGTTGGCATCCAGGGGGTTGACCGGGCAGCCCGTCTCGTCGAAGAGGAAGAGACCGGAACCGAGACCAGCGACCATGTGGACCCAGATGGGCGAGTTGAGCTGGTTGCCGGTGTTCTGACCGATGTGCTCCTGGAGCAGATCGAAGTCGAGGTTGGCAAAGTCGTTGTTGGCGTACACGTCCAGGAAGTCTGCGTACTCGTCGCCGAAGTTGTTGAGCGCATCGACGTTGAGGTGGCAGGAGACGCAGTAGCGAACACCTTCGTTGTCATCATCAACACGGCCACGGATGGAGTGAGCCGCCATCTGGTTCTGGTTCAACGCCGGGAAGGCGTTGCGGCCACCGGTGTTGGGGTTGTTACCCTCGCCCAAACGGTCGGAGAAGGCGAAGACCGCCGACTCGTTGTTGTTGAAGTCGATGTAACGGTAGAACCACTTCTCGGCCGGGGAGATCTGGGTGATCTTGCCGCGGCTGTTGACGCCCAGGTAGAAGGGCACCGGCGTCTGGTAGACGAAGTCGGCGGCCGCCTGGAAGAGCAGGATCCGCTCACCGGTGATGTTGGAGAAGAAGTAGTTGTTCGGGTTGACGTCATACTGGTTGGCCAGGTGACACCCGATGCAGTTGTTGGTCCACGAGGCGTGGCAGGAGGTGCAGTCCATGGTGTCCATGTGGGAGAACCCGGGCTGGTAGAGGTTGGGATCTTCCTGCTGGGGACCAATACCGGTCTGAACGTTGCCGTCGGCGCGACCCATGGCGTAAGAGGCCACCGGGCTGTAGAGCAGACGCTGGTTCAGAGGATGCTGCTTGTTGTTCTGGACGATGGTGTCCAGGGTCTGAGGCACGAAGTGCAGCTGACCGGTCACGCGGCTGCGCAGGAAGTAGTTGCCCTGGGCATCGCGGGTGACGTGGCGCATGGGGTTGCCAAGGGCATCCACGGCGCAGTCGGCCTGCTGACCGGTGTAGGTGGTGCAGGGGGCGTACTCGGCGTAACCGCCGGTGCCACCGTGGCAGCTCTCACACTGGTTGGCGACGGCCTGGTTCTGACGGCTGCGGATCTTGCCGCTGGCGACCTGACCTTTGGTGCCACCGTGGAGGTCGAAGGAGCCGTGGCAGTCGATGCAGCCAAGGCCAGCCTCGTAGTGGACGTCGGGCGGGGTGTCGTCGCGGTTGTCACCGTCGTAGTCCTCGAAGACCAGGTGCTGCTCAGCAACGCGGCCGTTGAAGGTGGCGTTGTTGACGCCCGGATCGTAGAGGCGGGTGTCGTTGGCGGCGTCGGTGAAGTTCACCGGGTTGGC
>CAKZKQ010000330.1 GCA_937123825.1 uncultured Pseudomonadota bacterium
GCGACCGCACCAAAAGCCTGCGCAGCAGGCGAACCACAAGCAAGCCAAGCGAAGCGCCGGCGCCGCGAACCAAAAGCAAGCCCCAAAGGGGCGCCGCGAACCGAGCGGACTCGCAACGCGAGCCCGCTCTATGCTAAGGTGGTGTTGTGATGGGCGTTTCATGCGGTAAAAGCGTATGATGGTGTCTTTGTTGCGGCAATCCACATGTCGAGGGCGCGGGAAATGAAGAAGTTGGTTTGGTTTTGTGCGTTGGCGGGGCTTGTGGCCTTGCTGCCTTCTTGTTCTGAGGAGTTGAACGGGGGCAGTTTGGACCAGGACAGCGCGCAGCTTTGCGGCGATGGCATGTGCCATGTGTCGGAGCTGGGGGCTTGTGAGCAGGACTGTGGTGTTGGGGCTGCGGTGTGTGGCAATGGCCGCTGCGGCGCCACCGAGACCGCCGAGAGTTGTCCCGAAGACTGTTCCGTGTCTGACTCGCCCAACAACGACAACCCCGACGATCCGCCGGACCCCGTGTCGTGTGATTATCCTGGCGGTCCCGGGAGCGTGACGTACGGCGAGGTGCACCCGGCGCTGTCGTGGCCGACGGCACTGGATGAGAACGGCGAAGAGGTCGGGCTGGACATGCGCGAGTTCTTCTGCAGCCCGAAGTACGACGATTACAACTCGGTGGCCTTCATTCTGGGGACCGGTTGGTGCCCGGCGTGTCCCGACTACATGCGCCACGGTGCCAGCATCGCCAACGAGGCCCAGGCCAACGGCATGCTGATGGTCTTTGTGGAGGCTGAGGACCGCAACTATGTCCCCAGCAGCAGCGCCGACGCCGCGCATTTCCTTGAGCCGCTCTTGAACGCCGCCCCCGGCCTGCGCATCGGTGACGGCGACACGCAGCCCACCGCGCGGACCCTTTACAACTCGCCGGTGGTCACGGCCTTCCCGGCGGCCTGGGTGGTGCGCCGCTCGGACATGCGCGTCATCGCCGCCCAGAGCCGCAGCCAGTTCATCCTGCCCTTCATCCAGATCGCCCAGGACCCCGAAGGGGAGTGGGACGGTGCCGTCGATGACAGCGTCCAGAGCAACTGCGGTGAGGAAGACGAAGAGATCTACGAGCCCAACGACGATCCCAAGGACGCGCCTTTGATTGGCCCCGGCTCCTTTGATGGCGGTGTCTGTGGCACGGCCCCCGACTACTACTCCATTGATCTTGAGGGCGCCTGGCGCCTGGATCTGGAGTTCACCCACAGCGAGGGCGACCTGGACGTCTACGTCTGGAACAACGACACCAACGAGCCGCTGATGCAGGATGGCCGCGCCGTGGGCAGCGAGTCCATCAGCGACAACGAGTCGTTTGAGTTTGCGGGTCCCGCCACCATCATGGTCTTTGGCTACAACTTTGCCACGACCACCTACGGGCTGACCTTGACCGACCTGTCGGCCGAGTGACGCTGAAGCTGGCCGGTTGAATCCGGTCAGAAATGACAAGAGCGCTGAACCCATTGGGTCGGCGCTCTTTTTTTGTGTCCAGATGGGGGTTTTCTGCCGCCGCTCGGGCCTGCAATGGCCATCTGCTGGCGACCTGCATATGGAGCGGTGGGGTTGTGTTCCTGCGTTTTGGAGCGGGTGGTGACCGGGTTTGATGGGTGTGTGTTTGCGGATTGAAGCTCAGGATTTTTTCTGTGGGTGGTGTTGGGCGAGCCATTCGAGGGCGTCTTTGAGGGTCTCTTCGGTGGGGCGCGTGGTCCAGCCCAGGTCATGGCGCGCGGCCGATGAGTCGAGGTACCAGTGGTGGTGGGCCAGTTCGACCAGGACGGGGTCGAGGCCGGGGTCGTAGCGGCCGATGAGCCCCAGCCCCCAGGTGGCGCTGCGCGTGGCGGCATGGGCGGCTTTGTAGGGGATTTTCAGTTTGGGGGCGGGGACGCCGGTGAGGCGTTGGAGTTGGTCAAAGAGGGCGGCCAGGGTCATGTTGCGGGCGCCGACGAGGTACGTGGCGCCGGGGCGGCCAAGGGTCATGCCCAGGTCAAAGGCTGCGGCGACATCGCGGACATCGACGACATTGAGGCCGCCTTCGGGGACAAAGGGGATTTTGCGGGCGACAAAGTCAACCAGCGTGCGGCTTGAGCTGAGGCGAGTGTCGCCGGGGCCAAGCAGGAGCGACGGGCGCATGGTGATCAGTTCGAGGCCTTTGCGGTTGGCAAAGTCCAGGGCGGCCTCTTCGGCTTCGACCTTGGTGCTGTGGTAGGGCCAGGGGGCGACGGTGTCGCGCTGGTAGGGGGTGTCTTCGTTGGCGATGAAGGCCGGGTCTCGGCTGACGGCGACGGTGCCGCAGGTGGAGGCGTAGACGACGCGGGCGTTTTGGAGCAGGGCGGCTTCGAGGACGGCCAGCGTACCTTCGACATGGAGGCGTCGGAAGGGCTCAAAGCCGTCGCGGCGCGTGTGGTCGACGCGGCCTGCGAGGTGGAAGACGCCGTCGCCGTCCTGGGTGGCTTGGCTCAGCAGGTGTCGGTCGAGGATGGAGCCCTGGTGCCACTGGGCGCCCTGGTTGATGAGCCCCATGTCTTTGCTGCGGGCCAGCACGCGCACGTTGTGGCCAGCGCTCAACAGGCGCCGAACGAGTGTCTGTCCCAGAAAGCCGGTGCCGCCGGTGACGAGGTAGGTTTGGGGTGAGGGGGTGCTCATGGGGCTGGTCTCCTGTGGCCTGTGCGGCTGCGCCTGGGTTGGCGCAGGGATGTTGAACGGTCATATCTGCCCTGGGGCTTGGTTTCAAGATGTGCGCGGGGCAAGGGGGCAAAGGCGTTGCTTCCTGGGGCGGATTGGGTGACGATACCGCGCGCAATCCGTGTAAGATGTGTGCCTGCGCCTGTGTGCGGGCTGTGTGCTGCCTGTGTGGGTGGTTTGAGGAGCTGCTGATGTCGTTGAAACAATCCCTTCATCTGGCCCGCTGGCTTGGTCCCTGGGCGGCTGCGACCGGACGCCCTGAGGGCGTGTGTCGTCGCACTGTGCACGTGGAGGGGCCGCCGGGCGACGAGGGGTTTGACGCGTGGCTCTACTGGCCTGCTGATGGACCTGCGGTGGGGTCTTATGTGTTGGCGCACGGGTTTCACTTCAATGGGCCGCTCGATTGGCGCCTTGTGAGGCTCTGCCACATTCTGGCGTCGGCGGGGTTGGCGGTCTTTGTGCCGTTTTTGCGTGATTTTATGGCGCTGCGGATTGCGCCCAGGGCGATCGATGACTTTCGGCGTGCTTTTGTGACCATGCGCCAGCAGCCCGAGGTGCCGCCTGGCCGTCCGGGGGTGTTCAGCATCTCTGTGGGGTCGTTGTTGGCGCTGCGTCTGGCCTCGGATCCTGAGTTGCACCAGGAGGTGGGCGGTGCGCTGCTCTTTGGGGGATTTGCGGACTGGGCCGAGAGCATGGCGTTTTGTCTGACGGGCGAGCTGCCCGATGGGCGTCAGGTGCGCCACGATCCGCTCAACCAGCCCGCCATTTACATGAACCTGGTGGACGACATGGAGGGGCTTGCGGTGCAGGAGGTGGCGGCGCTCAAGCGCGCCTGGCTCAGGGTCATGCAGCGGACCTGGAACCAGGCCCGCTATGACCACGGGGCCAATCTGACCGAGGTGCTCGACGATGAGGTCCGCCATGTGCCCGAGCGCATCCGGGGGATTTTTTTAAGGGGCTGCGGGGCGGGCCCCGAGGGTCATGCGGCGGCGATGAAGGTGCTCGAAGGGGGATTTGGGGATGAGCGCCGTTATCTTGACCCCCGGCCCTGGTTGCACCGCGTCTCTTGCCCCCTCTACCTCATCCACGGCGTGGACGACGACGTGGTGCCGGTGACCCAGCAGGCGCGGCTTGTGGAGGCGTTGCCGCCTGGGGCCAGATACCGGGCGTATCAGACCGGTTTGTTTGGGCACACGGGCTCAGAGGGCACGGCGCTGAACGCAGCCGCCCAGGAGCTTTATACGATGGTGAAGATGTTGGGGGCGTTGCAGGCCGCCGCCAAGGATCTGGGCGACGTGGTCTAGACCGAAGTCTATCCGAAGATGACGTCGTAAAAGAGCACGATGATGGTCATGGGCAGCACAAGGCCTGCCATGGAGCCCAGGAAGAAGTCTCTGAAGCGGATGCTGGACAGCGCCAGGGTGTAGGTCACCGGCGGTGCCAGGAAGAAGAAGAGCCGCAAGAGGGCGGTGGTGCGCATGGGGGCGTCGTCGAGCTTGTCGAGCATGCGCCGCATGCGCGGGTTTTTTACCTTCGCCAGAGGGCTGCCGCCGACAAGGCGGACAAACCAGAAGCTGCATGTGAGGGCGAGCATCGAGCCCAGCAGCGCCAGGACACCGCCCTTGACCTGTCCAAAGGCAAAGAGCCCGGCGGCGATGAAGACCAGCGCAGGGATGTGGGCCAGATAACCGGCGGCGAAGATGCCCAGAAAGGCAGGGGCGCCCCACCAGCCCGCCTTGGCGACGGTGTCCTGGACCCATTGTGTGTTGAGTTGATCGAGCCAGCCCATGGACGAGGCCAGCGCGTAGGTGCCGACGAGCAAGACGGCCACCAACACCAGGCGCCCCCAGGGCGATTGGTTGGGGGGAGCGTCATCGGGTTGGGGTGGCTCTTGTGGGGCGTTGGTCATGGGGTCAGTCGTCTCTTGGGATGCCTGCCATGATGATGTCCAGCGCGTCCACGCTTTTTTGCTCACCCAGGCCCTCAAATTGTTGCCGGGCGATGGCAAAGGCGTCAAGGGCGCGGCTGTGTTCGTGGGCGTCGAGGGCCAACTCTCCGGCCCGCTGGGCGGGCTGCGCGATGTCGCGCTCGATCATGCCGGTTTGCTTGAGCAGTTCCTGGGCCTGGGCAAGGCAGTGGTCCCACTTTGCCCACAGCCTTCGGTGGGCCAGACAGGGCAACATGACGACCTGCACAGCGCCCAGGAGATTCTTCCAGCCCCGATCGAGGATTTCGTCGCGGGCCTCCTCAAGGATGGCCTGGGCGTCTCTGTATTGTTCCAGACCGATGAGCACCAGCCCGAGGTTGAGTTTGGGGAAGACCCCAGCGCCCGAGCCAATGGCGCGGCCCATGGAGAGCGCCCGCTGGTATCCTGTGCGCGCGGCTTCGAGGTCGCCCTGATAGCGGGCCACCTCTGCCATGGAGTTGAGGCAATGGGAGATGCCGTTTTGTGAACCGATGGTCTCGTACACCCGCAGCGCGCGCTTGAGGTGGCTCATGGACTTGCCCAGTTGGCCTTTTTTGCGGGCGATGATCCCCAGCCCCTGGAAACACGAGGCCATGCCGATGAGGGAGTTGGTGCGCTGAAAGACGGCCAACGCGCGCAGCATGTACTGCCGGGCGTCCTTGAGGCCGTTTTCCTGGCGCGCCACGTCTCCCAGGCCGCGCAGGCTGCCGCCGACGGCGTCCATGTCCTTTTGCTCCATGCCCAACTCAAGACCCCTGGAAAAGGCGTCCTGAGCGGCGGCCAGGTCGTTGCGCCGCCTGGCGACGTGGCCCATGACCCGCAGCGCGCCTGGCAGGATCTCGTCCCAGCCGTGGGCGGTGGCGGTCTGGATGGTTTGCAGGCTCAGCGCCGCGCACTCCTCTATGAGCCCCTCCTCAGAGTAGACCAGCGCCCGCTTTTGCATGATCTGGCCGCGCTGGGCAGCGCTGGGCTCAAGGCCCAGATTCTCGACCGCTTGCTCGCAGAGGTTCAGGAGCTGATGGGCGTGGTGATACTGGGCCCAGGTCACGCGCTGGTCGACGCCTTTGACCAGTGCGGGCATGGCGTTTTGAGGTTGCCCTGCGGCCAGCAAGTGGCGACCGAGCCGGTCGTCGTAAAACGATTCTCCGCTGGCGTAGAGCCGCTGAAGCATCTGTGCGCAGGTGAGGTTGTGTTCCCTCCAGCGGTGGCGCTCCGCCGCGCTCCTTGCCAAGCTCTCCCGCAGCATATTGTGCACAAAGCTCCACTCGCCGTCCGCAAGCTGAATCAGGCGCCCGTTGGCCAACTCTCCAAGCAACTCTCCGGGGACCTGCACGCCGCTTTGCCTTGCTGCGGCGCGCCACTCGCGTTCATCGACGCGCTGCCCCAGCGCCGAGGCCAACTCCAGCAGATGACGCACGTTCTGGTCCCTGGGCTCCAAAAAGCGCTCGATCCGCCCCGACCACAGCGTGTGGATGTCATCGGGGATGATGGCCTGCTCGCCGGTTTTGAGGACAAAGCCCCGGCGGCTGGCGTCAAGGACGCCGCGCTGGACCCAGTCGCCGACCAGTTGAATGGCAAAGAGGGGGTTGCCTGCGGTGCGCTGGACGACCTCGTCGTTGAGGTGTCCTTCGAGCCCCAGCAGGTGGTTGACCAGCGCGCTGTGATCCGGGTCGGGCAGAGCGTTGATGGTCATGGTCTCGGCGCGGTCGAGGGCTTCGAGGCGGCGCAGCGCGCGGGCCTCTTCGGTGCGATCGCGCAGGAGATCGTCGCGCACAGTCAGGAGGATGAGGACGGGGCTGTCGGTCAGCCGCCGGACTCTGAGCATGTGGTGGGCAAAGTCGATGGAGTCGCTGCCCCAGTGGGCATCGTCGACCCAGATCAGCACGGGGCGGTTCATCGCCAGCCGCTCACACAGGCGCTGGATGAGCACATGGCGCTGCGTGGCCGCACCCCACCGCACCGAAGCCTCGCCGCGATCGCTCTGTGAGGGGTACATCAACTCGGTCAGCGCTTCCCATTCGTAGGAGTCGTGGACGCCCTGGCGCGCAAGCAGGCGCTGGCAGCGCTCAAGGGCGTTGGAGCGCGACAGGTGGGTGCAGCCCAGATGATCGCGGATCATGCGCGGCAGCCCGTCAGTGGCGCCGGGTTCGGGGCTGTGGGTGGTCTTAAGGACCGTGGCGGCGCCAAGCTCATGAGCGCGTTCGCAGAGCCACTCCACCAAGCGGCTCTTGCCCAGCCCCGGGCCGCCTCGGATGATGAGGGCGTTGGTGCGGTGGTGCTCGTCGGTGTGGTTCAGCCGCTTCCACAAGAGGTCGCGCTCGCTGTGGCGGCCAATCATGGGGATGGAGCGCAGCCCGTAGAGCCCCAGACCCGCGCCGATGAGCGGCATGGAGCGCGTGGCGTGCTCGGGTTGGTGCCAGTGGTCGGGCAGCGGGGGGCGCCATTTGGCGCTGATGATGGGCGCTGGTTCATCGTCAAAGATGTCCAGGATGTCCTCATCGTCGTCGTCGCTCAGATGCTCGGAGTCCTCGTCGGTGCCAAAGAGCATGTCGCTGCCCATGGACGTGGCGGTGTCGAGCCAACTGACGGCGCTGGGCTCCGAGCCGAGCCAGTCGTCGGGATAACTGACCGTCGGTGCGTGCGAAATCCGCACCGGCTCACCCTCAGGCTGGCCGCTTCCGCCGAGCCATTTGGGGGCCGTGGGGTTGCTCAGGCGGTGCAGCGCCCATGCGGCGTCGGCGGCGCGTTGAAAGCGCCGGTGAGGCCTGGGGTCCATCAGCCGCTCAAGCCACTCATCAAAGCCAAGCGGCAGGGGGGTGTCGGTCTTGAGCCTGGGCGGGCCTTGCTGGTGGGCGTAGAAAAGCTCCCAGAAGTCTTCGCTGTCGTAGGGGCGGTGACCGGCGATCAACTCGTAGGTCATGATGCCCACTGCGTAGAGGTCGGTCCAGGGCCCAAAGTCTCGCCAGCGCCCCTCGAACTGTTCGGGGGCCATGTACTGGGGCGTGCCGGCGATCTCTTCAAACTCTGAGGGTTTGGTGCGCCGCTCCAGGGCGTGGGCCAGTCCAAAGTCGCTCAGCTTGATGCCGGGTCGAAGATCAGCCTGCGTGGCGCGCAGGACGTTGCCGGGTTTGATGTCGCGGTGGATGACCCCGCGCGCGTGGGCGTGCGCCAGTGAGTCCAGCAGCGCTCTGAGGACCTGACGCAGCTCGCGCCATTGAAAGGTGCGGGTGACCTGGGCCAGCGAGCCGCCGGTGGCCAGCTCCATGGCCAGGTAGGGGCTGCCTGCGACCAGACGGCCATTGGAGTCGTCCTGGGCCCGCTCGCTGACGGTGCCGTAGTCAAAGACCATCACCACGCCCGGGTGGTCCAGCCCGGCCACGGCGCGCACCTCGTTTCGAAACGCGTCCAGAAAGTGTTCGTTTCGGGCCTGCTCGGTGGTGATGACCTTCAGGGCGATGGGCACACCCTGGCGTCGGTGCATGCCTTGCCAGACCTCTGCCATGCCACCGCGACCGATGGGGTGTTCCAGTTCGAATGGACCCAGGTTGATCATTGAGTCTCTGTTCCGTTGCGCGCACGCCATCCCCGGTGCGTCAGGGGCTCTTGGGTGGCCAGCATGTTGAGATTGCCAGTGGACCGCTGCAAAGCATTATCAGGAGTTGTGTGCGTTCACTGCGGTGAGCCCATGGGTTTGGTGTCTTTGAACGCTCCGCGTGATTTTATGGATGCATTTTGGCCGCCGCGCGTGATCCTGTCCAGCCCTTCAGCGTGTGCGCAGCCAGTAATCTGAGCCAATGATGGTGTGTCCTTGTGGGTCGGCGGCGGTGATGCGGTAGACGATCCACAGTGGTGTGTTTGACTCAGGCAGGGGGGCGATGAAGGTGTGGGGGCCGCTGGTGACGGTGGTGAGGTGAGTTTCATTGGGGAGCGTGGGCAGCGCGGTGCCCCATTGGAGGGTGGCGGTGGTCTGGGCAGGCAGGTCCACGGTGACCTCAAGGTGGCCGTCTGAATTGATGGTGGCGCTGGGGGTCGAGATGGTGGGCCATTGGAATGGGGCGGCGGCGGTGTCGCCGGGCAAATCCTGGCGCAGGTCCTGGCTGCAGGTGCGGGCGCGTTCTATGGAGACGGGGCCGGGGTTGTCGCCGTGCAGGCGTTGGTAGTCGTCCAAAGCGGCGTCAAAGGCGTTGGCGGCGGCGAGTGTCCATGAGGCGCGCTGGGTCAAAGAGGGGTCTTTGAGGTAGAGGGCGCGGCTCCAGAGGGCCTCAACGAGCCAGCGCCACAGGTGGACGGCGCTGCGTTGGCGCTCAAGCCGTGTGCGCAGGTCTCGCAGGGCGGCGTTCTGGGGTTCTGGGCCGATGTGTTGGTCAAAGTCGGCCAGGTTTTGTTCGGCCAGGGAGATGGCTTCAAGGTCTTCCTGGCGAAGTTGGGCCAGGACCGTGGGGGTGGGGTCCTGGAGGGCTTCAAAGAGGTCTTGATAGGCGGGGTTCCACTTGGCGGTGTTGCGCGACTGGAGCAGGGCAGGGGTCAGGCACCGTTCGGGCAGGCCGGAGCCTTTGTTGAGGGTCCAGAAGCCAGATTGGTAGTACATTTTGCGGCCCACATCAAAGGTGCGTTGGTGGATGCGGGTCAGCGGCGCGATCAACTCGGAGTCCTGGGGCAGGTCATAGCGCTGCGGGAGCCACTGGGCGTAGACCTGTGTGGGGGAAGCCTGTGGGTCATCAAAGAAGGTGGCAATGGCTTGGAGGTTGACCTCGTTGGGGGTGCCCAGCGCGCTGTGGCTGCCGCGCTCAACGCGGGCGGCGTAGCCGATGAGCCCTTTGGGTCTGGCCTGGTGGATGCGGCGCTCAAAATAGCCCACGGCGGCGAATGGCAGTTGGGTCAGGCCCCAGTATTCGCCTGCGGCGTCCAGTTCCATCAGCGCAGGGCGGTCAGGGACGGCGCCGATGGCGGGGTTGAGCGGGTAGTAGGGTTGCCAGTCGTTGGGGACGTCCTTGGACATGAGCACGAGGTAGCGCGAGGCTGAGATGCCAGCCAGCCCCTCTTGCATCCAGCGGGCCTCTTCGGGTTGGTGGATGAAGGTGCGCAGGTAGACGTAGCGGCCGTGTTGGCCGGTGACGACGTCATGGACGTTTTCGACCACCTGTCGGACGCGCTCGGCGGGGTGGGGGACAAAGAAGGGGCGCAGGTCCTCGGAGCCCTCTTGTTGGGGGATGGACTGGCAGTATTCACACACGCAGCCTGCAAACCATGGGGGAGGGTCGGCGGAGCCAAAGCTCAGGACGACGCCGTCGAGTTCAGCGGCGGCGTTGAGGGCCTGATCGTAGGCGTCACGGCGAGCTTGCCAGACGGGGTCATTGGGATCGAAGCAGACCGCCAGGGGGACGTCGTTGAATTCGTTGGCCCAGACGACGACCCGCAAGCCTGCGGCGCGGGCGGCGGCGATGTGGTCGAGGATGGTTTGGCGGCGCTCGGAGTTGAGGTCATCGATGGCGCGGATGAGGCCGTGCGAGAGTTGGACTTCCTGGACGCCAAAGCGGGGCGCTGCCTCAAGGTGGGCCGAGACTTTGCGGGGGTCATCGCTGAGCAGGATCCAGGAGCGGATGTGCTGGCGAGGCTCGACGGTGCGTGGTGGGGGCACATCTTCGTCGATGGGAGCATCTTGTATGGTGTCGGGCGTTGTGTCCTGGGCGGGGGTATCTTCTGGGGGTGGTGAGGCGTCGGCCTGGTTTGAGGCGGTGGTGGGGGATTGGCAGGCGGCCAGCCAGAGGGCGCACAGGAGGGTCAGTGGGGTGTGGAGGTGGCGGTGCATGGTGGGGTTGATGGTGTGTGTGGGTTTGCTTGGGTGTTGTGGGTGGTTGGGTGACGGTGTCATTGTGGGAGGACAAACGCAAGGGCTGTTGACCTGGAGGGGTTTGATGGTGACCTCATAGGTAGACGAGACGGCGGCGGCTGTCGCCCGGTGGGGTTGCGGGCGTTTGCGGCTGTTGGCTTTCGTCTGCACTTTGGTGTGGTACCAAAGTGCAGACGTCCGACTGACTTTGTGACGGCCCTAACGGCGCCAGGAACCACGGAACTCGCTTGCGGTGGCGCTGCCAC
>CAKZKQ010000331.1 GCA_937123825.1 uncultured Pseudomonadota bacterium
AGCGAAGCCATAGCAGCGCTATTGCGAGCGAGTTCTGTGGCTCCTGGCGCCGTTAGGGCCGCCCAAAACCGCTATTGTGAGCGAAGTTCTGTGAGTTCTGACGCCATCAGGGCCGTCCCAAACCCTCGGCTATTTGCTGGGGTTGGGTAATCCCATAGGCACTTTGATGATGCGGTCGTCGGCGGTGGGGGCGTCTTTGGCGCCTGCGCTGTAGAGCCATTGGTAGATCCAGAGGCTGGTCAGGACGCGCTTGGTGTAGTGGCGAGTTTGTCCAAAGGGGATTTCTTCGACCCAGAGGTCGACGGGCATCTTGCCGCGTTGGCGCAGCCACTTGTCGACGTTGCCGAAGCCGCCGTTGTAGCCCGAGATGGTGACCACGGGGTGTTGGTCGTAAGCGTCGTGGAGCGAGCCTAAAAACCGGGTGCCCAGGCGCACATTGAGCGCGGGATCAAAGAGGTGGGTGCCTTTGAGACGGCTGGGTTTGGGCTTTTTAAGGTTGTCGGCGCTGGCGACGTCTTTGGCCGTGGGCAAGATGAGCTGCATCAGGCCGTAGGCGTTGGCCCAGGACTCGATGCGGGGGTTGAAGCCGGACTCTTCGCGCATGCTGGCGTAGACCAGCGCCTGGGGGATCTGACGCTTGGGAGCCCAGGTGGAAACATGCTCCAAAAACGGCCTGGGGTAGGCCAGCAGATACATATCCAGGTCTCGCCCCACCGGATAGCTGCTGCCAAAAGAACCAATCTTGCGCCGGGGGATGTTGTGGCTCAGGTGGTAGGCGCCTGCGCGATCAAAGAGGAGCGTGAGCGTCCACAAGACCTGCTCGTGTCCTGCGTAACGGCGCTTGAGGCGGTCAAACTCGCCGCGCGCTTCGTCAAAGAGGCCAAGACGCAGCAACTCCACGCCGCGCTTAAAGCGGGAGTCTTCGGTCACCTGGGGCGGCTCGATGGACCAGGGCTCTCTTTGGCCTCCAGAGGCTGCCAACTCTCCAACCAGGGCTTCATAGACGGACTTGTCCAGCTCACGCAGGCGATTGAAGGCCATCAGCGCGTAGTAGCTCATGGGGACTTTGCGCACGACCTGCTCAAAGCCTTTGCGGGCCTTGATCGGTTTGCCGCTCAGTTCCAGCGCTCTGGCCCTGAAATAGGCCAGACGCCCGCGCGTGTAGATGTCTACCTCTCCGGTCGCGGTGCCGACCCCATCGGCGTAGGCGATGGCTTTGGTGTACTGGCCTTGTTGGTAGTGCTTCAGGAAGCGCATCCAGTGGGCGGTGCCGAGCATGTCGCCACGGGGGAATTTTTCGACCTGAAACTTCAGCAGCCTGGCGGCCTCGGCCTCGTTCTTGTTGGAGCGGTTGATTTTGGCGGCGTAGAGCACCGCGTCGTCGGCGTAGGAGTGCTGTGGGAAGTCGGTCCAGACGCGCTCAAAAAGCTTCAACGCGCGCGCGTCTTCATCCACGGTCCACAGGCTGCGCCCTGAGGCGTAGAGTGCCTTGATAAGATTGTTGTGCCGGGGACACTTCTTGATGAAGCCATCAAAGGCAGCGGCCGCGTCGCGGTGCTGGCGCAGCTTGCGGTAGGCGGTGCCCAGCAGGTACGAAGCGTCGCACCAGACCTGGGAGCCGGGCTTGAGGCGGCTCTTTTTGGAGACCAACGCGCTCATCTCGGCCACGACCTGTTTGGAGCGGTGTTTGTCGTTGAGCGCCGAGGCGCGCAGGACCTTGTCTTTGGCCGAGGGGGTCAGGATGGACTCGCGATCTTTGCGCGACAGCTTCTTGCTGACTCTGGTCACGCCCGCTTCGGCCTCTTTCTCCAGCCCGCCGCCGGGGTAGCGCATGCGGACCTCGTGGTAGAGGCGCGCGGCGTCGGCGTGGCGACCAAGCTTTTCGTAGGCGGTGGCCAGATCCAGACGAACACGGCGAGAAAAGAACGCCTTGGGGTAATCCTTCAGCAGCGCCTCAAAGACCTCGACGCTGTCTTTGTGTTGGCCAGTGGCCAGCAGCGAGCGCCCACGCAGGTGCTTGGAGCGCGCGCCAAAGGGGCTGCTCATCGGGATGGCTTTGCACAGCCGCACAACCTGTTTGTAATTCTTGGCCTTGAAAGCGGCCTGAGCGCCCTGGAACCAGGCGTGATCGGCCAGCAGTGGGTAGCGCTCGGCCAACTCTTCAAAGCGGGTCGCGGCCTTGGTGTACTCCTTGGCGCTGGCTTGGAGCGAGGCCAGCAAAAACTGGGCGCGCGGCTCCATGTCGTGATTGGGGTTGGCTTTGACAAACTTCAGCAGCGCGGTCTTGGCCTTGCCGGTGTCGCCCTTGATGTAGTCTTTGTAAGCCTGACGCAGCACCTTTGGGGCGTCGTCACCAAGAAAGAAGGGTTTGAAGAAGCGCTCATCCACGACCACTTCGGTGGTTGGCTCCCGTTGGATCTTGCGCACGGTCTTGTCACCGTCGGGTCGATCCTGAGCGTTGGGCATGCCTGAGGAGCACGCCAACAACGCCACCAACAACACCACACCGGTCAGCCCGGCCGTACAAATCGACACTCGCATCTGTGACATCCATTTCATGCAGTGGTCGGCCGCCGCCTCCATCCTTGGGACGACATCCGTAAAACCTGCCTGGTTTTACAACGCCATCTTACCCACAGAAACTTCCACTGCAAGAATCCCTTAAGGCCGCACACCCCAGCGCAACCCACAGAAGACCACCTCCCGGTGCCCCAAAAAGCGCATCAAACCACTGATCAGACCATCATGTGTGCGTATGGTGGATTTTATTCTTGAATCTTTGGCCATGCTGTGGTTGATAGCTGGCCTCAAAGAGGGGTTTTGGTGATGACCCACGGGTCAACCCAAGCTCCAGGCGGACATTTTTGTTTTAAGACCCCGCACGAATGAATGGAGTTGAATCGATGGAAGACAAAAACGCAGTGAAGCGCAGCCTGGCCCGTTCCACCGACCAGACCTACCTGCTGGAGCAAGGCGAGAGCCTGGCCAAAGTCGCCCATGAAGCCTACGGAACGCCTCGCCTGTGGCGCTCCATCTACGATCACAACCGCGACACGCTGGGCCGCAACCCCAAGAAGATCAAAGAGGACGTGACCATCACCGTCCCCAGCCTCAACACCATCATCGCCCGCAAGCGCAGCCGCACCCAGGTGCTGATGGCCTTTGAAGCCAACCGCAACCTCGCCAAGAGCAACTGAACCCGGCCAGGGTTCGGCTCCCCCCTCCCCCTTCAAGGGCTCTGCACGAGCCCTTTGATCGCATCACGACACAGAACTCTCTGTGCCTGGCTGCGACTCGCCCGCTCCACACACAATCCAAAATCTCTGTCACAGATTCAGACCTCGGCGTTTGAAGTTGTAGACCAGGGCATCTTTGCGGCGCCTCTGGGCTCCAGGGCGTTCTTTAATGCCTGGACTGAGCGCTGCCTGGTCTGTGATCACTGCCGTTTGAGGTCGGAGCGCACGGATTATGAGCAAAACTTCTTGGATTGTGGGAGGCGCTGGCCTCTTGATGGGCATCATCTTGAGCGCCTCGTTTGGGGTCATGGCAGATGGGGATCCGACCACGGATGACGTGCCGCGCACGCTGCCCTACCAGGGGGTGCTGGAACTCAACGGCGAGCCCGTCAACGCCGAGGGCCTCAACGCCCTGCACATCCTCTTTGAGCTCTATGATGGGCAAGACGCCGAGGTGCCCGCCTACAGCCAGCCCATCATCGTCGAGGTCTACTCGGGCAGATTTACGGCCACCATCGGCCCGCTGGGGCTCAACGCGGACAACGAAGAGGTCATCGTCTCGGAGGTAATCACGGCGGCCGATGACCTCTACCTGGGGATGACGCTCCTTGGCGACCCCGACAACCCCGACGACGACATCGCGCCGCGCAATCGCCAGCGCATCCACGCCT
>CAKZKQ010000332.1 GCA_937123825.1 uncultured Pseudomonadota bacterium
AGGGCCATACGGGCCAGAGCCAGGTTGGAGCTGCGGCGGTCGAGCACGAGGTAGAAAAAGAGGTTGGGACGCTTCCGAGTGGTCCGCAGAAGATGGTACTGGGTGCCGAGCGAGATGAGGATGTCCTCAACTTTCTCATTGAGCTTGAGCGAGCGGATGGCCTTGTACTTGGCTTTGACGACTTCCGAGTTGACCGCCGCCGCCACGTCCAGGTTGAAGTTGGCCACCGAGTGTTTGCCCAGCGCCATGCCACTTTCGCTGTTGGCCAGCGCCGCACCCACAAAGCCGTCCAGGCTGCCGAGCTGCTTCAGACACTGATTGATGTTGTTGGCCATGGTTTTCCTTGAAGTTGAAGGTCTTGAACTGAGCACACAGAGGTTCATCTCGTTTCTTTGACGGATGCCTGAACGCCCAAACATCCGCCCAAAGGTTCGACAAAGACGAACAAAACAAACGATATAAACGCATAATAATATGGCACTGCATCCAGTGTCCAGCATATTTTCTTTTAAAAAACCAGCCTCAAAACAAACGAAATAACAAGACGACAATCACCACCAACTTAAGAAGTACGGGCACGGCCCCCACGGGAGGTTGGGCCTAAAAACTCCCACCCAATCCACATGATGAAGGCTCAAAAGGGGAACGTGTTGTTGGGGGCCTGTAAGGCAAGAACAGGCGCGCAGACCAGACCTGTGGGCGCACAAGTGCAACCACAGAAGCCACTGTGTGTGGTGTCTTTGTGTCTTTGCTTGGATAAAGAGCGAGGATGGGATGCACAAATGACAGCCACCACCAAAAGGGATCGTGTCTGTCGGTGTAGATTGGCAGGGAGTTGGGGGCGAGCAGGGGTCAGAAGCAAGCGTTTGCAGAGGTGTGCTGATGACGTTGCTTGCACAGCTTACGGGTGTGGTTCAGATGGAGAGCTCTGATTCGGCGTCTTCGAGGGCCATGCGGGCCAGAGCCAGATTGGAGCTGCGGCGGTCGAGCACGAGGTAGAAAAAGAGGTTGGGACGCTGACGGGTGGGGCGCAAAAGGTGGTACTGGGTGCCAAGCGAGATGAGGATGTCCTCAATTTTGTCGTTGAGCTTGAGCGAGCGGATGGCCTTGTATTTGGCTTTGACGACTTCCGAGTTGACCGCCGCCGCCACGTCCAGATTGAAGTTGGCCACCGAGTGCTTGCCCAGCGCCATCCCACTTTCGCTGTTGGCCAGCGCTGCGCCCACAAAACCGTCCAGGCTGTCGAGCTGCTTGAGACATTCGTTGATGTTGTTCGCCATTGTTCTCCCTGGTGTTAACAGTTCTAGAGCGACGTCTTCGGCAAGATGCCAACCATCTTGCGTTGGGTTGTCTGCGTTGAAATTTGCCAGGCCCTGATCCGCCTGTTGTGACTCTTCCAAAGCGTCGAGGAGTTCACTAAAAAGCTCAGTCGGCACCGGTGTGGTCGGCACTTGAGAGGTATGTATGTCGATGTCGATGTCGATGTCGATGTCAATGGACTCATCGGCAGACGGCAGCGCCTGCACGACAGGCATGTGGGAGACCGAAGACTGCCCCGGTGCATCCTCACTGCTCTGAAAGAGCTGCTCCAACGTGGCGGAGAGGTCCGGCTGCGATGAAGCGCTTGCATCTGGAGCGCTCACCGAAGCGGCTTTATCAGGGCTGCGCATTTCGGCCACAGGCCCACGCAAAGAAGGCACTCGCCTGGCATCTTTGGGCAACGCTTTGGCGCTCTTTCGCAGCATCTGCCCGGAAGACAAACACATCGAAGAGGCTGCCTTCTGAAGCTCGGCTTCCACCTTTGATCGCTTTGTTGGGATGGATTCAGGCTTTGTAATGCTCATTGCTGCAGACCCCGGGTCATTGAGAGCTTCTTACGAGCGCCGACTTTCGATAAGTAAATTTCCGTTTAACTAAGACGAAGAGTAGTTCCGAAATAAACGTAACGGACCTTCACATTTCCTGTCCAGCAGATTTAAAAAATCGACACCACAACTAAATATGACATTTCAGTAACCCCCGTTGAAACGCTCGGTGGGAGAACAACCACAGTGTTTTATCGTACGTTTGACTTGAACCTGCGTCTTAACAAGACACATCGGCATTCTAAGACACTGCAACTCAAAAAAAGAAGACCGCTCTGTGGTGATCTCTAGACGAGACTCCGTTTCCATACATTGGAGCACCATGATGCACATGCACACACAACCAACGACCTCAACACATTGTCAGCTCAACGCTTAAACCGCCGCCAATGCGGATACCAACCCTTGTAAGGCGAGCCAATGCAATGGAGTTCAAAACGGAGAACGCGGGCAGATTGGGGAGGGGTTTGTGGGGTATCAACGGCAGAGATGTCCGCAACCAGAGCAGGGACAACGAGACAGCCGGAGATGGCATCACGCCGTTGGCGTCGCAGACGTTCCTCCAAGCCCAAACCGCTGCGCAGCATGGTATTGCGAATTGTGCAAATGAGGTTTACGCGCAGGGGAAACGCTTTGGCGAGGCCGTGCAAAGCGCTCCTGGCACAAAATGGGGCAGCGAGGTGAAAGACATTCGTGCCCTTTTCATTGCCTGCGGCTGTGCTCAGATGGAGAGGTTTGCCTCGGCATCTTCAAGGGCCATACGGGCCAGAGCCAGGTTGGAGCTGCGGCGGTCGAGCACGAGGTAGAAAAAGAGGTTGGGACGCTTCCGAGTGGTCCGCAGAAGATGGTACTGGGTGCCGAGCGAGATGAGGATGTCCTCAACTTTCTCATTGAGCTTGAGCGAGCGGATGGCCTTGTACTTGGCTTTGACGACTTCCGAGTTGACCGCCGCCGCCACGTCCAGGTTGAAGTTGGCCACCGAGTGTTTGCCCAGCGCCATGCCACTTTCGCTGTTGGCCAGCGCCGCACCCACAAAGCCGTCCAGGCTGCCGAGCTGCTTCAGACACTGATTGATGTTGTTGGCCATGGTTTTCCTTGAAGTTGAAGGTCTTGAACTGAGCACACAGAGGTTCATCTCGTTTCTTTGACGGATGCCTGAACGCCCAAACATCCGCCCAAAGGTTCGACAAAGACGAACAAAACAAACGATATAAACGCATAATAATATGGCACTGCATCCAGTGTCCAGCATATTTTCTTTTAAAAAACCAGCCTCAAAACAAACGAAATAACAAGACGACAATCACCACCAACTTAAGAAGTACGGGCACGGCCCCCACGGGAGGTTGGGCCTAAAAACTCCCACCCAATCCACATGATGAAGGCTCAAAAGGGGAACGTGTTGTTGGGGGCCTGTAAGGCAAGAACAGGCGCGCAGACCAGACCTGTGGGCGCACAAGTGCAACCACAGAAGCCACTGTGTGTGGTGTCTTTGTGTCTTTGCTTGGATAAAGAGCGAGGATGGGATGCACAAATGACAGCCACCACCAAAAGGGATCGTGTCTGTCGGTGTAGATTGGCAGGGAGTTGGGGGCGAGCAGGGGTCAGAAGCAAGCGTTTGCAGAGGTGTGCTGATGACGTTGCTTGCACAGCTTACGGGTGTGGTTCAGATGGAGAGCTCTGATTCGGCGTCTTCGAGGGCCATGCGGGCCAGAGCCAGATTGGAGCTGCGGCGGTCGAGCACGAGGTAGAAAAAGAGGTTGGGACGCTGACGGGTGGGGCGCAAAAGGTGGTACTGGGTGCCAAGCGAGATGAGGATGTCCTCAATTTTGTCGTTGAGCTTGAGCGAGCGGATGGCCTTGTATTTGGCTTTGACGACTTCCGAGTTGACCGCCGCCGCCACGTCCAGATTGAAGTTGGCCACCGAGTGCTTGCCCAGCGCCATCCCACTTTCGCTGTTGGCCAGCGCTGCGCCCACAAAACCGTCCAGGCTGCCAAGCTTCTTGAGACATTCGTTGATGTTATGGGCCATTTCCGGGTTCTCCTTCTCTGTCAGGTGGATGGTGGGAGAGCCGCTTAAACCGCGGTTGTCTCCGGTGTCAGCGCCCAAAATGCTCGGCGCTTTTTCAAGCCGCTCAGGCGCAAGTTGAGTATGTGTTGTGGTGGTGCCTGTGAACTCGCTGATGAGTTCATCAAGCACCTCACCGGGGTATTGTGGCGTGGGTACATCATCACACCACAGTTCATCTTGTTCGGGCAGTTCGATGTCGAATTTGAACTCGGGGGCCGAAGGGAGTTCTTCATCGTCGAACTCAATCACTTCAGGCTCGGCAAACTCGAGCAGTTCTTCAGAAAGGTAGCTGCCGGTGGACGGCGGGGGCCACGCCGGTGCGGGAGCCTGATGCTCTCTGGGAACATTTCGATTGGGGAGGTCGGCCTCAGGACGTCGGGGCGCTTTGCGGGCATGGGCCGCAGCCTTCCCCATCGTATCCTGAGTCCCCTTCAAAGATTCATTCACAATGGGAGGCGAGGATAAAGATCCTGCTGCTGGCTCCACAATTCCTCCCTGAGGAACAACTGAGTTGAGGGAGGTTTCGAGCATCTGTTCAAGACCAGGCCCTCCTCCCTTCATACCCACCCTCTTGTTGCTTTTCATTGGAACGGCCTGCCCTGATTTTGTCGCCCTCCCCAAGGAACGAAACAAAACCAATGTGCTTTATGGAACGCACGCCTTGCGTTGTCACCGCCAACGCTTGAACAAAGGGTAACACAGAGTTTTTCCGAGTCTATGGTTCGAAATAGACAAATCCGGAACGAACAGGTATTGAATAGATTTTTTTTAAATTATGTGTTCGCGCACCTGAATTATCGACTCAAAACCATGCCAATAGATATACTGTTGTCACAATAGTGCACAAATAAAAGAGCCTCCGTTCCAACCTGAATGAACCTCCGTCACCACTGTGGTCATATCAGTGTTCACCGTTACCCTACTGAAGGGCTTAGAAGACCCACCGCCTCCAAAAACAATCATTATGTTCCCATAAGCGATCGGTCTTTCACCCCACAAAGCACCTCAGTTTCAACCCTACAAATCATCAAATGACACAAACAAACCATTTAACACCACTCCTCCTCCCCCCCCCTCAACCACACGCTCCACGCCGTCCAAAAGGAGCACCACATGCCCCAAAGGCATCGTACAAATGGCCTCACCGTCTCCACACAAACCCACACCCACGCTCAAAACCAAAAAACAATAGAGCACTATCCCAATCCAAAACCATCTCAACACACACCCACTTACACTTCCCACATATACCCCTGTGACCCCTTTAACCCTCCTTGAACAAACCCCAACAACGGACTGATTCAGATCCATCGCCCCTTCAAAACAGCCGTCCAGACAAACCCTCCCAAGCAGAAACACTGCACTCTCTTAACGATTAAAAATCAGCCCCACCCCTTTCGCCCTTCACGCACACCAGAGCCCGTGCCCCACACTCAAAACCCAACGCCACCCACAGACCGATGGGCCCCAAAAGCGACCAACACCGTCTCAGCAAACAGCCATGGGGCCACATGCGCAGCCCCAACCGCTCACCTCAACGCCACCGATCTTGCCGGAGCTTGGCTCCAATGGTCCCACAGAACCCAAAGGTGGATAAGACAAAGAGAAGCAGCGCAACGCACCACGGCGTGATACAGCGTGCACTGCAATGGAGAATGAAGAAGATGGAGGGTTGGACAACGCGCAGCGAGCCATGAACACGGCGCAATCGCCGATGACAACAACGCGAAGGCTCAGGTGGAGAGTGCTGATTCAGCGTCTTCGAGGGCCATGCGGGCCAGAGCCAGGTTGGAGTTATGGCGATCGAGCACGAGGTAGAAGAAGAGGTTGGGGCACTTATGGCTCGGCCGCAGCAGATGGTATTGCCCATCAAGCGCGATCAAAACGTCTTCGATCTCGTCGTCAAGCCCCAACTGAGCAATCACCTGGCGCTGCACACGCACGACCTCTGCGTTGACCGCCGCTGCAGTGTCCAGATCAAAGTCTGACGTCAGGTGCTTGCCCACAACCACACCGCTTTGGCAATCCGCCAAAGCCACACCCACAAAGCCGCCAAGCTGCCCCACCTCCATCAACACACCGTCCATCGCAACCGGAACCTGCGGCCGTGCCACATCGCCTGCGGGTGTGCTTTGCTCGGGGCGAGTTCTGGCCTTAAAGGCAGTCCCCGATGGGCTTGAGCAGGGGGAACTGCCAAGGGCATCGATCAAATCGTCGACCAACCCCGTGGGGATGTCTTTGACCTCCAACGAGGGCAACGCTGAGACATCTTCGGCGATGCATAACCCAGGGGCCGTCATCAGGCTATCGTCGTCGCTTTGCTCCAACAAGTGGATGTGCGAAAGCTCCGGCTCCTCTTCAAGCAAAAACGCCAACCCCTGTGCACGTTCACCCGCAAGATCCGCCTGCGGTGTGCCTGCCTGAACAGGCAACACAAACCCGATCTTCGCATTGTTGCGGCGCGGGCGCTCCTCGGAGGCGATCAGTCGTTGAGGCGACTTGGGAGTCTGGATGCGGTTTGGAGGCTCAGAAACCGTCTTGTTGAAGACCTTGCGCGTGGCGGGCGCCCCCTTTGAACTCTGGAAAAATGGCAACGCCATGACTGCACCAAAACCTTTCAATGAACGCATTCATTGATTTGGAGGTTGGTCAAATGCTGTTCGCTTACAACACCTCGCCCACACTTAAAATAGACCCGTGAAACAAATTTGTCTAGCCACATAAAAATAAAAACACAAATACTAAAAAACAAAAGGCTCAGTTATCAACCAACGCCTTGGACGCACACAGCACCAAACCGCGCCTCCCCCTCCACTGCAGACCTCAATCCAGGTGAGCTGCAGCCACAGACAGGGTCATGCGTGCCAGAGCAAGGTTGGCGCTGTCGCGCTCAAGGACAAGATAGAAAAAGAGGCTGGGTTTGGAACCCACGGGGCGTATCAAATGGTATCGGTTGCACAGGGACACTAAAATGTCTTCGACGGCGTCGTCCAACCCCAAAACCGACAACGCCCTCATTTGGGCCCTGAGCACCTCAGCGTTGGCCAGGACCTCTGCCTCCAGCCCCTGATGCCCTCGCTCTGCCCACAACACCCCATCAAGGCCGCCAAGCGCCGCCCCCACAAAACCATCGATCCCCTCAAGGGTCTCGAGCGCTTCCTCCATGGGCTCTGCAGCCACGGGGCAAACCCTTTGGTCGTGGCCGCCCTGGGTGCTGGGAAAAGAAGGCCCAGGAGACACAGGGGCGTTCGGAGTCGACGGGCCAGACACCATCAATGCCTCCATCAAATCTCCCAACAACTGCGATGAATACTGGCGCGAGCCGTCAGCACCCACCAACACCTCCTCTCGCCATGCCCCCGGAGCATCCACAGAAGGCGCCTCGGCTTGTGGCTCTTCAGTCGACAGAGGCGCCTCCGCCATATCCATCAAACCCACCACTTCCATGCCCGAGAGATCCAGAATCTCAAACTCTCCCGAATCGACCAGCCCACCATCCCTCTCATGTCCCCCCAAAGAAGCACGGTGTTCCGCCACCAGCTCCTGGGCTCTGACCGAACGCGGCGGCACCCGACGGTTCTCTGTGCCAGGGCGCACATACACCCTCGACAAGAGCGCCTCAGTGCCCTCGCGCCCGTTGGGCACCCTGGGCTTCTTCACGCCCGCAGCGGGCAACTCCAAGCGATGTTTCTGTCTTTTCATGGCGAGTCCAACACCTGACGGCGAGCCGAACAACAGGCCGATGCCGCACAGCCCCACGGCACCCGACGAAGTACGAGGCCCATAAAACGTAATGCCACAAAATCAAAACGTCCAGGTTTTGAACAGATTAACACTTCAAAAAAACCACCAAACGCGCCAAAAATTCGTTCAAAACAAATCCAAAACACAGTCAAAATCAAATTTTTACACTATGAGCAACTTCCCTCTCCTTTTTCACAAAGACACAAAACCACACACAGACACACACCTCGTGCGGCAAACGCCTCAACCCCACCCCAAACTGACCGCCAAACAAACAAAAACCACACACCAAAATCAAAAGCATCCAAACACACCCAATGGTGTGGACCCCATCGCTCAAACAAGTTGTCGTGTGTTTAAAACTTAGACATTGGGCCGACGACCAGCGCTCCGCTGGCGAGCAAATGGCGTCGCAGGCCCAGCGGCGCCGGGCACCTCAAGCACACTGAAGCCGCAACTCAGTTGTCCTGAGGCTCGGAAGGGTCATTGGGGTTGACGCCAAAAATGTCGTGGCGCAACACGTTGCGGATGTTTTCCACCGACACAGGGCGGCGCAACTTCGACAAGAGGCTGCGCTGGGCTCGCCCCTTGTCTCCTTCCCCTTCGCTCTCACCGCCCTGGTGGGCAGGGATGTCAAAGAGCGACGGAGGCACATCCTCGTCCCCTTCGGTCGGATCAAAGAGCTGGATGTTGGACGAGACCTTGATGCCCGCAGGCAGCTCTTCGAGCGCCGGCCTCTTGAGGGCCTTCCACGTCCCACTGGCGTACGCAGTCGCCCAGGATGGCAAGACGAAGACCGGAAAGTTGGGGTGGTTGGTCAAATCCCGCATCGCATCCACCAAACGCTGCTGGCGATTGCGTTCGGCCATGCGCATCAACTCTCCCAAACACCTGAGCGCCTTGGAGCGGGCCTCGTGACCCACTTGATCATTGTTGAGCAGCGACGAAACCAACTCCACCAGGAGCGCCGTGTTCTGCTCAAAAATCTCGGAGTCCAACCGGGTGTCGATCAACTCCCGGTACATCGGCCCCCACATCAAGAGAAAGAAATCGATGTCCGAGGCCGCCGCCAACGCCGGATGCGCTGCCAACAAACGGTGCACCGCGCTGCCGGGCGCCAACCGGCGGCAGGTCTCCACCCTCGAACGGCGCGCTGGCGTCAAGGTCGTGCCGCTGGCCGGAGGCCCGCTTCCCACACGATGGCTGCGCGCCAACGGAGGCAGCGGCAAGTCCGAGTCGTCCAGATGAACGTAGGCCAACTGACGCGCCGAGGCTTGCAAGAGTTGGGAGACCTCCCACATCGACGCAGGGCGACGATCGGGGCGCTTGGCCAGCATCCGGTGCACCAAACGCTCAAGCATCGTGTCGGCCAGATCCTCGCGCAGACTCGACAGCGGCTCGGGCTGATTGAGCAGGTGCATCTTGCAAAGCTCAATGGGCTCTTCTGCGAAAAACGGCAGCTGACCAGTGAGCATCTCGTAGAGGATCACCCCCAGCGCGTAAATGTCGGTGCAAGCCCCCAGCTTCTCCTTCAAACCCTGGATCTGCTCGGGCGCCATGTACGCCGGCGTCCCCAGCACCATCCCCTGGGTCGTGATCGACGCCTCACGGCGAGCCTTGATGCTGGCGATGCCAAAATCCAGGACCTTGACGACCTCCTCTTCACCCACGCCGGCCATGACCGAGACATTGTCTGGCTTCAGATCCCGGTGCGTGATCCCCAGGCGATGGGCGGCCCCAAGCGCATCACAAATCTGCACGGCCAACTCGCAGGTCCGCACCGCGTCCATCGGCCCCTCCTCGATGAACGAGGTCAGCGTCGGACCATCGAGGAACTCCATGATGATGTAGATGCCCAGGCTCTTCTGGAAACCAAAGTCGGTCACAAAGACCACATTGGGATGGCGCAGCTGACTACACACCAACGCCTCGCGACGGAACCTCTCGGCCGCGTTGACGTCCTGGGAGTAACGACGGTGGAGCACCTTGACCGCGTAGGGCGTCTTGAGCGTTCGGTGGACAGCCTTGTACACTGTCCCCATATTCCCCTTGCCCACACAGGAGACGATCTCGATGTTCCCCACGCGCATCCCCAACACAGAAGCCTCCTGGGGCTCCTCTTGCTGGGCAAAAGCCTGGACGCCTTCGTCAAAGGTGCCTGCGGCGTCAACCTGGGGCGGTGCGCCTGGGGAAGTGTCTGTGGGTTCGCCGTCAGGAAGCGGGGCGGTCAACCCATCAGACCCATCTGCTTGAGCATTGTGGAGGTCTTGTGTCATGGATCCTGCCAGTGTCAACGACACCCATCACTCTATAGATACGGACCAGAACGCGTCAAACATAACACCCCTCATCTTGCCAACAACCTGCCGGGCACTGCACCGAGGGCTGCCTCACCCCGACCGACACGAGCCACCGCCCACCCCCCAAACGCTCTCAGCACCACACACGACCGCCGCCCTGGCGCTGGGCGCGGTGGCGGCACTGACCACCGCTGCGCTGGCCCCCATCGAGCTGTGGATGACGCTGCTGACAGCGACCATCGGCACTGGGCTGACCGCGGCCTGTGCCCAGCGCCTGCGTCGCGCTCCCCTGCCCCTGACCAACCCCAACGCGCCCCAAAACGCGCGCTTCCAGGAACGCCTGGACCTGCGCGCCTCGCTGCGCTGGGAACCCAACCACCCAAACGGCGCCGCACTCTCCTGGTCCATCGACACATCCCAGCGACATAGCTTCGGCATCGTCCCCGACACCACCCACCAGGGCCCCCCACAACTCCAAACCCCCATCCCCCTGCAAGGACACCTGAGACTGCACGATGGTGCGCTGCGCACCGAACTGACCCGACAACCCGACGGACGCACCGCCACCTGGCTGCTGGCCCCCAAAGCTGCCCCTGCCAGCCAGGGCCTCTCCCTCCAGTTCCCCATCGCGCTGCTCAAAACCAAACTGGCCCACACCCTGCCCACGCTGGACAGAGCGGGCCTGACCATCACATCCGACAACCTCCAGACTCTGTGCCGCGCCCTGGCCCCCACACTCGACGCCATGGGCGTCCACCTGCACAGCGCCCTCAAACACGCCACACCACACCCCTGCGCCAACACCGCCCACACCCTGCCGCAGGACATGAGCATCATCCAACACACCACCGCCTCACAAACAGACGCGCGCCTCCACATCCACGCCCCTTTGCACCTGAGCGCAAACCAGGCCTCACACGGTGGAAGGTGGCCCATCACCATCACTCAGGCCCTACCCTGCCCCCACTGCCACGGACACCGTCACCAACACACCACCACCACAACCCCCTGCCCCGACTGCCAACAAGCAGGCCAACGCCTCATGGACACCCCCACCCAATGGCGCTCCACAGGCACCTGCAGCACCTGCAATGGCACCGGCAAACTCATCCACAGCCCCTGCCGACACTGCCACGGCCACGGCCGCCAACAACAACAATCCACCATCCCCATCATGGTCCCCCCAGGCTCCCGCCACGGCACTCGCCTTCACCTCCCTCGCCATGGCCACCATGGCCCTGATGGCCGTCAGGGCGACCTTTTTGTCACCATCGAGCCAACCCCACCCCAGCCGGCCTGAACGCCAAAAAATCCCACACACACAGGCCCAACCATCGCCCGCCATTTGAGCACGCTTGACATCCTCCCAGTGCTGAGCTTTTGATTTGCCCCGCAAACGTTTCTTTTTCACCTCACACCCCACGCGCGCATGTCTGGAGCAAGCGCCACACGAGGTGATGGAACGCACACCAAAAGGCTCAGACAGATCATGCACCTGATACATAGGCCGGGGCTGCGCACACACAAAGGTCGCCGCACATGGCTCCTGAACGCAGTGCTGGGGGGATTTTTGATGGCGGCTTTGGGCCTGACGGCCTGCGCCAGCGCCCCCGAAGAGGCCATCCTTGGACCCACTCACCTCATCAACGAGGTCAAATTCAAAGGTGCAGAGCGCTTCTCCCGCAATCAGCTCCTCAAGCACATCCACGCCGGAGAAACCTCCTGGGTCCCCTTCAGCCCCGACTATCATTTTAATGAAGCGCTCCTGGCCGTCGATGCCACACGCATTGAGGCGCTCTACGAGTCCTACGGCTACTACCAGGCCGAAGTGACCGACATACAGGTCATCCCCAACGATGAAGACCAGGAAGTGGATCTCCTGGTGACCATCGACGAAGGCGAACCGACCTTGATGCGCAAAGTCGACTTTGAGTGGCTCCAAAGCCAGGACGTCGACCAGAACACCCGAGAAGAAATCCAGGCGCTGGCCTCCCTCACGGTCGATGGCCCCTTTGAGGTCACGCGCCTGAACGACTCCATCGGCACCATGCGCCTTGAC
The DNA here is from genome assembly GCA_937123825.1 of uncultured Pseudomonadota bacterium. Classification (GTDB taxonomy): domain Bacteria; phylum Myxococcota_A; class Bradymonadia; order Bradymonadales; genus CAKZKQ01. The sequence continues at coordinate 12,040 of CAKZKQ010000332.1, forward strand.
CTCCAACGCCGGGGCTACCCCATGGCCAAGGTCTCGGCGTTGGTCGATGTCGTCGAAGGCGCGCGCACTGCCGACGCCAGCTTCACCATCTCCGCTGGGCCTTCCGCCACCATCGGCGAGATCTCCTTTCAGGGCCTCTACAAGGTCCCGGAGTATATGATCGAGCGCGAAATCCGCTTCGCCAAGGGCAAACCCTACTCCCCGGCCATGGCCAAGCAGGTCGAAAACGCCGTCAAGGCCATGCAGGTCTTTCGCTGGGTCACCGTCCAGCTCGCCCCGCAAGTCGTCGATGGCACCATCGACCTGACCGTCCGCGTCAGCGAAGCCGACCCCCAAAGCATCCGCATCGGCGCCGAAGCCTCCTTCGAAACCGTCCGCTGGCAAGAACAACTCAACGCCCGCTACACGCACACCAACCTCTTTGGACACCTCACTCGCCTTGACCTCGATCTGATCGCTGGCTGGGCGCAACTGCCCAGCGGCTTCGACCCCGATGTGCACGGCCCTGTCCTGAAGATCAGCCCCAAATTCCGCAAAAAAGGCATCCTTGAGGAGTACCTCGTCTGGACCCTCAACCCTGCCTTCAGCGTCAATATCCAGGAGGGCTATCAGTTCTACTCTCCCTCCAACCGCGTGGGCGTCTCGCGCTGGTTCAACGGCAACATCCAAACCAGCCTCAGCCACACCACCCGCTTTGTGGACTTCTTCAACATCGACCCCAGCTTTGACAGCAGCAGCACACAGCTTGGACGCGACTTCCGCGACCCATTTCTGCTGAGCTTTTTGGAGCTTAAGACCAACATCTACCTGGTCGACTCCATCCGCGAACCCAACGACGGCTTCATCTTTGAGTTGGCCTACAACCTCGCCGGTGGCGTCTTTGCCGGAGACTACGACTTTCAAAAGTTTCTGGGCTCGGTGCGCTCGTACTGGCGCCCCTGGCAGTCGTTCCAGATCGCCGCGCGGCTCCAAAGCGGCCTGATCCTGCCCTACGGCAACGAGCCTGGCGCCCCGTTCAACTTCAAGTTCTACCTGGGCGGCGCCGACACCGTGCGCGGCTGGGGCTCTCGGCGCTTGTCACCACAGCTCTTTGAGTGCGGCGACCCCAACAACTGCCGTGGCATCCCCATCGGCGGCTTCACCATGATCCAGGGCAACCTTGAGCTTCGCCTCGATGTCGGCGGGGGCTTTGCCCTCATCGCCTTTGCCGACATGGGTGATGTCCAGGCCAACGAAAAGACCTTCAAACCCGAAGAGTGGAACTACTCGGCGGGACCGGGGCTGCGCTTTGACAGTCCCATCGGCCTCTTCAGACTCGACTTTGGCTTCCGGCTCAACGAAACCGGGGTCTACCCCAACGAACCGGGCTGGTCGCTCTACTTTGGCATCGGCGAGACGTTCTGACACCACCACAGACGCTGGCGGCATCCACACCGGAGGCCGCGCGCAAGGAGAGAGCCATCATGGCCAAAAGATTTGTGATGATCGCGCTGTGGGCGGTGCTGTGGTTTCCGTTCGCAGCCCAGGCCCAGGAGCCATTGAACGAAGGCGAAGATGTCGTCGCGGGCTGGGGCATCCCCGCAACCACCCTTGAAGACGTCGCCCAACAGTGGCCCACGCTCCAGGGACTGACAGGACCCGCCTCCTACCGGTTTGCCATCAAAGGCTCGCCGCCAGTGGCCTTCATCAGCGTCAAAAGCGACGCCGCCGCCCTGGGGACCATTGAGCTTGGCAAGCTGAACATCGAGATGACCAGCGAGCTGGGCACAGGCCGGGGCCTCTTGACCGTGACCGTAGATGGACCGCTGGCCAAGGACTTCTCGGCCCGCTTTGAAGTGCCAGTGGTCGAGACCGCCCTGGTCTCGGGGCGCGTCGAAGTCCGAGACGGCGTCATCAAAGGGGGTCTGAAGACCACGGGCTTGCTGCTCGACAAGATCACAGAGCAGTTTCCGCTCCTGGCAGCCACCGGCCAGGTGGATCTGGAACTCGACATGGCAGGCAAGCTCTCTGATGCTCAAATGACCATCAAGCTCGCCGGGCGCGAGTTGACCTGGCGCGGCGAGACCGTCGGCGAAATCCAGCTGGACTGGGCGCAAAAGAACAACGACGCGCGGATCGCGCTGCGATGGGGACCACAAAAGGAGCCTTATGCCACGCTGGACGCCAGGCTCCCTTTGGCCATCGACCTGCTGGGGCTGGATTGGACGTGGATCGATCGGGGTCAACACGAATTGAAGCTCGTCGCCACAGGCTTGACCCCCGAGCGGCTGGCGCCCTTTTGGAGGGCGCCGTCTGCCGCCCACTTCGATCTGAACTTCAGCGCCGAGGGCAAAGGCACCTTGAACAACTTCAAGCTGACAGGGGCACTGGAGGGCCAACTCCAGGACCGCCAGCAGGCCCCATTGGAGCTGGTGGGCACCTTCAGCGCGGACCCTCGCGAGCAAGCGATCAACTTCTCCATTGGCGATGGCCTCTTGACCGCTGGCGCCAAGACCAAAATCCCGGTGGTCGCAGTGCGCAGGGCCAACAAACCCATGGAGTCGGTGCCTCTGACAGGCGGCATCACGCTGACGTTGCCGCTGCCCACGCTGGGACCGTACATGCCCGAAGGGGTTTATGACCCACAAGGAGTCTTTGGTGGGCAACTGGATCTGGGCGGCACGCTGGGCAAGCCGGAGTTTACGGGCCAATTTGGCACTGAGGGGGTGGAGTTGACGCTGGTGGACCTCAACCAGCGGCTTAAGGACGTGGATTTGTCGGGGACCTTCCACGACACCACCATTGAAATCACCGCCTTCAACGCCCGCAGCGGCGTGGGCGGCATCAGCGGCACCGGTCAGGTGGTCCTCGACGCCACCCCTGCAGGGCACGACTCATCCAAAGGGTTGTGGAGCGACTGGAAGGTCACCGGAGGGTTGGAGGTGCTCATGGAGCGCTTCCCCTTCATCCACGACACCTTCCCCAACGGGATCATCAACGGCGCCATGAACGTCGGCATGGAGGCGGGTCCAGGAGACACGGCCTTCAAGGTCCAGATCAGCAAGACCAACGTCAAGCTCCTGGATGTCTACATGCCCAGCGCCGCCGCCATCCCCACCAACCGCGTGGTTCGGGTCTTGGATTGGAGCGGTGAGGCGCAGTACAGCGACTCGGTTTTTGCGGGCCAGGGCCACCTCAACGTCGATTTTGAGTTGGTCGACCCCATCCACGTCAAAGGCGCGGGGACGGACATGAAGCTGGTGGGTCAGATGATCGTGGACCGCCAGGACACCATCGCCAAGGTGCTGGGAGGCTTCAAGGCACTGCCAGGCGGCACATTTGATCTCTTTGAGAACCAGTTTACGGTGCGCTCGGGCACATTGACGCTGATGAGTGGGGATCTGGCCGATCGCGGCGAGTTGGATTTGAGCCAGGAAGGCCCGGCGACCACCGGAGGCCTTCGCGACCCCAACAAGCCGCCCGAGGCGGTGCCGCTGGAGCCGGTGATGGAGTTTGTGGCGTACGGCGTGGCGGTCGACACGCATGTGTTGGTCAAGGTCCGCGGGCCGGGGCGCAAGCCCGAGCTTGTGCTGGTCTCCAACCCGCCGCTGCCCGAGTACCAGATTTTGACGCTGCTCATCACAGGGCGCGTCGACGCCGTTGACGACAGCAACGGCGAAGTGCGTCGCAAGGTCGCTTCGCTGGTCAACCGCTTTCACAACCCGTCTTTGGATCGGCAGCTTTACGATCGAATTGGTGTGGACAAGTTGGGGTTGGGCTTTGGCTCCAACGTCACCGAGCCCATTTTGACGGTGGGCAAGCAAATCGACCGACAGCTCTATGTCGAGACGATCTACCACCACAACGCGCCGCCCGAAGAGAACGAGAAGGAAGGCCGCGCCGAGTATCGCCTGAGCCCCTGGTGGACCTTTGATACGATTTATGGGGATGCGGGCAACGGGCGCGTGGGGCTCTTCTGGCAGTCGCGCTTTGGCGGGCCGCCTCCGCCTGTGGTGCCCGATGGTTGGGGCACCAACTCGGATGATGGAGAGTCAGAGGCCGCGCCGCCCTCGGATCCTTGATGCCTCATGGGCGCCGAGCGCCTTGTGGGGACTCAAAACGGCTCGCAAAACTCGCCTTGATTGCGGCAGTCGCCATCGCGAGAGCAGAGCGTTCGGCACCGCTCCTCGGCGGGGTCACAAACCTCACCAGAGCTGCACTCTTCATCGGAGAAGCACAAGGTGCGGCATTGGTTGTCAAAGTCGCAGGTTTGTCCAAAGCCGCAATCGATTTCAGACTCACAGGCCCCCAACGCTCGACCCTCAATGCACAACCCGGTGCTGCCAGGATCGGGGACGTTGTTGCCAAAGAGGTCGTCTTGCTCGACGCATTCGGCCCCTTCATTGCATTGGCCGTTGCTCACACAAGCCTGGAAGCACACCCCAGCGATGCAGGTCAGCGGCAATGGCCCCTGACAATCCACATCGATCATGCAGGACTCTCCGGCTCCAGGACTCATGGAGAACTCACAGACCCGCGTGTCGTTGGGCGGATCGGGTCTGTTGTTGGTGGCGTTGTTGGCCACCTCACCGCCGCCAAACTCCAGTTCATCGACATCAAATTGGTTGGCGCACGCCGTCAGGCCAAACGCGACGCTGAGCATCAACAACAGGCCCCACACATTCCGGTCCACACATCTCATGGCAGCATCACCTGCGTCTGCGACACCCCAGCTTCCACCTGACCGATCTCCACAAAGGTGCTGTTGTCAGCGTCTGTGATGGAGAGCGTGGTGGTGGTGGCGTCGTCATCATCAAAGCCCTCGCAGTCGAGCGCAGAGAGTTCATAAAGTTCAATGGTGTCGCCCGACTCAAAGGGCTCATCGAGTTCAAAGCCGAGCATCAGCGCGCCGCCAGCCAGCGACACGAATGTGTCCTGGTCCACGGCGCCGCCGACAAAACAACCATCCTCGGTCAGGGCATCGGGTTGGCCAAGCGCAGGTTCAGGTGCGCAGCCGGGGTTGTTGTCGCAAGAGACATCGGTGCCATCGAGGATGGTGTCGGCAAAACGGGCAGGATTTTCGCCCCGCAGCAGCGCCACAGCGTCTATATCGGCGCCGGGGAAGATGCCTTGAGGGCTCGGGGTGGTGTCCTGGATGAGCAGCACGACAAAGCTGGGGGGTTGGTCGACCTGACAGGCGTCACCCACCCCGTCGTCATCGGTGTCCAACTGGTCTTGATTGAAAACGCGTGGACAGTTGTCCGCGTCATTGTCCACGCTGTCTCCGTCCAGATCCACGTCGCAAAGGTCCCCGATATTGTCCCCATCGAGGTCCAATTGCTCGGGGTTGTTCACCCTGGGGCAGTTGTCCTGCACATCGGGGATCAAATCGTCGTCATCGTCATCGTCACACAGATCGCCCATCCCATCCCGATCAAGGTCGCTCTGGTCGGGGTCGTTGAGCAACGGACAGTTGTCCGCGGCGTTGCCCAGGCCGTCGTTGTCCCGGTCGGGATCGCAGGCGTCTCCCTGGCTGTCCTGGTCGGTGTCGAGTTGATCGGGATTGAAGCGCCGTGGACAGTTGTCATCAAGGTCACGGACCGTGTCACTGTCGGTGTCGATGGTCTCTGGCTGATCGGGGGGTGTGACACCCGAGCTGACACCCGGTTGGCGGCGGCGACAGACGCAGGCGCCGTCATCAAAGGGGTCACACGGGATGTCGCGCTCGGGCGTGGTGCATTGGCACAGGTCATCGAGCTGCGGGTTGCAGGCACCTGGAAAAGCTGTGGGGGTGTGTTCCACAAAGACAGGTCCACCGTCTTCAGGGCAGCCGACCATGAACGCGGCCAGCACAAGCAACCCCCACATCAGCATGGCGCTCCGCACAAAGGCGTTCATGCGTGTGGGGCTGTGTTCTTCAGCCTTTATACAAGCGGAGGGGCGCAGACGCGCCCCAGGTTGTCCCGACACACCACCGGATGGGTTCACGGCTCAAAACTCCCCGCCGACGGTGACTCCGGTGGGCGACACACCAAACTTCAGTCCTCCGGCGCTGGGCTTGTCACTGTCTCCAGAGTCGTCCAGCACAAAGACAAAGAGGGCGCCACTGACCAACGTCACTGCCGACAGACCATAGAAGAAGTTGCTGAGCAACTGGCTGGTCTCCACATCGTCCTTGGCGTCTTCAAAGGCAGCGCGGTTGCCGCCAGCCAGGCCAATCTCTTCGGCAGAGTCGAACTTGTTGCTGGTATCAAAGAAGAAAAAGACCCCAGCGCCGAGCGCCGCAGCAGACACGCCAAGCTGGACCCAACCAAGCGTGGCCATCAACGAACCACCACCGCCGTCACCACCGCCGGGCGGCGGCGTGGGCACGACGACCTCTTTGGGGACCTCGACCTTGAGCTTCAACTCGGCGGTTTCGACGGGCTTGACGGTGATCTTGCGCTCCTGGGACTTGTCGCCGACCGTGCCGATCACAGTGTGGTTGCCGGTGGGCAACTCCACGGGCTTGCCGTCACATTCAACGGGCTTGCCGCCATCAATGGAGATGGTCATGTTGGCCGGCGAGCAGGTGACCACGAGGCGACCGGGGCAGCTCTCAAGGTCTTTGCGGAACTCTTCGAGCTTGCCGAGCACCTGCACCGGGGAGGGCTCGCGAATCTGCGGCGCGCCAGGGACCTTGTCGTAGGCTTCTTTGGCCTCAAAGCACTTGCCATCCTTAAAGAGGGCTCGTCCCAGGTTGAGGTAGGTGATGTTGAGTTCACCGACCATCAACGAGGCCTGAAAGTGGTCCACGGCTTTGGTGTAGCTGCCATCTGCGAAGGCTTTGCTGCCCTCTTGATAGAGTTCCAACTGTGCCGACGAGGGGTTTACAAAGTTGCCGTTGCCTTCGTCTTGCGCCTGAACCTGAAGCGTGACCATCAAGGCCAGCGCCAACACCGCGCCGCACAACCCGAATTTGCGCAGACCCATCCGTCTCCTCACGCGATTGGCTCTCTCGTCCATTGGTTCGTACAAGTCACCCATTAAAGTATCGGTGGCCTACAGGCTGCGTCAACGACATCGCGCACAATATCACAACCCCAGCGGGGCCGCCTCAAAACCCAACGCGCTTCGACCAACACGAACTGCTTGGATTGATTGCCCAGACAAAACCATGTTCGACCCACCCCACAAACGCCTGATCCAGAGCTGGCAAGCCAGAGCCAGCGTCCCCAGACGACTGGAGAAATACCTGGCCGACGCGCGGCTGGCCCCCCGGACCAAGCTGCGCCAGTGGCACCATGAAGGACTCGTATCCGTCAACGGACGCCACGATCTGCCGCTGGGCACCTTTGTCTTCCCTGGCCAGGATACCATCGTGTGCTGCGGCGAGGAGATCAGGCCCACACCTCCCCAGCGCTATGCCCTCTTTCACAAACCCGCGGGCTACATCACGGCCATGTCGGATCCACACGGCCGCCCCTTCTTTGCCAGCCTCCTGCCCCAGCGCTGGCGCACGGGCGTCGGACACGTCGGACGCCTGGACAAAGACACCACGGGGGCCTTGCTGCTGACCGACGATGGCGATCTAAGCCAGATGCTCACTCGCCCCCACCAGGACGTCTGGAAGCGCTACGAAGCCACCGTCCAGAGCCACGTCCTGGCCGACGATCCGCGCCTTGAGACGCTGCGCCAGGGGGTGATGCTCAATGACCGCCTCACCCTTCCGGCGCGTTTGGCCGTGCTGCGCAGCGGCGAAAAGACCAGCCGCGTGGAGATCTGCATTCAAGAAGGCCGAAACCGACAGGTCCGGCGCATGTTGCGGGGCCAGGGCATGAAAGTCCTGGAGCTTCACCGCACACACATCGGCTCACTGGCGCTGGGGGACCTGCCTGAGAGCGCCTTAAGGCCTCTGGAGCCTGCTGAGGTCTACGAACTCTACCAGGCGGCGGGCGGGTTGAATCAGCCGTTGGAGCGCTCCATCGCCTCGATCAGACGTCACCTGGAGCACCCCAGAATCGATCCCGACGTCGCCCGGCGCATCCGCGTCTGGCTCAGCGCCAACGCGCCGACGTAGAGCGCTCACCCTCCGGTGAGATCGGCAAAGCGCGCCGCGAGCTGCTTGGCCAGCGCCTCATCGCGCGCCGCAAAGTAGCCGTTGAGCTTGGCTGGCTTGGAGCCGGTTCCCGACCACGACACGCGCTGGCCATCGGGACCCACGAGCGCCGCGCCCATGGCCTCAAGCAGCGCCTGCCCTCCGGCAAAATCCCAGTCAGACAGCGGGTTGTTGAAGGTAAAGCCCGCCTGCGCCTTGCCCAAAGCCACCAGCGCAAAGCGCGTGGCGATGCTCGCGCACGGCACCACCTGGGCCGGTGACAGGCGCCGACGGTTGTCTTCCAGGCGCTCGCCTTTGAGGCGCGTGCTGGCCAGCACGACATCACCGGGTTCAAAGCCCGAGGACGCCTGGGCGCTGGGGCGCGGCGCCAGCGCCTGACCGTTGTGACGCACCGGTTCCCCGGTGGCCCAGCTCACCAACATGCCCTTGGGGCCGGTGCGCTCCGAGGCGAAGGGGGCATAGACAAGCCCCAACTCCAGGCGCCCTTGCGTGGCCAGCGCGATCGAAATCGACGTCTCGCGCCGCCCTTGAAGGAAATCTCGCGTGCCGTCGTGGGGATCGATGACAAAGGCGCGGCCGCTGGTACCGGGGCGTCCGCCGCTCTCTTCGCTGACCACGGCGTCATCGGGGAAGTGGACCGCCAGCCTGTCCATCAAGAATGCCTCGATCTCTTCATCGATGGGTGCCTTCATGCCCGCACCTCGAGGGCCTCCAGGCCTGGCGGCCTCGGCCTTGAGCATCTCCCCAGCCTCAAGCGCTGCTTGGGTGACAACCTCCAATGGCGACATCGTAGACAAACTCACGCGTTTCACCTGTAGTCTTGCATCAATGGGGGCAACCGCTGTCGACCACCGCAGGTGGTGATCCACGCAGGTATTTTTGTGCACACACCGCGGTCAAATCCAGTCGGTCCTCGACAAAACCGCGTGGGCCTTCACACCCTCCGCCGTCATGGCGGTCATCTTTATAGATGCATCGACACGGGAAACGCGCGGATAAAAAGTCTGCCGGGTTCTGCGCCCCAGGGCGTGTTTGCAAAATGGGATCGAGACAGGCGAGCCCAATGGGAGATTTTGCAAACACGCCCTGATCTCAGGGACAATCGCAGCGAACGGTTTCGCGGCTTTGGCACAGCCACATCCCGCGTTCGCAAAGCTCGCAGGGGTTGTCTGGGATCACGGGCAGCTCACCACAGCCGCCGCAGTCATTGCCCACGCAGGGTTTGTCTTCACAAGCGTCGCCGATGAGGTTGGCGTTGCGGTCTTCTTGGTCTCGATTGCGCCACAACGCGCAGTTGTCGTCATCGTTGTGAACCCGATCGCCGTCCAGGTCGTCGTCGCAGGCATCCCCGAGCTTGTCCCGGTCACGATTGCTCTGATCGGGATTGGGCACCTTGGGGCAGTTGTCCTTGCGATCGGCCAGACCATCCAGATCCCAGTCGAGTTCCTGATCACAGACATCGCCGACGCCGTTGGTGTTGACGTCGGTCTGGTCGGCGTTGGGCTCACCGGGGCAGTTGTCGCTGGCGTTGGCCACCCCGTCGCCGTCGATGTCATCATCGCAAGCGTCATCGAGCCCGTCACCATCCCGGTCGGGGCCCTGGCCACGGCAGGGATCGGGCGGCTCAGGTTCGGGGGGCTTGGGTGCGGGGGGTTTGAGTTCTTCGACCTGCGCGGTCGGCGGTGGATCGGGGCGAGCTTCCGCCCTGTGGCTGGCTTGCGGCTGACAGGCCACCACAAGCCACCCCAGCGAGACAATGACGACGATCCCAAAGCGTTCCAAAATCTCCTCCCGGGTCGGGGTGAGGGCCGCAACATGGCCAGGATTGCCGCAGCGCGGCGCTGTCCACACTCTTGATCAGAGCCCTCAGACCACAAGAAATTCCCGCACACGCGCCCCAAAGCGATCCGTTCGACATCTAAAAAGGGGACACCGAAACATCACAATTCACACCCATAGAGGCATTTTATCCCACAACCCCCCACAACCTGCCCTGGCCTCGATGCTGTGGGGGGAATAATCGGATGAGGGTATACGAACTGCTGTGCAAGGTTGGTCAATTCGTGTAAAGTCATATGGAAGACTCGGGACTCTTGTTTTTTAACGATGAACACAAGCAACCACAGTACAATTACACGCTCACGACGTCGGCTGATGGGCCGATGTGTCGGGCTTTTGTCTGTGGTTTTGTTGGCGTGCTCATCGGTGGGTTGCGGGCTTGATGGCCCGCTGACCGACGAGATTTTTGAGCCCGTGGGCCCGCTGTCTTTGGTGGCGCAGGTTCCGATGCTCTACGCCGGTGACCAGCTCCGCGTCCCGTTGTTGGTGCGGGGAGGCTACGCGCCCTACACCATCAAGTCCAGCGGCCTGCCAGACTGGGCGAGCCTTGAGGGCAGCGTCCTGGTGGGGACACCCGATCGCGCTGGCCAGTGGGAAGCGGCCATCTCGGTCCAGGACGATCGCGGCGAGCGCTACACCATCCCGGTTTCATTGGAGGCGATCCGCCAGGTTGAGGTCGTCACCTCCAACCTGGGCACCGCGCTGGTGGGCCAATCGTACCGACAGAGCGTCAAGGCCATCGGGGGTCAAGAGCCCTACCAGTGGCAATTGCAGGGCGCGCTGCCTGGGGGGCTGTCTTTCAACCCCAACACGGGCGTCATCAGCGGTGTCCCCCACTCCGTCATTCAAAGCTCCGTTGAGTTCCTGGTCCGCGACAGCAACGACCGTCTGGCCAGGCGCACCTACAACATCCAGGTCGAACAATCGACCCAGAACCTCTCGGCCAACGTCAAGCTGGTCGGCGAGGCGACCTTTGATCTGGCGGGCTTCTCGGTCGCGGGGGTCGGCGACGTCAACGGCGACGGTCACAACGACGTCTTCATCGGCGCCCCCGGCAAGGACCGACCAGAGGACTCGCCGCGCTCGGCCGAAACCGCCCGAGGCGCCGCCTATCTGGCCTACGGTCCCACCCAGTCCAACCTCAAGCTCCTGACCAGCACGCCCCACGTCCTGGGCGAAGAGTTCGGCGCCAGCGCCGGATACTCGGTCTCGGGCGGCGGCGACATCAACGGCGACGGCTACACCGACCTGATCATCGGCGCGCCAAACCACATCGCCGATGGACAACCCACCGGCGCCGCCTACGTGGTCTTTGGACCCATCAACCGCAACGGCAGCCTGCTGGAATCCGACGCGCGCCTCATCGGCGAGGCCGCCGGTGACCAATTCGGCCTCTCCGTGGCCCACGCGGGCGACGTCAACGGCGATGGCTTTGACGATGTCCTCGTCGGCGCCCCAGGCGCAGACCGCGCAGGCGACGAGAGCGGCGCCGCCTACCTCTTCTACGGCCCTGTCGAAGGCGTCATGCGTGTCGACAACGCCGACGTCATCATCATCGGAGACCACGCCGGAGACCACGCAGGCTTTAGCGTCCAACGCGCCGGCGACCTCAACAACGATGGCTTTGATGACCTGCTCATCGGCACGCGCCAACGCATCGAAGACGCCTACGCCATCAACACCACCACCGCCGCGGCCTACGTGCTCTACGGCGGCAGCCTGGAAAACAAGGTCTACCTCGGTCAGGCCGACGCCACCTTCCTCAACGAAGCCGCCTCCGATGGCCGCGGTTACCACGTGGCCCCCGCTGGCGACTTCAACGACGACGGCTTTGACGACATCGTCGTGACCGGACTGCTCGAAGACACCGGCCGCATCGCGCGCGCCGCCTGCGTCTTTTTTGGCCCCGTCTACGACACCGCCAAACTCGGCGACGCCGAAACCAAATTCATCGTCAACGACGGCACGCCCAGGCTTGTGGCCTCCAGCGCCGGAGACGTCAACGGCGACGGCATCGGAGACCTGGTCATCGGCAACGCATTTGCCAACACCGAAGTGCCCGACGCCGGAGCCGTCTACATCGTCCACGGCCCACGCGACGGCGCCCAGAGCCTTGAGCGCGCCGCCAACGCCATCTTCACAGGCAAAGAGCCGCTCGACCGCGTCGGCTTCTCGGTCGCCCCCGCAGGCGATCTCAACAACGACGGCCTCGATGACATCGTCGTCGGCTCCCCCCAAAACAACGGCACCGGCGCCGCCTATATGCTCTACAGCACCCCATCCCCAAACGGTTTTGGGCGGCCCTGATGGCCTCAGGAACCACGTAGGTCGCTTGCAATAGCGCTGCTATGGCTGCGCTCCCTCCGAGGCCCCTGAGCCTCATCATTGCTCGCCCCAAACTTGTGGCTTCTTCTCTCTTTTCTTTTTGAAGTGTTTGGGTTTGGCGTCTGGTCAGTGACGACATGATGGCCTGTGGCTCAACGAGAGCACTTCGGCCCCTGAGCCTCATCATTGCTCGCCCAAAACTTGCGGCTTCTTTTCTTTTTGAATTGTTTGGTTTTGTGCTGGGCCTTTGGCGACATGATGGCCTGTGGGTCAGCGCTGAGTGTTTCTGCGTCTGCCAGTCATCATTGCTCACCCCAAACCCTTGGGTTCTTTGAGGTTTTTCTTTTTGAGCCAGAATGGGACAGGTTCAGTATGTCAGGCTCTTGCTGAAGCTCATTTGACCGCCGCCGTTGGCCTGGACCTGCCCTTTGAGTGAGTCATCCAGCTCCACGCGCGCTGGGCCTTCGAGGGAGAAGCTCGACAAGAGGCCTGACTGAAGCAGCACCACGTCCCCGCGCATGTCCATGACCATCTTCATCCCCGGGCCGGGCTTGACGGACATCTTCAGCACCAACTCGAAGCGCCCGGCGAGCTGATTGGACACATCGGTGATCGCCTTGAGCGTGAAGGCAAACTCTTCGATCTCCATGGGCTCATCGTTGATGTTCATCATGTTTTTGATGAGCCCTGCTGGGACCTCCACCTTTTGACCCACCGTCACGGGTTTGTCAGGCAGCAGTTGGGCGAACTGGTCGGGTTTTCCCAGCGTGTTGTGGTGGGAGCGCACGATCTGAACTTCATCGGGGACCGGCGCGGTGCCGTTCTTGTAGGTGACCTCGATGGTGCCCTCTGCGGTGGCGGTCACCACGTAGGTTTTGCCCATGACCGGCGACTTGATCTCGACGGCTTCGGCCTGGCCGCTGTCGCGCTTGATGGTGCGCTGGTCGTCGTAATGAACCTCGACCTTGGTGATGGCGTTGTCTTTGGTGTCGAGGACGGTGGTGGTGCGGGCCTCTTCGCGCTTTTCGTGGGTGGCGACCTTGTTGGGTTGCTGGCCCATGACCACCACCATCTCCATGGCCATGTCCGCCAGCGAGGTCTGCTTGTAGCTGGCTCCGGCGGCCAATGGCTTCTTCTCGAAGACCAAACTGGGGGCATCGGCAGCAGGTTTGGCATCTTTGGAGTCGGCAGCGGGCGCTTTTGGATCGCCAGATGTGGCCGCAGGCTTCTTGGCTGGCTCGGTGGCGGGCTTTTTGGACTCTTGACCACAGCCAATGAGCATCAACGCGATCACAACAACAGGCACAACAAGGCTTCGCACGGGGGTTCCTCCAGAATCGCAGCAGGTCACGCGGCCCGCAGCAACCGGACCATCACCCGGCCATCCTGCGATGGCTGCCCGGATCTGTCCAGATCACAGGCATCATATCCAGCTTGTTGGTGTGATGCTCAGAAACGGTAACCCAGGTGGGCGCCGCCCATGACCAGGGGATCGAGCGTTTCTTGATTGGCGCCGTCGTTGAGGCTGCTCAAGAGGCTCAGGCTGACGCCAAGGCGCGCGCCGACCCAGACCCCGCCGCCAAGCTCGCGGTTGAGGTCCACGACGCCTTCAGAGCGCCATGAGAAGGGATCGCCAAACTGCCTGGAGCCGCTGGCGCCAGCGCCGCCGGTGGGGAAATCGGCCCAGAGGAACTGGTGCGCGGTGCGGGCGGCGACTTCCACACGGAAATTGCCCGGGATGTTCCACCCAAGGCGCAGCCCCAGACCAAATGAGACACGGTGCAGGCGGAAGGCCTCGCCGCGGCCGTCGGGGAGCTGCTCAAAGTGGTCGCCGCTGGTGCCGTACTGGGCCAACACCTCAAGGGCCAGGCGCTCGGAGAACCAGAAGCTGGAGCCCAGCTCCAGATTGTGCTGCAAGCCACCCAGATCGCGGTCGGTGAACTGAGGGGCAGACAGGAGGTAGCCCAGGCGAAGGTCGAGGTTTTTAACCGTGTCGACCTCGGGGGGCGCTGCCGTCACCCCAACCTGACGCGGCGAGCGGTCGCGGGCGGCGTGAAAGCCAGCGTAGAAGCCCTGACCGTAGGGGACGGCGTAGAGGTTGGCGCGGTAGGACTCTTGAACGGCACCACGGGCGCCATCGGCGCGCTCCACAAAGTCGAGTTCGGCCAACGAGATGGCGCCAGGCGAGATCTCCAGACGCGCTTCGAGGCTCTCGCTGCGGACAAAGAAGGTGTCGGCGTTTTGGAGCAGCGCCACGTAGAAGCGGTGGTCACCCGCGGTGTGGAAGTCCGCGTACCGAACCCCACGACTGTCCGAGATGTGGTAGCGGCCCGGCTCTCCGGGGGCAATCTCCAACAGCGTGGCGCTTCGCAGCGCGCTCAGATTCAACATCGGCTCTTCGCGGGACTGCTGAGGCGGCTCGGTGAAGACGTGGATTCTGGCGCGGGGGTCCTGCACGGCGGTGTTGGCCGCTTCAAGGTAGGCCTCGATCTCCAGATAGGTGATGGCCTTGTCGCCGTTGATGTCGGCGGCCCCAAGCAATCCGCTGCGGACTTCATGGCTGAAGACGCCGCTGCGGTACTGGCTCCACTCATGGACCTCGGCGGCCCCGGCGGTCGACAGCAGCACGCCCACGCGCGGGTAGCGGCTCAGGGTCGTGTTGGCGCTCAAAAAGGCCGCAAACTCATTGTCGAGGGTCTCGCCGCTGCGGTCGTCCTTCCAGTCTTCGCCGTCGCCGCGCTCATGGACCATGAAGTAGGCGTTGCAGGCGTCGATGATCAAGTGGGTCCGGTCGGCGACATCGGGGTGGACGACCTCCTGGAGGAGTTCGGCGCGGGTGAAGGCGCCGTCGAGCAGGCTCAAGTATCCCATGCCGTCTTCATTGACGGCGCCGTGACCGGCAAAGACCACAAAGAGGGTCGCGCGATCACCAACCTTCTTGTCCGCCCGGATCTGGTCCTGCACCTTGCGGATCGTGTTGACGACCTCTGCACGGGTTGGAGGGCGGCTGTGGCGCACGGCCTCCCCAAAGACCTTCTGAGACTCGGCGTCGAGCGTGGTCAGCAGGTGCACTTCGTCGGTCATCGCCGAGAAGAACTCCCAGTAACGCGCGCCGTCGTCGTCGGCGTATTTGAGCGAGCGAACCCCAGGGTCAACCGACCCATTGTGGGCCACGACCACCGCGTAGACCTTGTCTTTGCCCGCAGCCTGAACCTGGGCACAGAGCAACAACGCCACGGCCACCAAAAGACCGTGGAACGCCAGAAAAATCAGCCCTTGGAGCCTATGCCCACCGCGCGCATGCCTTGGAGGCGCTGGCGCAGCGGGTCTTAAACGCGCCGAGTTGTTCATGGTGTCTCTCCCTCTGGGCTGCTCGGACCACCGTGGATGTGCAACGTGCGGCGAGCCATCACATACTCCCCGGGTCCCGAAGTTCCCATGGAGATGCGCTGACCAGCGCTGTCCACAAAGGCCATCCCTTTGAGGGTGACAGTGCCATCGTCCAGGCTTTGCAGGTGCGCTTCAACGTCGGCGCGGCGAAGCGGAGAGGCCGAGAAGACCGCAAAGAGCTCCACCACGCCGGCGCGGTGGTTGACCTCAAGGCGGATGGTCTCACCAAAGGGGCGCAGCCGGGGGGCATCACCGACTTTCATCGACGCCAGACCCTGCTCGGCGGGCAGCTCGGGCTGATACCACATCATGCGCCCTTCACCGTCGGTCCCAAAGAGGGTCAGGTAGGGCAACGGGCGATCGCCGCCCCTGGAGTGGTTGAGGAAGGCAAACTTGAGTTCATCGTGCAGGCCGCAGCGCAGTTCACCGCCAGCGCCGTCGTTGATCTTCACCCTGCCATCAAGGCGCTGCGCACAGAAGACCTCGACCTGATGCACGCCGCCGTGGCGCTCCATGATGGGATCGATGTTCACGCCGCCGCCCATGCGGGGGGTGAAGGTGTTCTCGGTGTCGGCGCCAGCAAGCTGGCTGGGCTGACCGCCCCACAACCCGGCACCAAAGACCGCCGCCACTGCGGCCGCCGCCGCCAGCGCGCCCACAGGCGCCCAGGAGCCACGCAGCCAGGCCAACGCCATCTGCCAGCGCTGCGCCCAGCCCACCGCGGGCTTCTCATCGACCGTCACAATGGCCGCCTGCATGACGGCCTGGGTATAGCGCTGCTCAAACCCCGTGGGCGCCCCCTCTTCCCCGTCGGGATCGACCAAAGCGCGATCCATGGCCGCCAACTCATTAAAATAAGCGCGGCAGTCGGGGCAGTGGCGCAGGTGCTCTCGGACCATCAACGGCGACGCGCACGCGTCACCGACAAAGAGGGCATCGAGTTGAGCCTGAACAGATTGATGATTCATCGTCTTCTTCATGGATATGTACTTCTCGCCTCCTCGCCGTTTCCTACGCCATCGAGAGCATCTTGATCAACTCTCGGGCGTCCAACGAGGAGATCTGACCGCGGCGCTTCATAAAGCGCAGCAGCTTCATCCTCAAGTCTTTGATCATGCGTCGGATGCGGTTGCGATCCACACCCATCAAATCGGCGGTCTCCTCCTGAGAGAGCCCATCGATGAACCTCAACTGAACCAGTTGTTGCAGTTGGGGTTCAAGCTCGGTCAGGAAATCTTTGACCAACGTGTGCTGCTGGCGGCGCATCACCCCCACCTCGGGGTTGCTCCAATGACGCGCCCACTGGCTTGAGGTGCTGGTCTCCTGCGACTCGCTGCGCGCCAGGCGCACTTCGGCGCTTTCGGGCACAAAGAGGGCCATTTCGCGCCTTCTGCGGCGAAACTCGTCGATGACCAGGTTGCGTGCGATGCCCATCAGATACGGGCCAAAGGGCTGCAATCCGCTGTAGCCCTGGCGCGCGTTCTGGCGAAAGGCCTTCATAAAGGCCTCCTGCACCGCGTCCTGCAATTCAAAGGCGGTGTGATAACCCCTGAAACGAAAGGTCTGCCCACCGGAAGAAAACGAAAACCCACCGCGCAACAGGCGCTCGACCGACGGGCGGTAGTGCTCGTAGACCTTGTTGAGCGCCGCCTCTTCGCCGTTGCGGTAGGCCTCAAGGAGTTGTCTGTCTTCCATCAAGAGCATGTCATCACCTTTGAACGCCAGACTCGCCAGCGGTGTCTGGCTGTGATGCCCCGGTCTATCCCCGCCGAAACATCACCCCTTTCACCGGATTGTACGGGGCCAATGGACCCATCGGTCATTTTTGATCGACGCACAGCGCTTTTTTATCCCCAAGCGGTGACACATCGCCCAGGACGCGGGGTATCTTTTGTGGATACCGATTTTGGAAAGCACCTTGAACGACCAGTTGAGCCAGTTCTATGTGACCTACGGACCCGCCGTGCTGCGGCGTTGCCGGACCATGCTGCGCGATGAAGAGCGCGCCGTGGACGCCATGCACGACGTCTTTGTGAAGCTGGCCCGCACCCAGGGACCCATTGACCCGGCCAAAGTCGGGGGGCTGCTCTATTGCATGGCCACGCAGGTCTGCCTCAACACCCTGCGCAGCCAGTCGCGGCGCCCAGAGACCCACGACGATGGACTGCTGGCGCGGATCGCCAACGCCGACGATCCAGAGCGGCGCTCGGCGGCGCGCCTGCTCCTTGGCAGGCTCTTTGAGCACAACGAACCCTCGACGCGGACCATCGCCGTGCTCCACCTGCTTGACGGCATGACCCTTCAGGAGGTCGCCGACGAAGTGGGCATGTCGGTCTCCGGCATCCGCAAACGCCTGCGCAAGCTCAAAGCGCAGATCACCGAGCTGGAGGGCATCTGATGACCCACCGAGACCCCAAAACCCCTGCCCCGCTCCTGCTTGAGCACCTGGTCTGGGACGACCTGTCACCCGAACGACGCCGGGAGGTTGAGGCCGGTCTGAACACCATCGACGACCTGCCAAAGCGCCTCGATGCGCTGCGCCAGGACGACAAGGAGACGCTGGTCAAGCTCCCCGCAGAGGCTGTGATGGCCGAAGTAGAGCGCCGACTTGCGGCACTGCCTGCCGACCGCGCTCGCCAGCCCCGGCGCCGCACCGCCACAGCGCGTTGGGCCCGCGCCGCAGCAGCCTGCGCTGCGGTGCTCCTGACCACATGGGGCGCTTACCACTGGGCATCGGCGCCCTCGACGCA
Source organism: uncultured Pseudomonadota bacterium (assembly GCA_937123825.1). GTDB lineage: Bacteria > Myxococcota_A > Bradymonadia > Bradymonadales > CAKZKQ01. Next base: position 30,421 of record CAKZKQ010000332.1, read on the forward strand.
CCCCACAACCCCCGCTGAAGGTGACCTGGGAACGGTGCGGCTGCGCGGCGAAGCCTCTTTGACCATCCACCGCAAGCTCCCAGGGGGCACCGAGCGCCTGAAAGACGGCCACCGGGTCAACCCCAAGGACCTGCTGCGGGTGGGCTACAACGCCGCCGGCGCCCCCCACGGGGTCATCATCTCCGTGGATGGTCGCGGCAGTGTCACGCTCCACCACCCCGACGATCCCAACGGCGAGACTGTGCTCCAAACCGGTGGCGCGGTTTTGCTGGACCGGGCTTTTGAGTTGGATGACGCGCCGAGCTTTGAGCGCTTCTTCCTGGTCACCAGCGCCGACCCCATGTCGCCTGCGCAAGTGGTGGACGCAGGGCGCCACCTGGCCCACAAAGGACGCGACGCGCGCACGGCGCCGTTGGCGTTGCCCAAGGATCTGACCCAAACCTCGCTCATTCTTCACAAGGAGGACCCGACGCCATGAAAATTGCCTCCATCTGGCTTGCGACGCTCCTGTGTTTGGGGTGGTGCATCAACGCCGAGTCCCAAGAGGCCGCCGAAATTCAGGAGGCCCCGGCGCAGTTGGTGCGCTATGGCCTCTTCATCGGCTCCAACGACGGCGGCCCCGAACGTCCCAACTTGCGATATGCCGAAACGGACGCCGAGCGAGTGGCCGGGTTGATGCGCCAGATGGGAGGGTTGACGCCGTCCCGCACCGTGGTGTTGCTCAACCCGACCCCCGACGAGGTCCACGAGCATTTGGAGCAGTTTGGGGAGTGGATCGGCCAGCAAAACACGCGCTCTGAGCTGATCGTGTACTACTCGGGCCATTCTGATGAGCAGGGGCTGCTCTTGCGAGGGCAGCGCCTTGGTTACAGCGCCCTGAAGAAGGCGCTGGGGACCATTGCTTCGGATGTCCAGGTGGTGATCCTCGACTCGTGCTCTTCTGGAGGCCTGCTGCGGGCACGCGGCGGCACCCACAAGCCCGCCTTCATGGTGGACAAGTCCGCCGACGTGCAAGGCCGCGCGCTGCTGACCTCAAGCTCCATCGACGAGGCCGCCCAAGAGTCCGACAACCTCCAAGGGGGGCTCTTTACCCACTACCTGATGTCCGGATTGCGCGGCGCCGCCGACACCAGTCAGGACGGGCGCGTGTCGCTCAATGAGATCTACCAGTTTGCCTTCAACGAGACGCTCAACCGCAGCCAGAAGACCCTCAACGGCCCCCAACACGCCGCTTTTGATCTGCAACTGACGGGCACCGGCGACCTTGTCTTGACCGAGTTGCAGGCCACGGGCGCCACGTTGCTCCTGGACGACACCATCGAAGGGCGGCTCTTCATCCGAGACGACACTGGCGCGCTGGTCGTCGAGACGCGAAAACCCCCGGGGGTGTCCATCTCGCTGGGTCTGGCGCCGGGGAGGTACAAGGTCACGCTGCTCCACAACGACCAACACCATCAAGCGCAGGTCAACCTGGGGAAGGGCCACCCGACGACGCTGCGCATGTCGCACTTCACACACGTCGCCGCCGACAGAATGGAGGCGCGCGGACACAGCTACCGTGCTCAGGAGCAGATCGAAGAAGCCAGGTTTGCCGCCGCGAAGGCCCGCTTCAAAGCCGCAGTGATGCGCGAAACGCTCCAGGCCATGCACGCCGGAGAACACCCACCATCACCTCCCGAGCCGCCCCCCGTTCCATCCCAGTACGCCGCGCAGAGCGCCATCGGGTTCTACCCAACGCAGCCGGTGGGGCTGGCGCTGGACGCAGGGGCTGAGTGGGTCTCGCTGCCCGGCGCAGAAGGTCAAGTCTGGACCATGGGCGCTCACCTGGACATGCCGCGCCTCTCACTGCAATGGCGCCTCAAACTGCCCATGGGCAACGAGTCGCTCAAGCTCGCCCAATCAGAACTCTTTGCCGACACACAGATTGTCGACACCTACATCTATGGCACGCAGCTCAGCGTCATGTTCAACTTGCTCCAGGTCCACTCGCTGGTGATCAAAAGTGGCTTCTACACGGGCTTTGAGTCCATCCGCCACCAATCCTCGCTGAAAAGCACCGAAGGGCCCCAAAACCTCAAAGAGGACCACTCTGTGGTGCAGGCCGGTTTTGCCATGCAAAGCCACATCTTCTTCACCCACAACATCGCCATCTACGCCAATTGGAACGTTGGCTGGGGCTGGAGACAAGGCAAATTCCTGGCCGGCACCGACGATGAGGGCGACACCATCAGGCAAACCTATGAACCTGGAGTGCTCCACACGGTGGGCGCAGGCGCCCTGCTTCGCTTCCCCTGATGACCCGCACCATGACAACCCTGATTGTCATCGCGCTGTCCCCTCCTGACCCCATCTGAGCGCTCAAAGCCCCCAAAACCCCGGCAAACCCGCACCAACGCATCCTTCCTGGGGCCTCACCGCGCCCCGGCGCGCTTTTTGCTTTGTTCTCATCAACATTATAAGCTTTTAAGTGAACTTCACTCACAAAGGTTTACTTGCGGGTAGTCAACACTCTGGACCAGGAGAAGGGGAACATGAACGAGAACACAGGACAGCCCATGTGGCGGCGGTCAGCCCAATGGATGGTGCTGGCGCTGATCTGCGCGGGGTTGTCGTTGGGAACAATGGCCTGTGGCGAGGACGACGAGGGCGACGGCAGCGGCGCTGCCAACAACGACGTCAACAACACAGGCAACAACGACGACAACAACGACGATAACAACGACGACAATAACGAGCCCAACAACGACGGCAACAACGATCCCAACGGCTGTACCTCCAACGCCGACTGTGGTGAAGACGCCTTTTGCTTGTTGGACGACGGCATTTGTGATGGCGAAGGCACCTGTGAGCCTCGCGGTGACGGCGCTTGTCCGGACATCTTTGCCCCGGTCTGCGGCTGCGACGGTGAAAACTACGGCAACGCCTGCGAAGCGGCGTTCGCCGGGGTCTCTGTCCTGCACGCCGGAGAGTGCGACAACGGTCCGCTGGGCTGCCAGGACAGCAGCGACTGCGGCGACGACGAACAATGCGCCAAACCCGCCGGAGAATGCGGCGCTGAGGGCCAATGCGAGGCTCGCCCCGACGGCTGCGACGATGTCTTTGAGCCCGTGTGTGGCTGCGACGGTCAGACCTACGGCAACGCCTGCGAAGCGGCCGCCGTGGGGATGAGCGTCGAGTTTGAGGGCGAGTGCGAACGCCCCTCCCTGGAATGCGACACCACCGACGACTGCCCTCCAGACTTTTTCTGCGAGTGCAACGGCGAGTCCTGTGGTGAAGGGCTCTGTGTCCCCTCGCCCGATGGCTGCGACGATGTTTTTGACCCGGTCTGTGGCTGCGACGGTCAGATTTACGCCAATGACTGTGAGCGTCAGTCGGCGGGCACCTGCCTGGCCGACCCGGAGAGCTGCGAAGAGCCCGGCGAGACCTGCACCAGCAACGCAGATTGCGGCGACGCTCAGTTCTGCGACTTTGAGCCCGGCACCTGTGATCAGGACCGCATCGGTGTTTGTGCTCCGCGCCCCGATGTCTGCACCGAAGAGTTTGCCCCGGTTTGCGGCTGCGACGGCCAAACCTATGACAACGACTGCTTCCGCCGCGCGGCGGGCGCCTCTGTGGCCTCGCGCGGTGCCTGTGACTCCGAGCCCACCGAGTGTGAAACCAGCCGTGAGTGCGGCGAGGGCAACTTCTGCGAGTGTGAGGGCGATTCTTGTGGCGCGGGCACCTGCCAGGTGCGCCCAGAAGCCTGCCCCCGCAACATTGACCCGGTCTGCGGCTGCGACAACGAAACCTACTCCAACGACTGCATCCGCCAGCAAGCCGGGGTTTGCCTGCTCCATGACGGCGAGTGCGAAGAGCCCGGCGACACCTGCATCGACAACGGGCAATGCGACCGCAGCCAGTACTGTGAGTTTGAGCCCGGCACCTGTGGCCGCACTGGCCAGTGTGTCCAGCGCCCACAGGCGTGCCTGGATATCTTTGCCCCTGTGTGTGGCTGCGACGGCAATACCTACGGCAACGGCTGCGAGGCGGCCAACGCGGGTGTCTCTGTGGCAAACGAGGGTGCCTGTGAAGACGAACCCGGCGAGTGCTTTGACAACGGCCAGTGCGACCGGGGTCAGTTCTGCGAGTTTGAGGCGGGCACCTGCGATGAGGACCGCGCCGGTCTGTGCGAAGAGCGCCCCGAGTTCTGCCCCGAGAACATTGACCCTGTGTGCGGCTGCGACGGCGAAACCTACAACAACGACTGCGAGCGTCAGGTCGCGGGCGTGGGTCTGGACAGCCGTGGTGCGTGCGACGACCCCCAGGAAGGCTGCCGCAGCAACGAGGAGTGTGGCCGCGGTCAGGTCTGTGCCTTTGAGCAAGGCACCTGCAACGAGCTTGGGCGTTTGGGCGAGTGCGTGGCGCGCCCCATGATTTGCCCGGCGGTGGTGATTCCGGTCTGCGGTTGCAATGGACAAACCTACAACAACTCGTGCGAGGCGTTGGCCGATGGCATTTCGGTGGCCTACGAGGGCGCGTGCGTGCCCGATGAGGACATCTGCACGGACAACCGTCAGTGCGGCGAGGGTCTGTTCTGTGAGTGTGTCGGCGACACATGCGGCGCGGGCACCTGCCGCGAGCGCCCCGAAGCATGCCCCCGCGTGCTTGACCCTGTGTGCGGCTGCGACGGCGAGACCTACAGCAACGCCTGTCAGGCGGCGGCACAGGGTGTGGCGGTGGCCAATGAGGGCGCTTGTGGTCAGGGCGAGACGTGCGGCGGCTTCTTTGGCGGCCGTTGCGAAGAGGGTCAGCTTTGCGACCCGCGCCAGGGCTTCTGCAACGTGCCGGACATCGACGGCATCTGCGTGGACGTGCCCCGCGACTGCCCGGACATCTTTGAGCCGGTGTGCGGCTGCGACGGCGTGACCTACCCCACCGTCTGCGCGCGCTTGCAGCGCGGCGTGGGCCTTGCCCGCGAGGGTGCGTGTGAAGACCTGGGTTGCACCGACAACGGCCAGTGCAGCCGGGATCAGTTCTGTGAGTTCACCGACCTTGTTTGCGGCGAGGGAGAGCCGGGCCAGTGCACCGCGCGGCCGTTCATCTGCCCGGACGTCATTGATCCGGTCTGCGGCTGCGATGGCCGCACCTACGGCAACGACTGCGAGCGTCAGGTCGCGGGGGTGTCCAAAGCCGCCGACGGTCCCTGCGAGCGTTGATGCCCTGCCCACACTGATTTGAGACGCATTTGGGCGGCTCTGGAGATGTCCAGGGCCGCCGATTTTGCTTGGGGCCACCCCCGACGCTCACTGGCGACATGGGGCACACAAACCAGGCCCACGTTGGCAGACTCCCGCCATCAATATGACAACGAAGTTATGGTCCAGCGTCGTGAATCAGGACGTTGCGAAAGGTGATGGAGACGCGCCTTGAGCGGGTGAAGGCGTTTTGATCCCACGGGTCTTCCTTGCGCCGGGCGATGCCGTGCGTCCATTGATGGCGAGCTTCGCCGCGCAGCACCAACAAACTCCTGGGCTCCAGGAGGATGGGCACATGCTTCTGGCCGCGTCTTAAATCCATGACAACAGGGCTCAGCAAAGAGAGGCTGACGATGATGCCTCCAAAGCAAGGCTCGCAGTCGATGTGGCTGGCGATGCCCTGGCCCGGGCTGTATTCGTTGACGATGGCTTGATCGGGCTCTTTGAGCGTGAGCCCATCGGCGTGCAGTTGCCGAGAAATCCGCGACAACCATGACGGCAAAGGCCCTAAAAAGGCGCTTTGGTCCACCCGCCGAGCGCGATAATCGTAGACATACCCGTAGTGCTGAACTCGCCGGGCCAAATCCCCTCGCCATGGGAGGGCATCGATGGCGCTGCACAGATGATCGTGGTGGGGTTGGCTGATGTAGTTGGGGATATAGAGCAGGCCTGTGATTCCGTGCATGACTCCATGGATTAGGGCGGCCCACAATACGGGGCGTGTCACCAAAAGGATCGGTGTTTGATCCCGGTTTGTATGCACAGCCTGCATTGAGGAGAGTCTTTGGACCCCAGAAGCATTGCAGGTTGTGTTCTGGTGCGCTCAAGCTCCAATAGGTGCACTGCATTTCTCAGTGTCAAGAGCACAGATTGAGTGCCTTGGGATAAAACCAGGCTTGTGTGAGGATACGGCCATGGTTGAAGGCCCAGAGTTGCCAAGCGTTCTATTTTAAGTCATGACGTTCAAGGCCAAAGCGCAATATGTGCAGGCATTGAATGGTTGTGGTGTTGTGGACTGACACAACACGCGCCGCGGTGTCCCTTGAGAGTGACCGTGCGCACGCAACCCAAAGTTGAAGAATCAAAGGAGAGGTCTGTGTCCAAAGAAGAACGCCTGGTGTGGATGGATCTTGAAATGACCGGGTTGGACCTGGGGACCAGCACCATCCTGGAAATCGCGACCATCGTCACGGATGCCGATCTTGAGGTGATTGCCGAAGGCCCCGAATTGGCCATTCACCAGCCCCTGGAAGTGCTGGAGGCCATGGATGAGTGGAACACCCACCACCACCGCGCCTCGGGCCTGTGGGATCGGGCTCTGGAGTCCAAAGTGACGCTGGAAGACGCCGAAGCGCAGACGCTGGCCTTCCTCAAAGACCACGTGCTTGAAGACACCTCGCCGCTGTGCGGCAACTCGGTCTGGCAGGATCGGCGCTTTATCATCAAGTACATGCCGAAGATCAACCAGTACCTCCACCATCGCCTGGTGGATGTGTCGTCGATCAAAGAGTTGGTCTACCGCTGGTACCCGCCGGCCTTCTACCCGCCCCCCAAGTCCAAGCAGCACCTGGCCTTGAGCGACATCCGCGAGTCCATTGAAGAGCTGCGCTTCTACCGCGAGCACGTCTTTGTGCAGCACGGTCCCGGCTGACCCCCACCCTCCTGCATCAGGGCGATGGTTTGAGGCCCAAACCAAGCCGCCCCCCTGACCTTTCTCAATGACAGCTTCAAAAGATGGCTTTCAGCGGCGGTGCTGTCCGTCCCGTGCTCTGTGCATCCGTCGCCAAGAGGGTGATCCACAAGATCACCCCACAACCGGCGCCCTTCCCCGCACTTTTTGGCTCGCCTCCCCCCATCGAACTTCCAAATGAGCAGTTTGTTTGCGGTGTCTGCAAAGGCGAGCCCCTGAAAACGCCGCTTTTGGTCCCAGACGTTGTTTAGACCTATCGACAAAGCGGTCAAATGGTTATACTACTGCTCATTTGACAGCCTGTTGTTGCCCCCAACAGGCCACCAACGCTTAGACGGTGCGCATGCAACTGTCCATGTTCAGCCCCGACGCACGGCGTCGCCAACGAAACAAAGCCGCTTTGGAGGTTTACGAAGCGGTCGAGCGCGCCGAGCACGCCTTGCGCCTGCGCGCCAGTGAAGGCAAACCCCCCGGCACCGACCATGTGATGCTCTACCAGGCGTTTTTTGACCGCCTGTGTGACCACGCGCTGCGCCACGCGGGGCGCAAGCGGCTGGGGCGCTGGTATGCGGGACGCCGCCGGGCCACGCCGGTCGAGTTGGAGATGGTGGTGCGGCGCGTGGTGCGCGATCTTTACAGCAGCGGCGAGGGTGTTTTTGCGCACGTGGCGGACCGGGGCGGCTTTATTACGGCGTTGTTGGACTTCTTTGCGGAGTGTCGCGAGGGCAACGCCACCGCAGACGCCTTTCAGTCTTTCATTTCGTGGTTGGTGCATGAGGGTGGCAGCGCAGACCAGCACCGCGCGCGGCGCGTGGCGGAGTTGACGCGTCTTTTGCGGCGTTATGAGCGGCTTTTGGATGAGTTGTCGCTGCTGGACCAGGGTCTGGCGCTGCGCGTGGCGCTCGAAGCGCTCAAAGACCGCCAGATTCCCCTGCCCCAGGACTTGCAGCGGCCTCAGGTGCGCTTTTGCAACATCTACGACTGGAGCCCAATCCGCGTCGACATCGTGCGCGAGTTGGCGCGCCGCCTTCAGGCCGAGCGCGCAGGCGGTGTGTTTTTGGAAGACCGGGTGGAGATCGAGCTGCCCTACGACTTTGACCGCCCCAACCTTTTTCACTACCTCGAACCCATCTTGCGTCAGGTTGAATCGCTGGAAGGCGACGCGCTGACGCTCCAATGGCACACCGCAGAGCCCGCTTTTTTGCTTGGCCCGCTGGAGCAGTTGGCCGAAGCGGTCTGGTCGTCGGTGGAGGCCTCGGGGTTTTCATCGCAATCGACCACCATTGATGACCTTGACCACACCCGCATCGCCATTGTCGAGGCCCCTGGCCCAGTGCGAGAGGCACGGGCCATCGCGCGGCGCGTGCGCCGCCTGCTGGATGAAGGGGCGGCGCCCGACGAGATCGTCATCGCTCCCCGAGCGCTGGACGAGCGGTTGGGGCCGGTGTGCGACGCGCTTGACGCCTATCGCATCCCCTGGCAGTGCCGCCAGGGCACGGCGCTGCTCTCGGCGGCTCCGGCGCGGCTGGCGCTCTCCATTTTGCGTTTGGTCCTGGACAACTACCCGCGCGAGCCCTTCATCGAGATCATGACCAGCCGCTACACCGCCGCGCGGGTGCTTGAGGGGGGCTGGCGGCGTCACGATCTGGCTCAGACGCTGCGCGAAGCCGGGGTCCGCGATGACCTGTCGTCTTCGGGCTCGGGCCGCAGCGCCTACGAAGAGCGCCTCGAAGGGCTCATGCGCCAGCTCACCGCCCGCTACGGCCGCACCAAAGCGCGCCGTCAGGCCACCGCCGAGGCCGCCACGGGTGAGCCTTACGACCCCCACTCTCACCCCGAGGTGCTGCGGATTGGCCGCATCTGCGATCGAATTCTCTGGCTGCGTCACCTGATCGCGGAGTGCCTGCCGCGTCACCACCGCCACCCTCGCGAACACGCCCGCGGGCTGCTGCGGCTGCTGGACGAGTTGAAGATCGGCCTGTCCATTGAGCGCGGCCATCCCCTGGGCACCGATCCGGGCCAAATTCCGCTGGAGGGTCGCCTTGCAGCCTCGCTGGCCCGGGATCAGCGGGCCTGGCGCGTGCTGCGGATGCTCCTTGAGGGGCTTGGCAAGAGCGACATAGAGGTCGAGGCCGTCGCGCCGCTGCAGGAAGATCCCAACGACGCGCTGCCCGTCTCTGTCGGCCCCTCTGAAGAGCCACCGCCGCCCGAAGAGGTCTGGGCGCTGGACTTCTCGTTTGGCATTGGCCCCGCGCCCAGCGCACCCGAACCGCCGCCGCCCACAGACCAAAGCGCCCCCAGCCCCCAGCAGGAGCCCGAGCCAAAAAGCGGCAAGATCTCATTGGGGGAGTTTGTCGAGCTTCTGGGCAACTTGATGGCGCGCGTGACGTTGGACAGCACCATGGGCGCTGGTGGCAGCGTGCACATCCTGCCCGTCAACCACATCTCGGGGCTGCGCGTGCCCCACGTGATCCTCCCGGGGCTGGTTCAGGGGCAGTTTCCGACCTCGCACCGCTCCATGCCGCTCTTTACCGACGATGACCGCATCGCCTTTGGCCGCTTTGAGGCCGCGCAGCGCCGTCGCCACGGTGAAGACCAACTGCGGATGTCTTTTCCGCTCCAGTGTGTGCCCTACCAGGAAGGCACCGCGGGTCAAACCCCCGTGCCAGCGCGACAATCCGAAGAGGTCCTGCTCTTCTACTTTGGCCTCTCGGCGGCCACCGAGACCCTGACCCTGACCCACTCGACCCTGGACGCCACGGGGCGCGAAGCGATGCGCTCGGTCTTTCTGGACGAAGTGCTGCGGCGGATCGACAAAGCGCACCACCGGCAGGTCCAGCAAAAAGAGCCCCTCGACCCCGTCCCAGAGCTGGCCGAGTGCGTTTCGCCGTGGGAGCTTGCCGCCCGCTACCAGCTTGAGGCTTACGGCGATGGCATCCGCCCGCACAACGCAGGCAGGCAGCCGTTTGAGGCCGCCATCCGGGCCATGGACGAGGCCGGGCTGCGGGTGATGGAGATCGAGCGGGCGGCGCAGGTGGAGCGCGCGCGCCACGCGCTCAGCGCCGCCACCCGAGAAGAGAGCTTCCAGGCCGTTCAAGGAGAGTTGGGGCGATTTTGCGGCAACATCGGTCAGGCTCATGGGGGCTGGCTCGATGAGGTGCTGGCCTTTGACCGCACCAAACCGCTGTCGGCCTCCATGCTCAACGGTTATGGCACCTGCCCCCAGAAGTTCCTCTTTGCCCATTTGATGAACCTCAAGGCACGGCAGGTGGTCAGCCAGGACGTCACGGCGCTGGACCGGCACGAGGCGGTTCAGAAGATGTTGGCGGCGGCCTACGAGTCGCTTGACGGCGAGGGACTCTTGCCGCTGGGTCAGGTGGACGACGACGCGCAGCGCAGCGCCGTGGAGGTGGCCATGGAGGGGGCGCGCCAGAGCGTCCTTGCCTGGGAAGAGGTCACCCACCGCGCCCACCCCAGGCTTTGGGGGCAGGTCCGGGGCCTGTGTGAAGAGTTGGTGCAGCAGTTGGTGGTCCGTGAGCAATCCTTGATGCCCCAGCGGCAGGTCGCCATGGCATGGGACTTTGGGCCAGACGGTGAAGACGTCCGGGTGGAGTTGGCGGCGGGCGTTGAGGTCTATTTGAAGGGGCGCGTGGACCGGGTGCTGCGGGGTCAGGCGCTGGGCGCGGGGGGGAAACTGGAGATCATCGGCTATGGCACCGCCTCGCTGGCCAGCTACGAGCGGCGTTTGGCCGAAGATCAGCTCCTGGAGGTGGAGTTTGGCATGCCACTGGCCATGTTGGCGGTGGCCGAGGCGATGATCCCCAGACTTCAGGGCTCGGGACAGTTGGGGCGCGAGGTCATGTTGACGGCCCGCTACGAGAGTTTGCTGGAGGGCAAGCAGACGCGGCCGCTGGTGGGTGAGGTCGGTGGTCGGATGCCGCTGGCAGACGATGCGGTGGCGGCTGCGCGCACGCACATCGCGCGGCGCGTCAGCGACATGCGCCTGGGACAGTATCCGCCCGCCACACGCAACTGCGCCCATTGCCAGTTTCGCGCCGTCTGCCGCCGAGGCACCTACCCGGAGCAGAGTTGACCATGAGCACCGCCCCCCAAACACCACCAGTCGATGATGGCGGCGCCCACGAGCGCCTGCTGGAGTTGATGCGGGCTGAGAACAACGCCATCGTGCGCGCCGGTGCGGGCACCGGCAAGACCTACAGTCTGGTCGCCTGCATCCTGCACCAGTTGGCCGGGGTCAACCCCGACCAAATCCCCATCGCCGCCAGCCGCATCTGCGCCATCACCTTTACCGAGAAGGCCGCCGCCGAGATGCTCCAACGCATCCGAGAGCGCGTGGTGAAGCTCATCGACGACCCCGAAGAGCACCTCCAGTTGACCGAAAACGCGCGCCGCTACGACATGGCGCTGCCAGACGCGGCCCACTGGCGGCGCGTGCAACGGGATCTGGGCTCGATGGTGATGTCGACCTTCCACGGCTTTTGCGCCCAGATTCTGCGCGAATACCCCGTGGAAGCGGGCATCGAGCCTGGGTTTACGCTGGCCGATGAGTTGGTCGCCAGCACGCTGCTGGCCGAGACTATCGAGAACGTGGTCTACGAGCGGTTGGCGCGCGGTGACGGGGCTTGTCTGCGCACGCTGCGCGCGCTGCCGGTGAGGCAAGGGGCTTACGGTGAGGCGCTGGTGAAGCTGGTTTCAAGGGTCCTTAAGCGGCTGCGCGAGGACGGGCTGAAGGTCTCTGAGTTGACCCGGCGCCACCGCCCGCCCGATGGCGCCCAGCTTGACCGGGATCACAAGCGCTGCACGCAGGAGTTGGCGCGCCAGAAGACCATGTTGACCATGCTCTGGAGCAAGCTCGACCCCCGGCTGCTGGCCAAAGGCAGCGCCGCCGACCGGGCGCTGTTGACGGACCTGAAGACCTTTGCGGCCGAGGCCGATGAGTTGCAAAAGCGCTTTGAGGCGCTGGGGCGCAGGGAGCTTGGCGACCATCTGGCCAGCGTGGCCCGCTACGTGAGGCCGCTGCGGCGCCAGACGCGCCAGTCGCGCCTGCTGGGCGGCCGCATCAAGATGCGGATCTTCAACCTGCCGACCTTTCAGGACAAGTACCTGGAAAAACTGCTCAGCCACACCGCCGAGCAGCTTCGCCAGGACTTTTTGAGCATTTTGACCGAGGTTGAGACCCGCTACAGCCAGCGCAAGCAGGCCATGGGGGCGCTGGACTTCACCGATCTGCTGGTCATGGCCCGCGACGTGATGCGCGACCAGCCCCAGGTCCGTCAGGCGCTCAAAAGGCGCTTTGAGTTGGTGCTGGTCGATGAGTTCCAGGACACCAACGACGTGCAGTTGGACCTGGTGATGTTGTTGGGCGAGGTGCTGGCCGAAGAGGTGGAGGTGCCACAGGGCAAGAAGACGCTCGACGTGGTCAAGTTGGCGCCCAGGCGGCTCTTTCTGGTCGGTGACCCCAAACAGTCCATCTACAACTTTCGCGGCGCAGACGTGGGGGTCTTCAATCAGGTCGAGCATCGCCTGACGACCGAAAAGGCCATCGCCAAGCGCTACCCGCTGCAGCAAAACCGGCGCTCTGTGTCTCGGCTGATTGACTTTGGCAACCGGTGGTTTGAAGCGGTGCTGGGCGGCACCGACGTGACCGACGCCGATTACATGGTGCGCTTTACCGACGACGACCGCCTGGCGGCGGTGCGCGACGAGGACTGCGGCGGCCCTCCGGTGGAGTTTTTGGCGCTGCCGCCCAAGGCCACACCCCACGATGAGGCGCGGGCGGTGGCCCGCTGGATCCAGCACTACATCCACGGCGCTGGCGAACACCTCTTGTACCGCAAAGACGGCACCAAAAACATCCTGGAGCCCGTGCGGCGCTACGGTCAGATCGCGATCCTGCTGCGTCAGTTCAGGAACCTGTCGGCGTACCAGGACGCGCTCCAGCGGCTCCAGATCCCCTATTATGTGGTCAAGGGTCGCGGCTTTTACGGTTGCCCCGAGATCCGCGACCTGCACATGGCACTGCGCCTGCTGCTGGACCCCGACGACGGGCTGGCGTTGATCGGCGTGCTGCGCTCGCCGTTGTGCCTGATCAGCGATGAGGGGTTGATCTGGTTGCAGCGCACCGGGCGCGGCCAGCGTCGGCGTGCGCTGACCATCACGGCGCTCGAAGACATGATGGGCGCGCTGCCAGAAGGGTTGGCCCCGGACGACACCGACGCGCTGGAGCGCTTTGTGCGCACCTTTGGCAGCCTGACCCGGCAGGCTGACCGCCTGGGGCCACGCGATCTGCTCTTGACCATGGTCGAGATGACCCGCTACCGCGAAAAGCTGGCGGGGACCTTCCGAGGACGCCAAAAGATCGGCAACGTCGAAAAGCTGCTGACTCTGGCCGACAGCTACGAGCGCACCACCCACGGACACCTGGTGGGCTTTGTGCGGCGCCTGGAGGTGCTCATCGAGCAGGAGCCCCGCGAACCTGAAGGGCAAGTCGTCGAAGAGAGCGCCGACGTGGTGCGGATCATGACCGTTCACCAGTCCAAGGGGCTGGAGTTTCCGGTGGTCTTGTTGCCCGAGGTCCACGCCATGGCGGGGCGCCGCGCCGATGGGGCGCCCATCCAATACGATCGGGAGCACGGCTTGCAGGTGCGCCAGCGCGTGCGCCACATGGGCCAGTCGTTGGCCGATCTGGAGACCGAGGGCTACGAGTCGCTGCGCAAGGTCTCCAAAGAACGCGAAGAGGCCGAAGAGCGTCGCCTGGTCTATGTGGCCGCCACCCGCGCCAGGGATCTCTTGTGGCTCTCGGGTCGAGGGTTTGCGCGCGAAGACGACGGCATGCGCAGCGAAACCCGTCAGGAAAACCCGCTGACGAAGCTGCAAAACCTGATCGCCCAGGGCGAGCGCGCCTGCACGGATCAGTGCATTGAGCGCTTTGTGCCCGAGCTTTCGGTGCCGCCCGAGGGGGTGGACGACGACGCGGGGCCCGTTCAGGAGCAGGCGCCAGTCGATGAGCAAGCGTGGCACCGGGCGGTTCAGGGCGCCATGCCCACCCAGACCCAGCGCGCCTGTCCCACGCTGACGGTGTCCCAGTTGGCCGACTTTCACCAGTGTCCGCACCGGTATTATCTGTGGCACGTGGCGGGCCTGCGGGACGGCGCCGAGGACGACGCAAGAAACTGGGAAGGCGATGAGCGCGGCGCGCAGATGATCCTCGATGAAGGCACCGCCGCGCACGCCATCATGGAGCACGTGGACTTTGAGGCGTTGGCCCAGGCGTCCAATCAAGCCCAGCGCCGCGCCTGCCTTCAGGAGGCGCTGGGGCCGATGGAGGTCTGGCTCGAATCCGATCGCCTTGAAGAGGTTTACAAGGCGCTGGGGTTTGCGTTGACCGATCAGGCCTTGCTGGATCGGCTGGCCAGTGCGCAACAAAACGACACATTGGTCCGGGAAGCCCCTTTTATGCTGCGCCTGGAAGATCAGGGCTCAGAGGTCTACATCAAAGGGCGTTTTGATCTCCTCCTGGATGACGGCGAAGGCCTCCCCTGGCTGATCGACCACAAGTTCAGCGCGCCGGGGGACGGAGAATTAGAGCCACATCGTTTCCAAATGGCGATCTATGCGTTGGCGCTGGTGGCCAGCACTCCAGCGAGCGCGGCCCTGCCGGAGACCTGGCGTGCGGCGTTGCTGCATTTGAGGTCTCCAGGGGCCTCTTTGCAGTGGACGCAGGGCCCAATGGATGAACTCAATTCACTTCAAAGCACGCTCCCGGCGCTGGCTTTGGAGTTGACCCGGAGGCGGCAAAGGGGGCTCTGGCCAAGACTGGACCAAGCCCGTCACCAGCGCACTGCGCGCCAATGTCAGGCCGAGCGCTGCGCCTTCGCGCGGCGGTGCTGGCCGCAGGCGGTCACGCCATCTGAACCATAAGTTCACACAAACGGCACACATGGCAGCCAGGCGGTGTGCTAAATGCCCTCGCCAGTGGCCGTGGCCTTCTGCGGGTGCAGTAAATCCGCAGCGTGTTGACGGTCCATGACGCGCCTTGGTTGACCCTGGGGCGCGCTTGGGTTAGAGAACCCGGCAGAGAGAGATGGATGACGTCCGCGCTGCATAAGGTGCGGTTGTTGAATGAATTGAGCCCTCTGTTTAAGACAAACCCCAACAAAGGTTGAAAGTCATGAACTCCCGAATTCTGCGCGCGCTCCTGATCGCTTCTCTTCTGGCCACTTTTGGCACACTCGCCATCGGATGCGGCGAGGACGCCTCTGATCCCGCTGGTGACACGGCCAACAACGGCGGCGTCAACAACGACGTCAACAACGACCAGAACAACGACGTCAACAACGACGACAACAACGACGTCAACAACGACGACAACAACGCCCCCAACAACGACAACAACGATCCGCCGCCCAACAACGATCCGAACAACAACCCCAACAACGACCCCAACAACAATCCCAACAACGACCCCAACAACCAGCCGGGCGAGTGCGAGAACCTGGTCTACGTCGGCCAGGTCTTCGACAACATGATGCCGACCAACAACGACGGCTCGCCCAACCCCAACGGCGGCGTGCCGGTCTTCACCGACAACTACGGTGACGCGGGTCTGGGCGCGCTGCTCGACGCGCTGCCTGAGATCGATGAGGACGACGAAGACACCCCCGACGTGGTCGAGAACGCCGCGGCGGTGGACATCCAGTTGACCGACGTGACGGTCGTGGCCAGCAGCTTCAACTCGCAGGGTCAGTTCGACAACAGCGGTGTCTACCGCGCCAACCGTGAGTTCTGGCTCCAGGACGCCAGCGGCGCCGTCAAGGTCTTCTTCTTCGCCGACGCCGCCGACAGCTTCCCCGGCTTCAACATCAAAGTTGGCCAGAAGGTCTCCGTGCGCGTCACCGAGGTGACCAACTTCCGTGGCATCCCGGAAATCACCGCCGCCGACGGCGCCAGCTGGGCCCTGTCGAGCGAGAACAACGAGGTCTTCGTCGATGACCGCACCGGTGGCGACATCACCCTCGACGACGTCAACAAGCTGATCCGCGTCTCGGGCACGATCGCCAACGAAGGCAACGCCTGCGGCGACCCCAGCGTCTGCTACGACCTGGACTACGGGGGCGCCAACCTGATCACCCTGCGCTCGCGTCCCAGCATGTTCATCGACTTCAGCGTCGGCTCCTGCGTCACCTACGTCGGCCCTGTGGGCGCCTTCGCCGGTGTCGCGCAGATCGACGTGCCCAACTTCGACTGGCTGGTGGACAGCAACCAGCAGTGATCTTTGGCGGTGTGCAGCCTGGCCCCGCCTGGGGCTGAGCGCTCAGCCCCACAGTCCGCGGGTTTGACCGGGCCAAAACGATGCCACAAGCAGGCTCCCTGCCCTCCCCATCGACTCTCCCAACGACCTGTCGACTTTGAAGCTTAGCCGCTTGGCCCAGCCATCAGGGCGGGCTGCATACCTTCCTTAAAAGACTTTCATGTCACCATGCAGCATCCTCAAGTCGGATCTGCTATGGTATGGCCCGCACGCCAAGGTTCCAGACCTTCCAGACCAGGTCACATCTTCAAAGGTCCAGAGGGGCAAAAGCCATGCACACCACCATCCACCGCACTCTCTACTGGCTGGGCGCAGCAGCAGCGGCGCTCTCAATCACATCCTGCACCGCCGAAGTGCGCGATGAGGTCATGGACCCAGACGAGATCTGGGACAGTGAGGTGACCGACGGACCCGACGGGCCTTTTGTGGCCTACGAAGACCGCGGCGCAGGGTTCAAATACAACCTGCCGCGCCCGGGGATGAACAGCATCGCTGACCTCATCGCCACCTTCCCCCAGGAAGCGCGCGGCGTGTCGGACCCCGACACCTTCACCGCCGAAGACCTCTTCAACCCCACCGCCGCTGGCCAGTGCCGCGGCGGCGCCCCCGACATCATCGACGAATTCCCGATGGTCGTTGAAGGCGTGGTGACGGTCTATCCTCGCCAGTACATGAAGGTGGTCGTCTGTGGCCAGGACGAGCGCCACTACGGCACCTTCACCATTGAAGATGACACCGGCGGCATTGTGGTGCTGCGCGACTCCCGTGTGGCCCCCTACACCTACGGCGACCGTGTCCGCGTGACCGTCTACGCCACCATGCTGACCTTTGGCCGCGACCCCGACACCCGCGCCGTACTGGCCGCCGACGTCGAGCTTGCCGAGCAGGCCATCGAAAACGGGGCGGTGTCCAAGACCATCGCCTACGAACAACAGCAAGGCCCCTTGAGCGCCGCCGACGCCTCCAAGGTCAAGCAGGTCGAGGGCTTTGTCCACGTGGCCCCCACCAGCCAGAACTTTGGCTCCATGACCATCACCGACCGCGCGGTCCAGGCCGGGCTGGCCAGCGAGACGCGCCTGGAAGGCCCGACCCTTCAGTGCGCGCGGACCTGTGAGGTGACCTGCATCAACTCCCGCTGCCAGAACGGCGCGGTGTGCTCGGATGCCTGCGTGGAGTCCTGCCTGGAAGACACCAGCGGCCCCGCCGTCGAAGACCTGCCCCAGTGCTGGCAGGTCGGCATCGACGCCGAGCTGCAACGCCGCGGCTTCTCACCCCCCATCGGTTCGCGCGTCCGAGTGCGTGGCCCGGTGGTCAACAACTTCGACCGCCAGATCTGGGTCCTTGGCCTGGGTCAGGTCCAGATCCTCGACTGAGACACGCCGCCCTCCCCACTGCTGCCCATCATGACACAAGGTCTAGAGCGCAAAAGCGCCCCTCAAAAGGGGTGCATGGGGGAGTGTTTTGTGTGCGCGACGGTCAACCTGAATGAAAGAGGGCCATCCGCCTTGAACCGGTGGGTGTTCCCATGTATGAGCCATTTGAACGAAAGAATGATGTGGGCGACCAACGCAGGTCACCACCGGTTTTCCCGCAAAGGAGGGGTCTCATGAGCAAAGGAGCACACCGCTTGACGGTGTTGATGTTGAGCCTGGCGACGTGCGCGGCTCTGGCGGATCAGGCCGCGGCGCAGGACAACAAGAGCGGCGATCCCATCCCGGCCGGCAACCCCGAGTTTGGCCCCGGGGACTCGGACCCCATCAAGCCCAAAGGCCTGGAGACCAAGTTCCGCATGGGCTCGGAGATCCACGCCTTTGAGAACAAGGACTTCCGCGAGCTGGACGAGTCCAGCGACCAGGCGATCATCGACTCCGACGACCGCCACACCTTTGCCTACTCGACGTTGAGCGCCTTTCTGGGCTACCAGATCAACGAAGACCTGCGGGTCAACGTCGGCGTGGCCCACAACGGCTTGTGGAGCCGGGATCAGATCGGCGGTCAGGCCCAGTTGGCCGGCGCGCTCTTCTTCTCCCACCTCAACATGATCTACTCGCCCATCAACACCGACGACTTCAAGCTGAGCTTCAGCGTGGGCCGTCAGCCCTTCGCGATTGGCGGCGTCCCCAAGGATTATTTCCTGGATGACCTGCTGGACTCGGTGGTGGTCGAGGCCGACGCGGGCAAGGCCGGTCGCCTGCGCATCCTGGCGCTGGACTTCTTCACCTCCAGCGACCTGCCCCGCGCCTCCTTCACCCGCTACGTCAGTGGCCGCGAGACGACACTCGGCCTGCGCGGCGACACCTTCACGCTGCGCACCGGCGGCGTCTACGAAAACGACAAGATCGTCGATGGCCTGACCGTCAAAGCCTACTACTTCTTTGCCGACATGGGCGGCGGTCCGGTCGATGAGAGCGGCGCCGACATCAGCTTCGGTGGCTCGCTGGGCAACTTTGCCGACAACGACTTTGTGTGGATGGCCGGCGGCCGCGTCTCCTACGACCTGGACCTGGGCGACACCGGCAACGTGCTCTTCTACGGCGACTTTGCCCACTCTTCGGGCATCGACCGCAAAGAGGTCGTGGCCTTTGACGTGGACATCTCGGGCAACGCCTTTGGCGGCGGTGTGGACAGCAAGCTGAGCTTCGGTGAGAGCTTTGGCCTGGAGTTCGCCGCCGACTTCTACCGCTTTGATGGCCCCGAGTACTCCCAGAACGGCCTGCGCTTCCAGCACGGCTTTGTGGGCTTCCGCGGCCGCCGCATCGGTGGTCTCAACGCCGACCGCTACGCGGGTTGGTTCCCCTCGGCGGTGATGAGCGCTGGCGGCCTGAACTTCCGCGAGCACGAGCCCGCCCGCGCCCGCGGCACCCAGTCCCTCCACGCTGGCCTAGGCTTTGTCATCATGCAAAACACCCTGCTGCGCGCCGACATGTGGCTCCTGCAGGACACCGGCAGCAGCAACCTCAACCAGGCTGACCTGGACAACATCGACCCGCCCTTTGGCTACAGCCGCGAAGAGTTCTTTGCCCAGAGCCGTCTGGGGCTCGACCTGGGCACGGAGATCGATCTCCAGTTGACCCACAGATTCAACGAGAACCTCAAAGGCTTCATCGTCTACGGGCTCTTTATGCCCGGCGATTTCTACGGCATCGAGATCAACCGCGTTGGTGGTAACGCCCGTGGTAGCAACGATCCGCAGAACTTCTGGGGCTTCACCGCCGGGACCACGGTCGAATTTTGAGCCTGGGTGGCCTGCGGCGTGTTGCGACGCGCCGCAGTCCTCTTTAAAATCCTGAGCAAGCCGGCCGGTGTGGACTCAACCAAAGACCGTGGCCGGTCACCTCGGAGAAGCATTGAGGGGCGACATGATGACACACCGCAGCAGTCTGGCGGTTTTGTTGCTGGCAGGCACCGCACTGTGGATGAGCGGCTGCGACAGCGGCATCGGTGACGAGCGCGATCAAGGCGTCGGTTACCGCAACGGCACCGCCATCGCCGACAACAGCAACGAGAGCGACGGAGACGATGAGGGCTTCACCAGCAACGGTGAACGCGGCAACCTCATCATCACAGAGATCAACTGGGCCGGCAGCGTCACCAACGACGGCGTCTACGACCCGGACGACATCTTCATCGAATTCCAGAACAAGCACCCCCGACCCATCCACCTGACGGGCTGGCAGTTGACCATCGAGGCGGGCAACAACCACCCTCGCATGCTCACGCACCATCGCCACGAGCGCGGACGGGTGACCTACCCGATCCCGCTTCGCGAAAACGGCCTCCAGGTCCAGCCCAACGAGTACATCGTGCTGGTCAAGAAGGCCGACGGCGCCTTTTCGGCCGTGGCCGACTACGTGGTGCCCGAACTGGACATCCCCTGGGACTTCTTCCGGATTTCGCTGCGCGACATTGACGATCGCCGCATGAGCGACGCCGGAAGCACCGGCCAGGAAGTCTTCGCAGGCGGCTACGACCTGGTCACCGTGCGCACCATGGAGCGCGTGCAGTTGCTCTTTGCCAACCAGGGCGGCCGCGAGGCCTCCTGGCACTCCTACTCCTACAACCCGTGGGACTCGGAGCACGCCGAGCGCATCTCCAACATCGGCGATGACTGGAAGGAGCGGACCTTTGGCTCGCCGGGGCTGGCCAACAGCCCCGACTACAGCGGAAACACCTCAGCCGGCACCACCGACTGACCCAACCACGCAGGGCAGACCATGAAAGGCATCAAGACGATGGCGTTGGCGCTGGCAGCCGTGGGGCTGGTCAGTTGTGACACCGCCGCTCCCGACACCCGGGACATGTTCAACACCATGCACACGCTGACCGCGGGCGACGCGGCTCTGGTGCAGAGCGCCACTGGCAAAGCCGGTGGCAGCACCATGAGCAACACTCAGCTTGAGCAACACATCATCGACGCCATTGGCACCGCCACGCGGACCATCGAGGCGGCCTTTGAGGACCTGGAGTCCGAGGCCGTCGCGCAGGCGCTCATCGACGCGCAGCGTCGGGGCGTCAGGGTCCGCGTCGTGGGTGACATCGACCGCAGCGAGCAGGCCGGCTTTGTGAAGCTGACCAGCAACGGCGGCCTTGAGCCCAACGGCCCAGGCCGCGACGGTCAGGCGGTGGTCTTTGGCAACGGTGAGTTGACCTACAATCCTCAGCTCATCGCCGTGATCACGCGCCCCGGCGAGCAAAACCGCATGACGCACAACTTTGTCATCATCGACGAGCTGCGCGTCATCAACCTCACCGGCGGCTTCTTTGCCGGAAACCCCGATGTGGCCCAGATCGGCTTTGACTCCAAGAGCGAAGACCTGGGCAAGGACTTTGGCGACGAGTTCAACCAGCTCCACGGCGGTCAGTTCTCGATCGTGCTGGACACCTTCAACGGTCCCCAGAAGTCCAACACCAACAACCGCACCCACTACGTCAACGACCTGGGCGACCTGGAGGTCTACTTTGGACCCCAGGAGCGGCTGCTCAAGCGCGTCGTGGATGAGGTTTACAACGCCCGCGCCTCGGTCCATGTGGTCGGTGAAGAGTTCACCAACTTCTTCCTCTCCGAGGCCCTGATCTACAAGGCCATCAACGGCTTCAACGTTGGCGTGGTTGTCGATACCGACGGCGCCGACGTGGACTTCAGCAAGCTGGAGATCATGCAGAACGCGTTTGACGACGTGCGCGGGGGCTCGGACGTGCTGCCGACCATCCGCACCGCCGACAACATCCGTCTGAACATGATCATCATCGACGCCGACCGCTCACCCATCAACGGCAAGCAGTACCGCACGAGGGTCTTTGTCCTCAGCGAGCCGCTGCTGGAGGCCATCGCCTTCACCGCCGGGAACCAGCCCACGCCGCGCGCCGCCGACGCCTTCGCCGACGCCAACATGTGGGTCCTGAACCGCTTTGTCACCCAGCCCAACACCAACGTTGAGCGCTTCATCGACATCTACGATGAACTCTTCGAACGGGGGAACTGAGCCATGATGAGCACCAAACAAACCAACTCACGCGCTTTGCGCAATCTGCTGGGCGCCCTCGGGGCGGCGCTGGCTTTCAGCGTCATCTTCACCCTTCCGGCGTGCAACACCGAGGTGGATCCAGCCGACATGGCCCAGGCCAGCGCCCCGCGCGTTCGGACCTACTTCAACCAGACCGGTACGCGCCAACTCAACGGCATCGAGCACCAGACCGACGACATGACGGTTCAGATGATCGACCGGGCGACCTCGACCATCGACTTTGCCATCATGGGCTTTTCGCGCACGGAGATCATCGACGCTCTGCTGCGCGCTCACTACCGCGGGGTGAGGCTGCGCTTTGTGGGCGACGGACGCCACCAGGAGCACCACGTGGCGGGTTATGAGGCCATCGACCGCCTCAACATCCCCATGATCTCTGGCAACCAGTTCCACATCATGCACAACAAGTTCTTCATCATCGATGATCGCTTTGTGATCACCGGGACGGGGAACATCACGCCCACCGGCTACAACCGCAACAACAACAACTACGTCTTTATCGACTCGCCCCAAATCGCCGCCGACTTCAAGGCCGAGTTCGAGCAGATGTTCGCCGGCCGCTTTGGGTCTACCAAGGACATCATCGACAACGGCACCTACTACAAGGTGGGCGACACCGACGTGGAGGTCTTCTTCTCTCCCCAGGAAGACCCCGTCGCGCGGATTTTGCAGTACCTGGGCGAGGCCAAAGAGTCGATCCACTTCATGATCTTTGCGTTCACCAAAGATCAGATTGGTTCGGCCTTCATCAACAAGCACCTGGAGTTTGCGCGCTACAACCGCTGCTGTGACCCGGCCCGCGCTGGCGACCTGAGCAGCGACGACGCCGCCACGTGCGCCATGCAGGTGGTCTGCGAAGAGCCCTTCCGGCCCAAAGAAGTCCGCGGCATGATCGACCGCTCCCAGCTTCACAGCAACGGCCCCTACCACGAGGTCTACCGGATGCTGCTCTTTGGTCTGGACATGCGCCAGGACGGCAACGACAACAGCCGCCAGCCCGGTGACTACCAGGCCGGTGGTGGTCGCCTCCACTCCAAGACCATGGTCATCGACCACGACCTGCCCGAGCACGCCAAGGTCCTGACCGGCTCCTTCAACTGGTCCGCCAGCGCCACCAGCGCCAATGACGAGACTTTCCTGGTCCTCCACGGCACCCGCGTGGCCAAAGACACCTTTGAGTTCTTTGAGAGCCACTGGGACAACGGCAAGCGCTTTGGCAACAACTACATCGGCGACAGCGACAACATCCAGAAAGGCGACATCGTCTTCAACGAGATCCACTGGGATGGCTGGAACGGTCAGAACGACCCGTCGGACTTTGGTGGTGACGACGTCTACAACGACGAGTTCATCGAGTTGCTCAACACCACCGACCAGCCCATCGATCTGACCATGTGGACCATCGGCACCGCCGATGATTTTGTTGTGGGGCTCTATCCGGGTACCATCATTGGACCGCACGAGCGTTTTCTGATTGTGGACCACAACCTGGCCCCCTTCACTGACCTGGCCCCCCAGGACGTTGAGGGCAGCGCCTTTGATGACCCCGACTTTGTGATGAACACGGCCAACGACCCCCGCTTCCTGCGCTTGAACCTGCACAACGCCAAGTTCTCGCTGCGGCTGCTCGATCCGCGCGGCAACGTCATGGATGTGGCAGGCGACAACGGCCCGCCCTTTGCTGGCGGCCGCCGCGTCGAAGGCGGCTCGATGCTCAACTACTCGATGGAGCGCGTCCACCCGGTGATTGATGGCAGCAAAGCCGAAGCCTGGCAGGAGTGCACCGCCGACCAGGGCGGCATCCACATCCGCGAGGAGTTCCGCAACAGCATCCGCGCCACCCCCGGCGAGGCCAACTCCACCAAGGCCTTCCCCGAGCCAGAGCCCACCGGCTTCCGCAACCCGGCGGGGAATCGATGAGGTGATGCGTCTGGTCCCCATAACCGCGCTGTGCGTCCTTGTCGGGCTCACAGCCGGATGTGCATTTGACGCCGCCCCTCTTCAGGACGGCCAGGACGCGCAAGACCAGACCGATGCACCCACCGACACCTCTCCCCCCCAAGACATCGCTCAAGAAGACACTCCAGCGCCGCCGACCGATGTCGCACAAGACATCCCCATCATCCCCGGCGACACCAGCCCGGAGCAGGACGTCGAAGAAGACGCCTCATCCATCGATCTCCTTGAAGAGACCTGCCATCAGGCCTGCCAGTACACGCTCGATTGCCTTGGCGAGATCTGCCCAATGGGGATCTTTGGAGACGTGGACGGCACCATCGAGAATTGCACCGAGCGATGCATCGCCAGCCAGCCGGACGTTTCGGACATCCAAGAAGACACCCTGGACGCGGCCTGCGATGAGATCTCCCGGCGCGCCTGCCGAAACGACGCCGATCTGGCCAACGCCTGCGAGTGTGCGCCCCTCTTTCCCCAGCCCAATGTGGGCGATCCTTGCGAGAACAACGACGACTGTGAGGGGCCTGCAGCGGCATGCGCGGGCAACTTTCCTGGCGGCTATTGCACCAGCATTGGTTGCGAGGGCCACCTTGACTGCGGCCCAAACAACTGGTGCCTGAGCACCAACGAGACGGGCACGGCCTGCTTTCAGGGTTGCAATGACGACCCCGGGGTCTGCCGCGATGGATACACCTGCTGGGTCTTGACCGACAACGTCGAAGCCTGCCTGCCGCAGTGTGACACCGACGATGAGTGCTCCAATGGGCGCACCTGCACGGATGGAGCTTGCCGCTGATGCACCAACTCACCAAGGAACTGCTCTTGCGCCCTTCAGGGCAAGGGCTGATAGAGTTCACCCATCAGGTCACCGAAGTAATTCATGAAGCTGGCATTCAGCAAGGCCTGTGCACCCTCTTTGTGCGCCACACCTCGGCCAGCCTCATCATTCAGGAAAACGCCGATCCATCGGTTCGTGATGACCTTGAGGCATTCCTCAACCGTCTGGTGCCAGAAAACGACCCCATCTACACCCACACCGACGAAGGGCCCGATGACATGCCCGCCCACATCAAGGGAGTGCTGACGGCCACAACGCTGAGCGTCCCGATTGTGGCAGGGCGGCTGGTCCTGGGCACCTGGCAGGGGATCTATCTGTGGGAACATCGCCACCATCGCAGCGCTCGAAAGGTCGTCGTTCACGCCATTGGCCAGTGAGGTCCTGCCAGGATCACCTTGGCCCTCTCATCCCAAAATCTCAGCGCCCCAAAAGCCTCAAAACAACGCTCAGACCACCAGGAACGTGATTCACTTCTCCGTCTTTGCTCTCATTATGCCCCTCATGCAAGCGGAAAGGGTTGCCCATCGGGTGGTTGTGCCCCCATAATCAGGAAGCATCAGTCTGCGTAATACACCAAAGTCATGGCCAGTGCTGGAGGTCAGGCGTGTCCCAATCCGACAAACCCACCGACTCCCCCCCCACATCCGAATCCGATCAGGACTCCAATCAAGACCCCACCCCACAAACCACCCAACGCGTTGGCCGCCCGCGCCCAGGCTTTCAAACCCAGGCCATCAATTCATTGGCTGGGGGCTGGAAGACCTTGGAGTTGGACACCCAGGACGTCAAAGACGCCGCCCAGGCCAAAAAGCCCGCCTCTGAACCTTTGATGGCTCACGCGCCGCGCAAACCCGGGTTGCAGACGCAGGCCATCCAGGCCCTCTCAAGCGGCTGGAGCACGGTTGAGTTGCCCGAGTTGGACATCGATGAGGTCCGCAGGCAGCAGGCCGAAGCCGCCGCCATGGTTGAAGAGCCCGTCGCCCCCTCTGCGGTGGAACAAGCGCCCTTGCCGGCGCCAGTCGAGGCGCCGCTGCCCGCACCAGCGCAAGCGCCCCTGCCCGCCCCGGTCGATGTGCCGCTGCCGGCCCCCGCTCAAGTCCCGCTTCCTGCTCCCGCTCAGGTCCCGCTTCCCGCCCCGGTCGATGTGCCGCTGCCCGCACCTGCCGCCCGCAGCATTGAGCCCGACCCGGACGAAGCAGACTTTGTGCTCGACATTGATCCCGTGGCCTCAGAGCAACCCGAGCCCACGGCAAAGTCGGCCAGCAAAGTACCATCGGTCGAAGACTCGCTGGCCAACCTCGAAATGACCATGGGCGCCATGGTCAGCGACGCCCCACCGACCGCGGCCGCACCAGCACAGCCCGCGGTGGAACAAGCCACCGCATCGGCCCAGATCCGCAAACCCAGACGATCCACGCGCAAGGTCAAGGCGGCCCAGCCGACCACTGGACCTCGCCATCATCCTCAGGAGTTGAGCGCCGCGTTGCTCGACAAAGGCCCCACCGAAGTGCTGGAGGCCATCTCAGGTTGGGATCTCTTCGCCATCCTTGGCGCCAAGCCCAGCGACGACACACAAGCGCTGACCCAGGCGTACGTCCAGCAGGTCAGTCGCATCAACGGTGCGTTTGCCAACCGACGCGGCGAGCAACAAAAGGCGACCCAGGAGATCCTGGCGATCCTGGTCCAAAGCTACGAAATCCTCGGCAGCAAGCTCAAACGACAGTTCTACGCGACCTCCGCGGTCGAAGGCCGTTACCAAACCTACCGCGAACACCTCCACGCAGCGCCCCAACAGCGTCTGGCGTCGCGTTCAAGTGAAGAGGCCTTCCCGTCGTCGCTGAGCAACGCAGACATTCGCCCAGCCCGACAGGTCATCCGCAAGCGCCGCCAGCTTGCCAACCGTGCTCGCCGGGTCAACGTCAACGCCGACTTCTCCCAGAACACCAACGAGATCGACGCCAGCGCCGTTCAAGCGGCTTTGG
>CAKZKQ010000333.1 GCA_937123825.1 uncultured Pseudomonadota bacterium
GGACGGCACCGAGCTGGGTCTGACCGAGCCTTCGCCCGGCACCGATGAGTCCGCCGGCAACTTTGTGCCTGACGCCGACCCCAACACCACCACCGATCCTGGCGACAACGACAGCGATGACGGCGGTGTGCTTGACGGCGACGAAGACACCAACGGCAACGGCGCCATCGACGCCGGTGAGACCGATCCCAACGACGCCGCTGACGACGTGCCCGGTGACGGCGACAACAACGGCAACGATGGCAACAACAACCCCAATGATCCCAACGATGGGGACGATGAGGGGACCTTCACCATCGAAGGCGGCGCGCTCAAGTGCTCCACCACCACCCCCCACCAGCCCACGGCCCCGTTGGGTGCCCTGTGGACCCTGGTGCTCTTTGGGGCGGCCCTGGTCCTGCGCCGCCGCCGCTGAGCCTCCCCACATGCCCGGCCACCGGTTGAAGGTGGTCGGAGGATTTTTTTGAGCGCTTCACAGCCTGTGGAGCGCTCAACTGCGTTTTTTGACCGGGTTTGGCCCTCTTGTGGCTGAAAATCACAGGTTTTGGCGAGGGGATGGTCACATTTGCGCCGCCGATGCTTCTATGAAGCAGCTTTTGATCTGTGGTCTTTTGGGGTGAGGGGTGTGATGGGAGCGCGAAGCCTGGGGTTGGGTGTGTTGTTGGGGGCGTGGGCTCTGGCGGCGGGGTGTTCCGACGATGGGGCCGCCAGCGCCGTTGTGTCTGATGACGTGGCGCTGCCTGCGTGTGGGGCCTTGCCTGCGACGGCGCTGCGCAAGGTGGCCGATGGGGTGTCGAGGGCGGCTTATGGCCGTTGTGGCCACCTGGCCTATGTGGAGTCTGGGCAGAGCAAGGCGGTTCACCTGCTGGATCCTGCGTTGGAGCGGGACACGGTGGTGGGCAGCACCGATGGTCTGTTGCAGTTTTCGCCTTTGGGCAGCCGCCTCTTCTTTCATGAGCAAGGGGGCCAGAGGCGCCTTGTCGTTGTGGATGTGGATGCCCTCGGCAGCAGCACCTTTGATGTTGAAGACGCGCTCTATGGCTTTGTGTCTTTGGAGTCGGCCCCTGGCGGCGAGCAGATGTGGAGGTGCTCGGCGTCGCAGGGGCTTGTGCTGGTTGATGGTGCCGGTGAGACCACGGTGTTGGACGGTGAGGCGGGGGCGTGTTTGTTGGTGGAGGAGACGGCGGCCTCTTCGGGACTTGTCTACATCGATGGCCAGCGGCGTCTGAAGACCGTCGATGCGCGGGGCGAGCAGCCGCCGCGGACCTTGGCGACAATCCCCGCCTCGCGCGACGATTTTTATGTGCAGTACGGCGTGCACGTGTCGGGCGACGGCCAGATGGTCGTGTTGCAGTGGTCTACGGAGTTCAACTGCGCTGAGAGCTGCGACAACGAGGGCTTTGTCCGCGCGTTTCGCACGGACAGTGGTCAGGAGATCCTGCGCGATGAGCGCCGCAGCTTTGGGGGCGGCGGTGGGGCGTACGCCTTTGTGCGTCTGGCGGGGCAAGGTGTCACCCCGACCCGGGGGGCGCTCATCGAGTGGGCAGACGGCGACGGGTTTATGGTCATTGGCCAGGACTTTGAGGTCCGCAGCGTGCCGTCGCTCGATCCGTTCTACTTCTTTGAGGACGGCAAGACCGTGGTGGGGTTGGAGCAAGACGCCGTCAACGTGGTGGATCTGAGTCCAGGTCCGTTGCAGCTGTTGACCGACAGCGCGCTTGGTGGAGAGGTGTTGGCGTTTGAGTCGGGGGGCCGCCAGTTGTTGGCGGCGCTCGATGCCCGCGGTCGCCTGAGCACCTGGGTTGATGGCCAGCGCAACGCCATCGACGGCCTCAACCCCGAGGCCGATCACGTCGCCCGGATCTGGCCCGACGGCAGCGCTCTGGTCTTTGAATCTTTGGATGAACCCCTGCGGCGCACACCTCAGAACGCCAGATTCAGGCTTTTGGGGGCGGACGGCGCCGTCAAGGCCTCGCTGGAAGCCGACCGCTTTCAAACCGTGACCATTGTTGGGCAAGAGGGCGCCGTGGTGGCGTTTGAGCGAGAGGGTTTTGAGGTGATGGAGGGGGAGAGCACGGTGTCCGTTCGGTTGGTTGCCTTGGAGCACATCGCGACCGACGGCGGCACGGTCAGCCCGATTGCCCAGCGCGCCGTGTCTCGCTCGCTGATGACGGGCCCTGCCCAGCGCGTGCTCTTCAGGGCCGATGAAGACGGCGATGAAGTTGTGGGGTTGTGGGCCGGTGACCTTCCGTAGAGGGAGGTGAGATTGGTGGGAGCTGCGGGTTGACGCGCCTTGCGGCTTGTTGCTTCATCAAGACTTCATGACGTGGTCTGCAAAAGGAGGGTTGCTCGTTTTGGTGGACCAGACCACGCGTGGCCTGCCTTGATGGGGATTTGAAGACATGCGCAAGTTTTGGGTGATGGGCGCGGTGCTGACAGCGGTGTTGTCGCTGGGGGCCTGCGGTGATGAGGGGTCGGACGGCGACGGCGATGTGGCCAACAACGGCGTCGACAACAATGACACCGGCAACAACGACACAGACAACAACGATCCGGGCAACAACGACACCAACAATGACACCGACAACAACGCGCCCAACAACGACGGGCCGTGTCCTGGGGTCGAGTGTGGTCCAGGGACCTTCCTTGATGAAGGGGCCTGTCAGTGCGAGTTGGACCCCGAGGCGGATCTTGAGGCCACAGAAGAAGACTTTGAGTGTCTCCAGCTTTGGGATCGCATCCGCCGGTTCAGGATCACCAACAAGCTGGGGCGGATGGAAGAGACGCTGGCGGTGGCCAACAACCCTGACGGCGGCGTCTACCCAGTGGGCACCATCATCCAGTTGGTGCCCCAGGAGGCGATGGTCAAGCGCCGCGAAGGCTTCAGCCCCGAGACCGGCGACTGGGAGTTCTTCTTTTTGACGCCGTCGAGCGACGGCACCGAGATTGTCTCGCGCGGGACCACCGACGTGGTCAACAGCTTTGGCGGCAACTGCTTTGAGTGCCACGCCAAAGCCGAGCCCCAATGGGACCTGATCTGCGAGCAAGACCACGGCTGTGATCCCATCCCGATTGGTGAGGGCATCATCAACAATCTCCAGGACAACGATCCTCGCTGTCCCTGATTGTACCAGGCAGGACCTGGGCTTGTGCCTTGCGTGCAGGTCGGCCAGTGACCACACTCTCTGCTCAAACCGTTCGCCAGGAAGTCCAGCCGATGTTCTGAACACACTCCTTGATGCCAAAGCACAGACAAACCAAGCTTTTTGTCTGTATTTTGGTGTGAATTCAATCGCGCTATTTGAATCACCAAACGCGTCCCTGACGAGATGGACGCGTTTGCAATGGAGTGCTCTGGACATGACCATGAAGTTGGGGCTGGTGTCGGATATCCACGCCGAAGCCCATGCGCTGCGCTCTGCCTTGGAGGCCCTTGTGGCCAGGGGCGTGGACAAAATCTTGTGTGCGGGTGATTTGGTGGACAAGGGCCCTGACGGCGACGAGGTGGTGGCTCTGATGCAGTCCTGGCTCATCCCGTGCGTGCAGGGCAACCACGATCTGGGGGCGGTGGAGTCCGCCCGGCTCGATGGGGGCAGCGGCCTCAAGGCACAGACATTGGCGGTCCTGGAGGGGCTGCCCGTCACGCGGCGCTACCTCTGGGAAGGCTGCCGAGTGCTGCTGGCCCACGCCGCGCCCTACAATCAATCCACCTACGTCTTCCCCGATGACATCCCCAAGGCCTTCAAGCGCAAGGCGCGGGGTTTTGACACAGACGTGCTCATCCTGGGCCACACCCACCGCCCCATGTGCGTCCCCTACCGAGGCATGTGGCTGGTCAACCCGGGCTCGGTCTGCGGACAAAGGCCCCGCGACAGCCACACCTGCGCCATCCTGACGTTGCCCACCATGGACTTTGAGGTCATCGAGTTGGGCTGTGTTTGAACCATGCCCCGCGGCCTGGAAATCTTGTCTGCCAAAAACAAGCCTTGCTTTGGGTCGCAGACAGCGGCGCGTTACTTGGAGGTGGGGGTGCCGCTTTGGGAGAAGATGCCGTAGCGGTCGGCCTTCATCAGCGCCATGGCGGCGTGCTGGGTGTTGTCGTTGCGCAGGTTGTTCTTGACCAGCGACTGGCGAAAGCCGCCCAGCGCGGGCTTGGCGTTCTTCAGATAGAAGGTGTTGTCGGGCGTAAACTGCAGGCGCAGCACAAAAGCCAGGCCGCCACGCAGCGCCTGTGAGTAGCTCTCCTGGCGCGCTTTATCCCCCACCGCGATGGCCAACTCGTAGGCGTCGGCCAGCCCCTCAAGGTACGTGGCCGAAGAGATGCCGGGCTTGCCCCGGCGCGAAAAGCCGCCGACGAGATCCGGGTAGGGGCTCTGGGTGACCTGATGTTCTTTGATGAGCCAGTCATTGAGCTCAAAGGCGTGCTCTGCGACGTCTTTGTCTTTGGTGGCCTTGTAGAGCAGGCGGTAGGTCTGCGAGTGCCAGGAGAGCATGGGCGTGTTGCGTTTGTTGCGCCAATAGTCCCGGTAGTGGGGGAAGGCCTTTTTGACGGTGTCGAGCAGTTCGGCCTGCCCGGTCTTCTGGTGCAGGCGCATCATCGCCAGCATGGATTCGCCAGGGTAGAACTCTTCGCCGCCGGTGCGGTCGGACTCAAAGTAGGTGGCAAAGGAGCCGTCGGGGCGCTGCTGGTGCATCAGGCCTTTGGCCAGGCTCTCCATGGTCTGCTGGGCCTGCGGATATTGGGGCATGTGGAGCAGCGAGAGGATCAGGAAGGCGTTGAAGGCCAGCTTGCCCTTGCCATCGACAGAGACGAAGGCGTGGTCCGGGCGTTGTTGGAGGTGGTTGTTGAGGTAGAAGTTGACCGTCTCGGTGGCGTAGCGGTCCAGGGCCTCGTCGGCGCCCAGTCCCAGGTGCGCGCGCAGCTCCAGGACGGCCCAGAGCGAGGCGATCTGGCGCACGTGGTTGTTGTCGGTGTCGTATTTGTCGGGGCTGGGGAAATACTGGTAGCGCAGCAGGCCAGTGTCGGGGTGGAGGTTGTTCTGGAACCATCCCAGGGCCATGGTCAGGCGCTCGCGGACCAATTTTGGGGTCAGCGCCGGGTCTTTGGCCACGTTGCCCCGGTAGAGTTCGGTGGTGGCGGCGTCTTTGCGGCGGTGATGGAAGGTCAAGGTGCGGTAGGTGTACATCTGCGTGTCGGGTGACTCGTGGCAGTCGGGGGCCAGCTTGGCCTTCTTGCACAGCCGCTTGAGGGTCTTGGCCTTGGTGTAGTTCTTGGTGATGGGGACTTCGGCCTTGAAGAAGGCCTTGTCTTTGCCGTTGCGGATCTCGATGGCGTGGACGCCGGGCTCATAGGCCAGTTTTTTGCCCGGCTCGACCTTCTGGCGGTCGTAGAGGTAGGCAAAGTTGATGTCGGTCAGCGGGCCTTCGTCGGCGATCATGGCCCCGCCAAAGCGCTTGTCGGCGATGGCCTTGTGCACAGCGGTGACGACGTCGTCGGCCAGCGCGCCGGCTCGCCCCGACTGGCAGCCACGAATGCGGCCGTCGGTGTAGAGGGTGACAAAGACCTTGTCGTATTCAAAGCCGCCAGCGTCGACCTGGGGGGCTTTGGGGTCGGGCTCTCCGGCCATCTTGGCGTCGAGGACCTGGAGGCCATATTCGGCCAGGGTCTGGCGCGCGTCTTCGGGCAGCGCAGGGGCGGCTTTGGAGGGGGCGGGTTTGTCGGTCGGGGCAGGGGTCTTGTCGGCGCTGTCCTGGCTGGGATTGCAGGCCAGGGCGAGCATGGCCAGGAGGGCGGGGGTGTGGTGTGCGCGCATAGGATCTCGCTCTTTAGCATGGGTTGTGGGGCGATATGATACCACGCGGGGTGCGTTGTCCAGGAATCGCAGGTGCAGGGGCGCGCTGTGGGGGCTGGCCCCCATAAACAGCCTCTCAGGGCGCCACAGCGCACATCTGGAGATGGTTTTAGAGCGTCGCGGCGCGCTCCAGGGCTTCAAAAGGGTCGTCGGCGTCGTCGGCCAGTGCTTCGATGGCGCGCATGAAGGCCAGCAGGTCGCCGTCGTGGCGGTCCAGCAGGGCCTGGAACCACTGCCGATTGTTGTTGTAGGCGCGAAACTGGATGAGCAGGGCGTTGTTCCAGACGCGCTCGCGGGCGACGCGTTGGTAGAGGTCGGCGTTGGCAAAGCCGAGCGCATCGACGCGCTCGGGCACCGAGCCAAAGATCTGCGCTTTGCGTTCAAGCTTGGTCGGGTCGTCCAGATCGCTGTCGTAGAGGGCCTCCAGATCGGCGTAGACGCCCTTTTGGACCTCGACCCAGCGGCGTCGGTCTTCGATCAGCGCCGTGGTTTGGGTCCAGAGCGCCGATTGGCGCCCGTGGCGGTCCTCGATGTAGCGCAGCGCCGCCACGTCCCCCACAAAGTTGGCGAAGCTCTCGTTGAAGGCCACCGAGCCGGGGACCCAGACGGTGGTGTGGGTCAACTCGTGCAGGACGGTGTTGGCCAGATCGTAGGTGCCCCAGGAGAGCATGGGGGTCAGGATCGGGTCTTCAAACCAGCCCAGCGTCGAGTAGGCCCCGGCGGTGCGGACAAAGACGTCCAACCCTTCGGCGGCCAGCGCCGCTTCTTGTTCCCGCGCGTCTTCTTCATTGAAGAAGCCCAGGTAGGGCACGGTGCCGACGATGGGAAACCACCAGGTGCGGGCCTCGAAGCTCAGCGGGTCGCAGGCGCTGATGTTCCAGATCTTGTGGTCCCATCCGACGGCGATGGTGTCGTAGTTGGCGCTGCCCGCAAGGCCAATCTGTGCACCGTAGCGCTTCACGTCCGAGACCAGCTCCAGGGATTGGCGCTGCGTGTCGGTCAGATCGCAGTTGGCCTTGACCTCCTCGGTGGGCTGGCGCGCAGCCAGCAGCTCCATCTGGTAGTAGGCCGACTCAAGGACGTAGCCGACCCCGCAGCTCTGGGCGGTCAGCGCCAGGGCTGTGGTCAGCGCGAGCGCGGCGATTGGGTGGGTGATGATGGGTTTGGGGGGAGGGTTGTGCATGATGGGGGACTTTGGAGTCGATGGGAGTGGGGTTGGGGTGTTGGGGTCTGAGTGTGGGCCAGTGACGGCGGCGTGTGTGATGAAAAAGCATCCCTGGTCCTTTGCGGTGGTGTCAATCTTTGCGGTCCGTGGGGTGGCCAGCGCAGGCGTGATTTTTGGAGGCGGCGGTCTTTTGGAGGGGAGTGTTCCTGAAGTGAAGGTGTTTGTTTTCTGTTGTTGGTGAATTTTGTTGGTGTGGTTGGATCGAGCGGGGGTTTCCTCGGCATGGGTGCACGTTTGTGCTTGATTGAAAGTTTTGAGTGTGTGTCAATGCGTTTGGAGATTCATAGGTGTTAAGCATCACTCGTGGTAGAACGTGTCCCTGGTCGATGGGACCATCGCGCATTCACTGGCCATTGGCGTGGAGGGGCTGAAAGCGCATACCTGGGGTGTTTGGGAGGTTGTCAGCTTGCAGGGCGGGACACGAAAGGGCGTGGAAATCATCGCGCGGCGTTACGAGGTGCTGGGCTTTCTTGGCAAGGGCGGCATGGGTTCGGCCCACAAGGTCTTTGACAGGCTTACGGGCCACACCATCACCCTCAAGCGCGGCTTGGTGAACTCTGAGCCCAAGCAAGGTGTCGACTCGATCGCTCCGCCAGCATCGGAGAGCCAGACGCGCGGCTTCCAGGCCGGGATGTTGCAGGCGCTCGGCGGCGGTGGTTTTGGCGATGGTCTGACGGGTTTGACGATCCTCAAGGAGACGTCGGCGGGTGAGACGGTCGATTTTGACACCGAGGGGGCGTTGCTGCGCGACATGTCGCAGTTGACGCTGGCGCCCTTGCCCGACCAGCCCGGCAGCAAAGAGACGATGATGCGCATGATGGCCGAGCAGGCCACCGTGGACTCCATCGAAGAGTATGTCGGTGATGGCGCCGGGGCGGCCTTGCCGATGCTCCTTGAGCAGTCCAACCCGAGGCTGCGTCTGGCCCTGGCGCGCGAGTTTGCGACCCTGGCGGGTCTGCGCCACCCCAACATCATCAGCGTCCTTGATTATGGCTTTGACGCCGAGCGCAACCCCTACTTCACCATGGAGCTGGTGCGCGACGGTCAGGACCTGGAGACGGCCTGCAAGGGGCGTCCGCTGCAGGTGCGGATCGACTACCTCATCCAGACCGCCGAAGCGTTGATGTACCTTCACCGCCGCGGTGTGATCCACCGGGATCTGAAGCCTTCAAACGTCCTGGTCAGCGGTGGCCGCGTCAAGGTCCTGGACTTTGGCATCTCGCTCCACCGCGAAGAGGCCACCAAAGACACGGCCAAGATCGCTGGCACTTTTGGGTACATCGCGCCCGAGGTCCTGTGCGGCGCGCCCGCCAGTGAGGCATCCGACATGTACTCGCTGGGCGTGATGGCCTGCCGGGTGCTCTTTGGCAAAACCCCGGCGACGCTGGTCGACCTGGATCTGTCGTTGGTGGCCGGCCAGACCGATCCCGACATCATGCTCAAGGTCATGGACGTGGTGCAGCGCCTGGTGCAGCCCGTGCCCGAGGAGCGGCTCTCAAGCGCCAAAGAGGCCATCCTCGCCTTTGCCGACGCCATCGACCAGCCCCCACCTGCCGAGACCGACGAAGCGCGCGAGAGCTACCTTCAGGCCGCCGACTTTGTGGGGCGCCAACAAGAAATCCAGCGCCTCATGGGGGCTTTCAGCGCCACTCGCCTTGGCCAGGGGGCGTGCTTCCTGGTTGGCGGCGAGAGCGGGGTGGGCAAGAGCCGCCTCTTGACTGAGATGCGCACGCAGGCGTTGGTCGCAGGGGGTCTGGTCATTCACAGCACCGCGCTGCAAAACGGCGCCAGCGCCTACCACATCTGGCGCACCGTGGTGGAGCACCTCGTCCTTGGCTCCAAGCTCAGCCCGCTCGAAGCCAGCGTCCTTAAGCCCCTCATTCCCGACATTGCTCGCCTTTTGGGTTGGCCCGAGGGTTCGGTCAAGGCGCCGCCCGTTCAGGATCCGGAGGCGTCTCAGAAGCGCCTCTTTGAGGTCATCACCGATCTGCTCAGCAAGCAGTCCCAGCCGGTCTTGCTCATGCTCGAAGACCTGCACTGGGCCACCGCAGAGAGCCTCCAGGCGTTGGAGTTTGTGTGCCGCTCGCTGGGTCGCATGGCGGTCATGATCGTCGGCAGTTACCGGGACGACGAGGGCATCGACGTGCCTGACCACGTCCACGACGCCGAGTTGATGCGCCTTGAGCGTCTGGGCAAGACCGACGTCGAGGCGCTCAGCGAGTCAATCCTGGGTGACGCTGGCCGGGACAAGGCGGTCTTGTCGATGCTGCACCGCGAGGCGGAGGGCAACCCGTTCTTCCTGGTTGAGTTGGTGCGCGCCTACGCCCAGATCGCAGGCCGCCTGGATGAAATCGCGGGCGCCGACCTGACCCAGAAGGTCTTGCCCGACGGGATCTCCTCGTTGGTCGGCCGCCGTCTGGCGCGCCTGTCCAGTCAGGAGCGCGGCTTGCTCCAGATGGCCGCCGTGGTGGGCCGCGAGTTGGATTTGCAGGTTCTGGACATCCTGGCGCCTCGAAATGACTGGGAAGCATTGCTCAGTGATTGGATCGACGCCGCTGTGGTGGACATCATGGACGGCGAGCCGCGCTTTGCGCACGACAAGCTGCGCCAGCACCTGCTTGAGGAGGTGCATCAGGAAGGTCTGGAGGTTTCGCTCCACCGCCGCGTGGCCGAAGCCATTGAGGAGGTCCACGAGCTGGACCCTGATACCATCACGGCGCTGGCCTATCACTGGAGCGTCGCCAAAGACATCGCCAAAGAGTCCCACTACACCGGCATGGCCGGGGCCGCCGCCATTGAGCTTGGCGCTGCCCAGCAGGCCACGCGCCTGCTTGAGCGCGCGCTGACCCTTATGGAGCAGCTCTCCACGGACGTCGCGCCGCCCCCTGGCCGCTTTGTCTCCCCCGATAGCGATGCCTTCCGCCGTGGTCGCCTTGAAGGTCTCCTGGCCGAAGCCCGCTGCCAGCTTGGTGAGATCAAGGTGGGTCTGGTGCACGCGCGCCGGGCGCTGTCGGTGTTGGGTGTCCCCATGCCCGAGAGCAATCCGGAGTTGGCCGCTGGTCTGGTGGGTCAGTTGCTCATGAGGGCGGGTCAGGCGGCGTTGCCCTGGCTCAATCAGGAGACCGACCCTCAAAACAGGGCCACGCGCCTGCTGGCGACCGCCATCCAGACGCGCGCCACCGAGAGCTTCTTCTACACCCAGGAGCCTCTGGCGCTGTTGTGGTCCGCCGTACGAGGCCTCAACCTTGGCCGCCCCGCAGGGACCTCGCCCGACCTTGCCCGAGGCTACATTTTGATGGGGGTCGTCCTGGGGGTGCTCCCCATGCACGGCTTCGCTGCGATGTGCTGTGAAGAGGCGCTCAAGATCGCCGAAGAGGTCGCCGACCCCTACATGACCGGCTTTGTCTGCCAGCGCGTGGCTGTCTACAACATCTACGTTGCCCAGTGGGCCGAAGTCGAAGCGCGCCTTACCCAGGTTTTGGACGTCGCCAGCGAGGTGCGCAACCCGCGCCAATTGCTTGAGAGCAACACCATCATGGGGCTGGCCCAGCACTTCCAGGGGCGCTACACCCGCTCCCACCACATCAACTCTCAGCTTTTGGCCGAGGCCGCCGCCGATGATGTGCAGGGGCGCCTGTGGCCGTTGACCAGCCTTGGCTACGATGCGCTGCGCATGCGCAGCGTCTCGGAGGCCAGAGAGCATTACGAGGCGGCCACCGCCCTCATCACCGAAGACACCACCAGCGCCGACGCCATCCGACTCTACGGCCTGGAGGCGTTGGTCATGGCGCGCCTGGGTCAACCTTCGGAGGTGCTGGCCGCTACCGAGCGCGCTCTGGAGTTGATCGATAAGCAGGCTCCCGTGGCCTACTGGACCCAACCTGGCGTCTCGGCGCTGGCGGCCGCGTGTCTGGAGATTCTTGACCTTGGCGGTGCCTCCAACACGACGGAGCGAGGGCTGCGCAGCGCCGCCGAGCGGGCCTGCAAGGCGATGATGGTCTTTGGCAAGAAGTTCCCCTTTGGGCTGCCTTTTGCCCACCTTTGGAAGGGAGAGTTGGCCCGTCAGGCGGGCAAAAAGCGTCAGGCCCGCAAGTCCCTCCAAGCCGCCATTGACACCGCCGCCAAGCTGGGCATGCCCTACGAGCAGGGCCGCGCCAACCTCTTGATGGCGCGCCTTGAGAGCGGCGCCGACGCTGCGCGCCATTTGCGCCAGGCTGTCCACCTCTTGTCACCCCTTGGCGTCCTGTCCGAGAACGCACACCGAGTGAGCCAGCCCGATGACCTTGACGTGGCTTGATCCCGAACGTCTGGCGCTGCTGCGCTGTCCCAAGACTGGCGGCGCGCTGACCGTGGAAGGCGACGCCCTTGTGACCGCCGATGGCGCGCGCCGTTGGCCCTCGCGCCATGGTCTGGCGTGCCTCTATGAAGATGAGCAGGTGGTCGGCAATGACCGGCTGATGCGCACCATCTACAACAGTTTGCCAGCCCTCCACGACCCCGCCACGCGCGTTTTGACGCCCATCATGCAAGGCATCTCCGAGCACGGCATCCGCCGCGGCTTCTTGCCCAGGCTGGAGCTTGAGCGCCTCTCACCGCGCAGCGATCGCCCCATACGGATTCTGGAGGTGGGCATTGGTGGCGGTGCCAACCTGCCTTATCTCCAACGCGCTTTGCCGCCGGGGCTGCCGGTGGAGATCTGGGGTGTGGACCTGAGCCACGGGATGCTCAAGCAGTGCCAGCGCCGCTTGGAGCGCCAATCCTTGCCGCCGACCTGCTTGATGATGGTCGACGCCCACGAGCTGCCTTTTGTCGATGGGGCCTTTGATCGGGTCTTCCACGTGGGGGCCATTGGCAACTACAGCCACCCCGATCGCGCGCTGGCAGAGATGGCCCGGGTCGCCCAGCCTGGCTCGCCGATTGTGGTTGTGGATGAAGAGCTGGATCTGAGCCAGCGCCAGAGCCTCTACTATCGTTTGTGGTTCAAGGCGCTGACCTTCTACGACGACCAGCCCCACGCCCCGGTGGCCGCGCTGCCGCCGAGCGCTCAGGACATCCGTCTGACGCACCTGAGCCGCTTCTATTACTGCATGTCCTTCCGAGTGCCCGTTTAAAACGATTCCCTTCCAAACATGTGTGGTGCGCTCGTGTGCAAGCTTACCTTGCGTGCGGCGTGTCAGAGTTCCTGGAGCGCAGGGCTGGTGGGCTGGGCGGTGTTGCTGGCGCGCTGCGCGGTGACGTGTGCGGTCATGCGGCCGCGGTGAGGGCGCAGCGAGAGCAGGGGTTGGGCCGGGATGTGGTCGGCGTCGATCTTGACCTGACGGCCGCGCAGCAGCGTGGTCAGGGCGATCTGGGCTTCCATCATGGCAAAGTGTTTGCCAAGGCACATCCGGGGGCCAGCGCCAAAGGGCATGAAGGTGTAGCGCGGGCGGTCGTGGTCCTTGGCCCAGCGCTCGGGTTCAAAGCGCTCGGGGTTGTTCCAGTAGCGCGGGTGCCGGTGCAGCAGGTAGGGCAGGGCCATGACGATGGTGCCCTTGGCGATGTTGTATGGACCCAGCGTGGTGTCTTCGGTGGTGGTGCGGGGGATGAGCCAGATGGGTGGGTAGAGGCGCATCGTCTCGCGGATGACGTCGCGGGTGTAGGTCAGCCGGGGGAGGTCTTCGTAGGTGGGCGCGCGTTGGCCAAGGACCTCGTGGATTTCGGCGCGCACCTTTTGGGCGATCTGAGGGTGTTTGTCCAGGAGGTACCAGCACCAGCTCATGGCGTTGGCGGTGGTCTCGTGCCCGGCAAGGACAATCGTCATGACCTCGTCGCGGACCTGCTGGTCGTTCATGCCCTGGCCGTTGTCGTCGCGGACCTGGAGCATCATGGAGAGCAGATCGCCGTGGTCGACGCCTTCTTTGCGGTGCTCGGCGATGATGCGCATCACCACCGAGTCGAGCACCTCCAGGGCCTTGTCAAAGCGTTTGTTGCGGGCTGTGGGCAGGTGTCCGGTCAGCGGGTTGAAGCTCCACAGGCGGCGCAGGATGTGTTTTTGCAGCTCGGTGAAGGCGCGGGCGATGGCGTGGGTGTCTTCGGTGACGGTGGTGCTGAAGAGGGCACGCACGGCCACTTCGAGGGCCAACTCCATCATGTCGTGGTGGACGTCGATCTGCCCGTCGGGGGTCTTGTCCCAGCGTCGCCCGACTTCCTGGGCGGCGCAGGTCATGTGTTCGGTCAGCCGCGCCAGGCGCTTGGCGTGGAAGGCCGGGACCATCAGGCGGCGCTGGTGTTGCCAGTCTGTGCCTTCGTTGGTCAGCAGCCCTTTGCCGAGCATGGGGCGCATGCGGCTCCAGATCCCGCCTTTGACAAAGCGGCGGCGGTCGTGGAAGAGCTCCTTGGCCAGCCCGGGTGTGTTGACGACCACGACTTGTTGGGGCCCAAAGCGTATCCTGGCCACATCGCCGTACTGGTGCGCGATGTCCTCAAAGAGTCCCAGCGCGTCGTCCCTGAAAGGGATGTAGTGGCCCATCACGGGGTGTCCGTGGGGGCCGGCCGGTAAGAGCCTGGGCGAGTTCATGTCGTCCCCTCTGAGGTGCCGCTTGGGCCTTCGTTGAGGACCAGATCGAGCAGGCGGATGGTCATGCCGCCCGAGAAGTCGATCAGCGCGCCATTGAACCAGTCCACGCCCTCGCCGCAGAGGATGGAGATGAAGCGGGCGACCTCTTCGACGGTGCACATGCGCCCGGCGGGGATCATGCGCTTGTGGTTTTCTTCAAGCTCGTGCAGGGCCTGGGGGCTGTAGACGTGTTTGAGGGCGGGGGTCATGACGGTGCCAAACTTGAGCATGTTGACCCGGTGCCCCTTGCTGCCAAGCTCCATCGCCAGATGCCGGACGTAGACCTCGAGTGCGGCCTTGGAGGCGCTGATGAGGCCGGTGTTGTGCAGCAGCGTGTCGTCGAGCGGGTTGGTCAGGGCCAGGATCCTGGCGCCGGGGGCCAGCAGGTCCAGCTCCAGCATGGCCTGGGTCCAGTAGATGAAGGAGTGGGCCATGGCGTCGAAGGTTTTTTCGACTTGTCGGGGGTGGAAGGAGCCCTCTCCGGTGAAGTCTCCCACGGAGGCGCAGGCGATGGAGTGCATGAAGAAGTGGACGGAGCGAGGGCCGGCCAGCTCCAGGAGCTGCTTGGCGCCGTCCTGGGCGCCCTGCCACGTGCCCGCGTCGCCCTTGTGGATTTCGGCGCGGCGGCCGTGGGCGGTGATGGTCTTGGCGATGTCATCGGCGCGGTCTTGGTAGCGTCCGCGGTGGAGGCCAAAGACGTTGAGCCCCGGATCTTTGGCGATGGCGTCGGCGACAGCGGCGCCGGTGCCTCCCGAGACGCCCAGAATGACGCCCCAACGGCCTTGAATGTCCTGATGTGTGGTCATGAACGATGTCTCTCCCGCTGCTTGTGGTGGCCGGGCGTGCGGCGTCACAAGTGCCCCCTTGGTGATGCTTGCAATGTGTTTTTTTTACCGCGCTGCGTTTTGAAGTTCCAGCAGCGCTTGAACTTTCCCGGTGACCTTCTGGTGCAACGCCAGCAGCGCCGCGCGGTCGGTGGGGTCCACCGGGCCGTCGGCGGTCAGGTCGATGGGTTCGCCGATGACCTGCCGCATTTTGACAGGGAAGGGCGGTGAGAAGGGCCACAGCCCCAACGGGCCCAGGCCAACCCAGGCGGGCAGGCGGTAGGGGACGTTGAGGCGTTTGCCCCAGGCGTAGCCGTCATTGAGGCCGATGTAGGTGTCATCGACCCCCGAGCAGGCCACCGGGATGATGGGCAGGTCGTACTTGAGCGCAAGACGGATGTAGCCGGTGCGCTTGCCCCAGTCGACTTCGTAGCGGTGGCGAAAGGAGCGGCACCCCTCGCGCGTGCCGCCCGGCACGGTGACGATGTGCTCGCCGCGCGCGATGACGTCGCGCAGGGCCTGACTGTCGCCGGTGACAAACTGCAGACCGTCGATGAGCCACTTCAGCGCCGGGTTTTGTTCAAAGTAGCCGTGGATGATGCCGTGGGGCAGGTAGCCCATGCGCTCGTAGACCTCCACGCCCAGGATGCACATGTCCAGCGCCAGCGGTCTGCCGTGGTAACCCACGATCAGCCCCGCGCGGCCCGTTTGGAGGTTCTCCAGGCCCTGTACTTCATAGCGGTGGTAGCGTCTCCAGAACCGCCAGGCGTTCAGCCACAGCTTCAGCGGCAGCACCTCGCCTTGCGCGGCGGTGTCTTGAGCGTGGAAGGATGTCGTCGTCACAGGGCTGCCTCCTTTTGACCTTTGTGCTCGCCTGCGGGGGGAGGCTGGCCCTGGTTCCAGAGGATGCGCGCGTGGGCGATGGTTTTGCGCAGGGTGTGGTGCTCGTGGATGTTTTCCAGGATCTCGCTGGCGTTGATGAAGAGCATGGCGCCGACCAGCGGCATATCGACCTCAGAGGCGTTCCAGATGACCTGGGCGGCCTGGCTTTGCCAGGAGCCGCTGCTGTGGAGCATGAGGCTGGCGCTGTCGATCAGGTCCCAGAAGCGGGTGATGGGGTTGAGCCCGCGGATAAAGCGCGAGATCGGCCCATTGCACCAGTGTTTGTGGCTGTCGCGCCGTGGCCATGGGTAGGCGTTGGAGGCGATGAGCAGGTCGGCGTGGGGAACCAGGACGCTGACCGGGACGTTGTTGGTGACGCAGCCATCCACCAGCCGGTCGCCGTCGAGCATCAGCGGGGAGAAAAACCCAGGGGC
This sequence comes from uncultured Pseudomonadota bacterium, assembly GCA_937123825.1. Classification (GTDB taxonomy): domain Bacteria; phylum Myxococcota_A; class Bradymonadia; order Bradymonadales; genus CAKZKQ01. Next base: position 15,813 of record CAKZKQ010000333.1, read on the forward strand.
GGCCGAGGCCCCCCGAACGGCCAGGCTCATGGGCCCTTTGACCCAGGTCTTGAAGTTGCCCTTGTTGAGGTTGGTGCACACGGGCATGAAGATGACTTCAAGATCCTCAAGCTCCCACTGGCCCAGATCGTAGTCGAGGATCCATTGGAGCGCGGCGCTGCTGATCACCGACATCAAGACAACGATGTCGAAGCAGCCCAGGTCGCCGCGCCGGACACTGAGCTTCATGCCGTCTTCACCGTCGACGCAGAAATAGGCGCCCAGGAAGGCCCCGGAGCTGGCGCCGCTGACGACGTCGATGGGCATGGGGTTGCGCCCGCCCATCAGACCGCGCAGCAGCGCGACGTGGGCATATCCCCAGGCCCCCGAGCCCCCCAGCGCCACGCCCACGCGGCGTTGGCTCACCCCGCGGCCCCAGCGAGAAAGGCGCTCGCGCAGGTCGGGGCTGAAGCTCCCAAAGCTTTTGTTTGGGGCATGCTGGGCCTGGAGTTTGTCGATGTCGAGCCGAATGCGGGTGGTGAAGGCCAGGGGCATCGTGCGCTGGCCTTCGTTGACCAGACGTTTGCCCTCTTCTTCGGGGCGCATCAGCGCGCGCAGGCGCTGAATCGGGTTGGCGCCGGGTTTTGGTTTGTTGCGCTTGGGCAACAAGATGACGGTGTGGTGCTGGGGGCTTTCGCTGTTTTCGGGGCTCAGCGGCTCGACGTTGTTGTGGTGCCGCAGCCGGACCTCGGTGAACACGTGCTCTCCGATGTACTGGGCCAGTTCGTGGTGCACCATGACGTAGTCGTAATCAGGCCGCAGCGCGTCGAGTTTGGTGGCCACGTCCTGCGACGCAATTTTCAGCCGGTCTAGCCCTGCCTCTTTGGTGAGCGCTCCCGTCTCTTTGGAGGGCTCAAGGACCAACACATCGTCTTCAAAGTCAAAGCTCAGCGCCTTGCCCAGCGCGTCCTGGAGGACCGTCATGGGCAACTGCGCTCCCTGCCAGGGGCTCAGCACCAACAGCTCCGCGCGGCGGTTGTCATCAAGGTGTTCTTTGATCTGGTTCAGATCAAAGCCCAGGACGTCCTGGTGGACGTCTTCGAGATTTGCGCCGCCCATCACCGCCCGCCACAGCGCCCGGTTGTGGCTGATCTGGTGGTTGAGCCGTTTTGTATTCAAACGCAGCGCCGTCACCTGGGTCAGCGCCTGCGTGCTCATCCCGCTGGGGCCCTCGCTGAACTCTGGGAGCATCGCGTGTGACTCGCCCAACACCACTGGACCGGCGATGACGCGGCCGACGCTCTGGTCATTGTTGTCGTAGCGCACGCGTATTGTGCCGTCGATGATGACCCAGCAGACATGATCTTGGTGTGCTTTGAGCAGCCAATCTTCTGGTTCAAACACCTCGACCTCGGCGCTTTGAACCAGCGCCCACAAGGTGCGGATGCTGGCCGTGCGCAAGAGCGGCGATGTTCGCAACGCCGCCACGAGCGCCAAACGATCCTCGGCGGCGCTCGCCGTATATGGGTTTCCCATTTACGTCCCCGATCAACACAGAGCCCTGCCAGCGGTGGCGTCGTCTACCGCTTGCGTCTATGTTGATGACTTAGTGTCAACACAGCTTGGGGGATTATAACAGTTGTTGGGTGGCGTCAAGCGACGTCATGAGGTGGGGTCATGGCGTGGGTGGCCATGTCGGCCTCTTCCTGGAGGCGATCTTTGATGTCCTGAAGTTGGAGCACTTCATGGGCGCCGTGGAGTTGGCAGGCCAGCAGCAGCGCCACGACCTCGCGCTGGCAGACCCCACCGGGCAGGTGGCGCATGCTGGGGACGCCGTGTTGATCGCAGATGTTCTGGCGCACCCGGGCTGCGACCAGCGCGTGGCAGGGCCTGGGGATGCCCTCTTCATAGAGCATGCGCTCAAGCTGGCGCGCCAGCCAGCGGCTCGTCGAGGGCCACAGCGGGTCTCCGTTGTTGCCCACCGTGGGCGCAAAGACCTCGGGGCGCTCGCCGCACTCCATGCGCAAATGTTGGAGCCAGACCAGCAGCGGCCCGCGATCGCGCCAGCCATTGCGGCGCAGCCATTGCGGCTCCTCGTGTTGCCACCACGTCCCCGTGGTCTCCAGGACCTTCAAGACCTCTTGCTCCATCCACCGGGTCTGGTCTGCGGCGGCCTCTTCGTCGGGGGCAACCCCGGCTTGATGGCGCAAGCAACGCAGCACCACCGGCGCGCGATGGTCAAAGAGAGGCTCCAGGTGACCCAGGAGGGTTTGTTCTTGTGTTGAGAGTGTCAGGTCCACGGGTTGCTTCATGTCTGCGCCAGGCACGTTGCGGTTCACAGAGCCATTATAATCACGGGCCACTATACACGCAATCAGTCATTTTGCCGATCCAGCGCGTTATGAACGCTCTTGGGGGAGTGTGCTTGTGGGAGGGGTCACCACTGGCGCGCGGCGGCGGCTTCGAAGATCCCTTTGAGGCCCCCAGCGCCGACGGCCTTGTGGACGCTTTTGCCCTTGTAAATGGTGATGAACGTGGGGATGGTGCTGACGGCGTAGCGGTTGGCCAATTTCGGGCAGTCATCGACGTTGACCTTGGCCACGCGGACCTTGCCTGCGTGAGCCTCGGCCAGTAGCTCAAGTTGGGGCGCGATGGCCCGGCACGGCGAGCACCACTGCGCCCAGAAGTCGACCACGACGGGCAGCCTGGAGCGCAACACGGCGCGGTCAAAGTTGAGATCGGTCGCTTGGAGGATGTGTTCGCTGGACATGGTGCGTCGTGTGGGTTGAGGCCCTGGTGGGCGGTGATGTCATGGCGCGGCGCCGGTGTGCAGGGCGCGGCGTTGTGCGTAGTGGTTGGCCACGGCGGGATCCTGAAGGAAAACCAATGTCAGGATGCCCGAGATGAAGGAAAAGATGCCAAACCCCAAGATGGCGCTCAGCTGCATGGCGCCAATCCACTTTGGGGCCGAAAGCGGGCGCGGCCTGCGATCGATGTGGCGCAGACCGCTGACCAACTCCACCGTGCCAAGCGGCAAGAGCACCAGCCCCGGCAGGCAGAGCACCAACCCCAGCCCCAGCGTGGCGGCCCCCAGAAAAAGCCCCTGACCAAGCCAGATCATCCCCAGCATGATGTCCATCAGACCACACGCCAGATGCAGCGCGCCGATGGCCACCACCTTGCCCGGCACCGGGGGAGGTTCAACGGGGCTGGCGTAGATGACGTCCGGCCTTGATGCACCAGAGGACTTGTGGGTGCCACCGGGCTGGTCTGAGGCAATGGCGCGCATGATGGGTGTCTCGCGGGTCGAGGCAGAGGTCGGCAAACCCTGCAATGGAGTGTGTCGATCTTCGGGCTCTTGGGCGGAAAAATCAAAGAGGTATTTGAAATGCCTCTTTGGTGTGTTATCTCAGGGTGGCGTTCAAACTGCGCAGCACACAAAGGCCTCACGGCGGCGCGTGCCGTGACGGAGGTCAGGGCGTGTTTGCAAAATCTCCCATCGACATGCGGCCCGATGACAACGATCCCGTCGTCATCGATGCTCGACGAACC
>CAKZKQ010000334.1 GCA_937123825.1 uncultured Pseudomonadota bacterium
TGGACGTAGTCCTGCACCGTCCTCTTGGTGACGCAAAAGCGTTTTCCCAACGTCTCGTAGGAGCCTTCGCCGTTCTTATAGGCGTTGACGATCCGCCATCTGAGGTCTTCGCTGTGTGATTTGGGCATTCTGGGCCTCTCCTTTGGTTTCAGCCCATCATACCATACCCCTGTGTGGTGATAACTTTTAAGCGCCCCGTTCTATAGCAATTGTGATGAGTGGATCGTGCTCTGCTTCGCCGGATGGTGTCGTCATCTCGTCGAAAATGCTTTCACTTCTCTGAGGTCGGATGAGCGCTGGTGGAGGCTTGGAAGGCTTTCCAATGGGTTTGTGATCGGTGGTGGAGGTTTGGAAGGCTTTCCAAAGGGATGTGCGGATTTTCCCTGGTGGGATCTTTTGAGCGAAGGCATCGATGGCGGCCATTGGGGCGAAGGTAGGCGGCGACAGCCCGCTGACCGAGCGGCGCTGGAAATTGAGAACCCGCGTCGTCTCCACCCACAAAGGCCAGCAGGAAGGCGAGCTCAGGCACTGCCCCCAAAATCAAGCCGGGCATACACATCTGGGTGCGGGCACCAAGACCATCAACTCCGTCAGCCGCTCGTCCCCACCCTCCCTCTGAAGTGTATTTCGACGAGATGGCAACACCGACCGGCGGAGCGAAGCACGATCCACTCATCACAATTGCTATAAGGGAGCGCAGCGACCGCACCACAAGGGAGCCAAGCGCAGCGCCGGCGACCGAACCACAAGCGCAGCGCCAGCAAGCGAACCGAAAGGAAGCCAAGCAAAGCGCGGCGACCGAACCGCCCTCGAACGAGCCTAGCGAGAGAGAGGGATGATTTTCTGTGAGGAGTTGAGGAGTTCTTCGCTGGAGGCGGTCATGGCGCCGGGAGGGGGGGTGTAGCTGTATTCGGGCACGAGGCGCAGGAGTTGGACTTTGATGGCGACGGGGTCGCCGCTTTCCATCAGCTCGCGGAAGATGGGGACTTCGCGCTCGAGGACGTCCAGTTCGAGGCTGGTGACGTTGCCGATGAAGATTTTTTCGTGGGAGGTCTTGGCCAGACCTTCGCCGCCCTGGCCGAGCTCTTCGAAGAGTTTTTCGCCGGGGCGGATGCCGGTGAAGACGACTTCGATGTCTTTGCCGGGGGTCAGCCCCGAGAGTTTGATCATGTCGGTGGCCAGATCGATGATTTTGACCGGCTCGCCCATGTCCAGGACAAAGACCTGACCGGAGGCCCCGGAGGTGGCGGCCTGGAGGACCAGTTGGCTGGCTTCGGGGATGGTCATGAAGTAGCGCTGCATCTCGGGATGGGTGACCGTGACGGGGCCGCCTTTGCGGATCTGCTCGCGGAAGATCGGGATGACGGAGCCGTTGGAGCCCAGCACGTTGCCAAAGCGCACGGCGATGAACTGCGTCTGGGGGTGGGCCGCGGCCATGCCTTGGACGTAGAGCTCGGCCAGACGCTTGGTGGTGCCCATGACGCTGGTGGGGTTGATGGCCTTGTCGGTGCTGATGAGGACAAAGCCGCGGCTGCCGGTGGCTGCGGCGGCGCGGGCCACGTTGCGCGTCCCGAGCACGTTGTTGCGCACCGCTTCGCCGGGGTTGGCCTCCATCAGGGGGACGTGCTTGTGGGCGGCGGCGTGCAGGACGACTTCGGGCTTGTGGGTTTCGAAGATCTGGTTGATGCGGCGAGTTTCGCAGATGTCGGCGATGATCGGCACCAGCTCGACGGCGCCTTTGTATTCGTTGCGCAGCTCGCGCTCGATGAAGAAGAGCGGGTTTTCGGCCTGTTCGAGCATCAGGAGGCGTTTGGGGGCAAAGCGGCAGATCTGTCGGCAGAGTTCGGAGCCGATCGAGCCCCCGGCGCCGGTCACCAGGACCGTCTTGCCGGTGATGTAGTTGCCGATGGCGGCTTCATCGAGTTTGACCTCTTTGCGACCCAGCAGGTCTTCGATGGCGACCTCGCGCAGGGCGCCCAGGGCGACCTTTCCGTCGAGGACGTTCTCGACGGCGGGCAGGACCATGGTCTTGAGTCCGGTGTCGGCGCACTTTTCGTAGATCCGGCGCAGCTGCTCGCGGGTGGCCGAGGGGGTGGCGACGATGATCTCGTCGATGCGCTGGGCTTCGACGACCTGCTCCAGATCGTCGATCTTGCCCACGACCGGCACGTGGTGGATGCGCAGCCACTGCTTGCGCTCATCGTCGTCGAGCAGCGCGACCGGGACGTACTCAAGGTTGGAGTTCTTTTCGATCTCGCGCAGGAGGGTCTCGGCGGTGTCTCCGGCGCCAATGACCAGCAGGCGGCTGGCGCGGCGGCCGCCGCGCATCAAGAGCCGATCCCAGCTCTTTTCGCGCAGCAGGCGGACCATGACCCGAGCCCCGGCGATGAGGGCGACGGTGTTGAGCAGATCGAGGAGGTAGATCGATCTGGGGAAGGTGCGGCTCTCAAGGAAAATGAAGTTGATGCCCACAAAGAGCAGCGTGCACAGCGTCGCTGCGCGTGCCACGCCCACCAGATCCTTCAGGCCGACGTAGCGCCACCAGCCGGAGTATTGACCGGCGCTGTAGAAGACCACCGCCTTGATCGCCAGCAGCAACCCCAGCGTGGACCACATCATTGAGCGGTAGAGCTCCGGGACATCAAAGTCGAACCGGAGCATGAACGCACCGACGTACGCCACCGTAAAGAGCACCACGTGCACTGCCAGCAAAATGCTCATGCGCACGTAGCGCGGAGACTGGAGCAACATCGTTCAAAACCTCTCTTCTATGCTCTCATCGGACCAGGGCGCATTGCATAACGCCCTTGATCGCTTTGGGCAACACCCACACGCCCTATTGGGTGCAGGTTTTTCCAACGTGTGGCGGGACAGCCCTTGCCCCTTTCAACGACGCGCTCAAACGGCGAATGTTAACGTTTGTTCACACCCGCGGCGTCAACGCGCGTTGACACCTGTGCCTACCGCCAGCTTCCCGCTTGCCTTGCGCACAAAGGCGACAAGCCAAACCGACCGGCATCACCATCGACCACCACAGCCTTTGGTCCCCTCGGCACCAGACCCCACACGCAAGCTTTGGGCCAGAACCGGGAGTTGTTCCAAAGTGCGTCAGGAAGCCATTGGTCGTGTGTGCGCGGCGTGTCCAGACGCGGGCTCTGTGCACAGATGGACACGGCCGAACAAAGGTGCGTCACACACAAAGCACAAAAATATCAGTGAAGTTGTTGTCCGCTGGCGTTTTGCTCAAACATCTCAAAGCCTTCGCGGGCGCCGTAGATGCCCTCGGCGCCGAGCACGACGGGCAGTGTCCGGAGCAGGATCTTGAGGTCGAGCAGCAGGGACCAGTTGTCGACGTACCAGACGTCGAGTTCGATCCGGCGCGGCCAGGGCAGGCTGTTGCGCCCGTTGACCTGCGTCCAGCCGGTCACGCCGGGGAGCATCTCCAGGCGGCGGCGCTGAAAATCGTCGTACTGCTCGACCTGGTAGACCAGCGTTGGGCGCGGGCCGACCACGCTCATGTCGCCCTTGAGGATGTTGAGCAACTGGGGCAGCTCATCAAGGCTCGTGGCGCGCAGTATGGAGCCCAGGCGAGTGATGCGGGCATCGTTTTGCTGAACGACGACGTCGCCTTTTTCGGAGCCTTTGGCCATGGTGCGGAACTTGAGGATGGTGAAGGGCTGGCCGTCTTTGCCGGCGCGCTCCTGCACGAAGAGCGCGGGGCCTGAGCTGTCCAGGCGCACGGCGATGCCGATGCCCGCCAGCAGGGGCCACAAGGCGGCCAGCGCGCTGGCGCTGATGGCCACATCAAAACCCCTCTTGACCTTGTGTTGCAGACCGAGTGTTTTGCGCAACCAGGATGATCCGCGCTGGCCCATGGGCTCTCCCTCGATGTTGGCGCTGCGCCCGACTGTGTTCAGCAAGTCGAGGCGGCGTTTTGATTGAATGGGCTGTGTCCCGACGCCACTGGCGTTTTGCTTTTAAGGCCTTGACCACGGCGGTTCAAGCGCTGTGCGACAAAAGTCCGACGCAAAACACAGACGGATCTATGACGACGCGTCGGACTTTTGACCCCCACGACGGCGACGCCTGATCATGCCCAGAATCTCGGTGACGAAGTCGCGGGCGAAGACCCAGGCCAACGCCGCGTAGACCACCACCCCGATGGGAATGCCAAGCAAGAGCCGCGCCGGGCTGCTCTCAATGGGCAACAGCGCCCCGTAAACCGCCGCCGCCATCAAAACCGACATGATCGTCGGGGCCACCAGCGCCCACAAGAGCTTGCCGACATCGAGACCCGTCAGGCTGCGCAGCATCCACTGCATGGGGAAGAAGTTGACCGCCGCGATGATGACCACCGCCACCGCCGCCATCTCAATGCCCATCGGCGCCAACCACAACAAGACCACAACCGCCACCGCCAGGACCCCCAGGTTGGCGTAGAGCCCCAGGTCGGCGCGCCCCAGCGAGTTGAAGACCGTCGAGGCCGTCGCGCGCACGCTCATCAACGCCCCCGCCACGCACATGACCTCCAGCGCCGGCACCGCCGCCAACCACTTGGCCCCCAGCACCAACTCCACAAAAGGCCCCGCCACCACAAAGAGCCCCGCCATCATGGGAAAGGTGATGAAGGCCACCGAGCGGTTGAGCTTGATGTAGGAGCGGTTGAGCAACCCCAGATCGTCCTGAATCTGGGAGAAGGCCGGGAAGGCCACCTTGGTCACCGCAGAGGAGATCTTGGAGCGCGGCATGGCGGTGATTTGAAAGGCGATCGTGTAGAGCCCCAGCTCCGCCGAGCCGCGGACCTTGCCCACAATAAAATAATCGATGTTGTCGAGCCCAAAGGCCACCAGCGAGGCCCCCGTGATCCCGGCACCAAAGCCCAGCATCTTCACCAGCGAGCCCGTGTCAAAGGCCCAGGCCGGCCTCCAGCGCTCAAAGCGCATCAGCGCCGCGGCCTGACCGGCAAAGCCCGCCAGCGACCCCAACACCGGGGACCACGCCCCGGCGCCCATCAACGCCGCGCTGATCGCCACCACCCCGTAGGGCAGCGCGTACCCCAGCACGTAGGCCACGCCCAGCTCCTTGAACTTCAACCCGCGCTCCAGACGCGCCATGTGCACCTGGGGCAAGGCCATCAGCACCATCCCCGCGCCGCTGGCCATCACCAGCGCCGAGAGCTGATCCTCCTGGTAAAAGGCCGCCAGCACCGGCGCCAACAACACCAGGGCCACCCAACCCAGCGCCCCAAAGCCCGTCGAGCCCCAGAACCCGGTGGCAAAATCCACCTCTGAGGGGGCCTTTTGCTGCACCAGCGCCCTCGACAGCCCCATGCCACCCATCACAAGCGCCACATTGGAGACTGTCATCGCCAACGTCACCACGCCCATCTCGGACTCGCTCAACAGCCGCGCCAGCACCGCCAACGTGCCAAACTGCGCCCCAAAGACGATCAACTGACTGCCAAAGGTCCACAGCACGCCGCTGAACGCCCTGGCCTTGAGCGACGCCAGCGAGGACGGCGACTGTGTTGTGGTCTGCTCTGTGGTCTCTTTGCTCAATTCAGTCCCCGCGCCATAGCGCATATCTGTAAAATCCGGGGCGGCCCATCGATCATCACCGCCAAAGACGCTCGCCTTGCGTGCAATCTCCTTGCCCAAAGCGGCCAGATAATTGCATACCCGATGGACCCTTGGCGAACGACCGCCGACACCAACCAAAGGTGAACGATCCCCATGTGTGGCATTTCTGGATTTCTCCTCAAAGACAACATCGGCCTGGAGGCTGCGCAGAACGGCCTTGAGACCATGTGCGGCGCCATGTTCCACAGGGGCCCCGACGGAGAGGGCACGCTGGTCGAACCCTGCGCCGGACACCTGGTGGGGCTCGGCATGCGGCGGCTGGCCATCATCGACACCGAAGGCGGCCAACAGCCCATCTATAATGAGGACCGCTCGGTGGTGGTCGTCTTCAACGGCGAACTCTACAACTTCCAGCGCCTGCGCCAACGCCTCATCCAACAAGGCCACACCTTCGCCACCCACAGCGACACCGAGGTCCTGGTCCACCTCTACGAGGAAAAGGGCGCCGCGCTGGTGGACGATCTGGTGGGCATGTTTGCCTTTGCCCTGCTCGACATCCGCAAGCGCAAGCTCTTGCTGGCCCGCGACCGCCTGGGCATCAAACCCCTGCACGTGCTCCAGCGCGGCAATCAGGTCCTCTTCTCCTCGGAGCTTAAGAGCCTGCTGGCCGCCGAGTCGCTGTGGCCCACCGGCGCCAGTCGACAGATCGACCCCGTCTCCCTGGAGGCGATGTTGATGCTCATGTACGTGCCCGGACCCCGCACCATCTACAAAGACATCAAGAAGGTGCCCCCCGGACACCTGCTGGAACTCGACCTGGAGCGCGGCACGCACGAACAACGCTGCTACTGGGACCTGTCCCAGACCCGCGTCGATGTCCCGCGCACCTACGATCAAGCGCGCCAACAACTCGACGCCCTGCTCGACACCTGCGTCCAGGACCACCTGGTCAGCGACGTCCCCGTGGGCGCCTTTGTCAGCGGTGGCGTGGACTCCAGCCTGGTGGCCTCCTACGCCGCCAAGCGCTACCCCGGACAACTCCAGACCTTCTCCATCGGCTTTACCGAAGAGGCCTACGACGAGACCCCCGACGCGCTGGCCATCGTCCGCAAGCTCCACACCCCGCACACCATCCAGTACGCCACCTACGAGGCGCTCTACGACCTGCTGCCCACCATCTTCCGCGCCATGGACGAGCCCTTCGGCGACTCCTCCATGCTGCCCACCTTCCTGGTCTCCTCCATGGCCTCCTCCAGGCTCAAGGTGGTCCTCAGCGGTGACGGCGGCGACGAGATCTTTGCCGGCTACACCAAACACCTCATCGAGTACGTCAAGGGCCGCGTCGGCACGATCCCCTCACCGGCCATCGGCGGCCTCCAGCGCCTGCTGCGCCACCTGCCCAAGAGCCGCGCCAACAAGGCCACCGAGCTGCTGCGCAAGGCCGAAAAAACCGCCCGCGGCCTCGGCGCCGACCAGGCCGGCAGCTACCTGGAGATGATGAAGCTGGCCGACACCTCCTTTGTCTCCTCGCTGCTGGCCAACCCCGTGGGCTTTGACGCCGTCGCCGACACCATCCTCTCGGCCTACAAACGCCCCCCCGCTGGCGCCTCCCCGCTGCAACGCACCCAATACACCGACGCCATCGTCCCGCTGGCCGACGACATGCTGGTCAAGGTCGACCGCATGAGCATGCTCTCTAGCCTCGAAGTCCGCGTCCCCCTGCTCGACCACCGGCTGGTCGAGTTTGGCTACCACCTGCCCGACGAGTACAAGCTCCAGGGACGCACCGGCAAGCGCATCCTCAAAGACATCTACTGCCAGCGCTTTGGCCTCGATCGCTACACCAAACGCAAGCAGGGCTTCGGCGTCCCCATCGAGACCTGGTTCGACACCCGACTGGCCCCCATGATCCGCCACCTCTTTGATCCCGCGCGGCTTTCACAACAGGGCCTCTTCAACCCCGACACCATCGGCGGCGACAAAGCCTTCACCGTCGCCCGAACCGCCCCCTTTGTCTTCTGGAACGCCCTGATGACCCAGGTCTGGTTCAACCTCCAACTCGAAGAAGATGACACCCTCCTGGGCCTGCTCTGATACCAAAATGCAGACGAAAGGCTCACTTTGGTATGAACCCACACCCCACCCACCGCATCCAAGAAGCTTCAAGCTTTGACGCCTCGGTGTGATACAACAACACCGATTCCAGGGTTGGACAGTTGGCGCTCTGACAACCACACTGGACACCCACGGAAATCAACGCCCGTGGTGTGGACGCAGGCATTCTGGAGCGGGTCTTGCATTTCATCCGCTCTAGAACCGGCGTCGCCTGTGCGCCGTCACGCAGAAGCCATCGGTCTTCTGAGCCGAGACAAGCGATGAACACACCCGCCCATCCCCCTTCGAACTGGCCCCTGAAGGCCGTCCACAAGGCCCTTGCAGCCACAATGCTCCAAAAAACAATACCAAAGACACGCACCGCCGCGCTTCTTTTGGCGTTGGCCGCCGCGACCGTCAGCATCCTGACGGCCACCACCCCCTCACACGCCCAGGGCGTCTGGACGGGCCAACACGGTGACGCCGCCAGGACCGGACGCGCCCAGGGCGCTGGCGCCGTCGAGCGGCCCAGCGTCCTGTGGGGGATCAACACCGGCGGCCGCGTCAGCGACCGCGCCTCGCTGGTCCAGGACATCAACGGCGACGGCCAACCCGACGCCCTGGTCATCGTCGGCGGCACCGTCGTCGCCAGACGCATGGACCAGACGCTGCTTTGGGACACCCCGGCGCTGGGGCTCACAGAGCTGGTGGCGGCCGACGACTTCAACGGCGATGGCCGCACCGAAGTGCTGGCACTGGGACCCATCGCGATCCTCTTTGATGGCCGCACCGGCACCGAGCTGTGGCGCTACGAAGACCCCGAAGGCGGCGTCCTTGTGGGCATCACTGCCCTGCACGGCGACCTCGACGCCGACGGTGACGGCGGCATGGAGTTGCTGCTGGCGATCCTGCGCCCCACCACGCGCCTGGTCTACCACGACTTCTCACAAGGCCTGACGCAGACCGAGCGCTGGGCGCTGGACAACGAAGCGTTGCCGCGCAATGTCCTGCGCCCTGTCATTGGCCACTTTGATGGCCCGCAAGTGACGCCTTCGGTGGCCATTGTGAACCAACTCAACTGTCAGATCGTGTTGACAGCCCTGGACACTGGCCAGATCACCCGCATCACCCAGGGACTGACCCAGGGGCGGTTTTGCTACGGCCTGGCACAAGCCGCCGACGTCGACGGGGACCAAACCGACGAACTCTTCTTTACCGGCGCCGTGGGGCAATCCAACGGCTCGGTCAGCGCCACCGTCTACGACCCGGCCCAGGACACCATCGTCTGGCAACACGAATACGCCACCAACGTCGCCGATGTCCTGACCTTTTCGCCCACCGGCGCCGTCATGGACCTCGACGGCGATGGACGCCAGGAGTTGATCACCTCGGTATTCAACAACACCGCCGAGTTGGACAGCGACGACGGCGTCGACAACCCCGACAGCTGGTCCACGATTATCTACGACGCCGCCACCGGAGACCTGCTGGGGTTCTTGCCCGACCGCGTCGTCCTTGGCGGCGCCGACGTCAACGGCGACGGCAACCCTGAGGTCATCGTCCGCGCCACCCTGCCCCAAAGCGTGCGCGTGTCCGAGTTCGACACCATCGAGATCGTCTCCCTGGACAACCAAAGGCAGCCCCAGGTCGGCTGGACGCTGCCCAACACCAACGTCCTGACCCGCACCCCTCGATCTCTGTCCGTCTCATCGCGCGACAACGGCGTGGTGCCCGCAGTGGCCACACTCGACGACGGCCGCCCCAGGCTGCTGACCGTGGAGCGCCAGGACGAAACCCGGTGGACGCTCAAAGCCATTGGATTTGGCCCACCCGGAGAAGAACCCCAGACGTTGGCCAGCGCCCAGGTCCAGCCCGGCGTCGCCCGCACCTTCCTTGGCCAAACCGGCCCGCAAACCATCATCAAGGACAACCAGGGCCAGATCTCGCTGCTGGACGCCGACCTCAACACCACACAAAACGTCGCCTTCACCGGCCACGTCTCCAGCCTCCTGGCCATCCCGCTGACCAGCGAGCGCCTGGACGTCGTCTACCGAGACTCCGCCGGGGTCCTGGTCGCCGTCGATCCGCAAACCGCCAACCGCGCCACCCCACCCCAGGAGCTGTGGCGCGCCTCGGTGGGACGGCGCGCCGGAGAGTTCATCGCCGCCGATCTGGACGATGACGGCCTCTATGAGGTCATCCACTGCGGCGAACTCGACGACGGCACCCCGTTCATCGAAGCGCTCGATGGACAGGGCCAACGCCTTTGGCGGCGCAGCCTCTCGGGCGGCCTCGGCCTGCCCTTCTCACTGCTCCAAGGCGACTTCAACGGCGACGACCACGGGGACATCGCCGCCTTGCTCTTCACCATCGACGGACAGGCCCAAACCGTCTCACTCGACGGGCGCAACGGCCGCTCACTGGCCACCCACACCGCCGACCCCCAGCAAGTCCAGCGCTTCCCCAACCGAGAACTGCTCGGCCCCGGTGATCTGGATGGGGACCAGATCGACGACATCCTCCTGCTCCACTACACCACCATGGAGCGCCTGTCTGGACCCACGCTCGAACCCCTCGAAGCGCCCATCCCCTACCCCCCCTCAACCGCGCGCCCCGCCAGCAGCGTCCTGGTCCCCACAGGACCCAATGACCCCGCCCCGCGCGTCTACCTGGGGCTCTTCACCAACCAAAAGGCGCTCTACGACGTCCGCACCGCCGCCCTGGTCTGGTCCGTCCCCTCCGAACCCTCATTCAACGCCGTTCAGACCAACTACCCCGGCCTGACCGATGTCGACGAAGACGGCCTGTGGGACATCGCCCAGCCCGGGCGCTTTGGCGACCTGACCATCCTCTCCGGGGCCGACGGACAAATCCTGCGCCGCCTGTGCATGGCCGGGGGGGAACCCAGGCTCCTCGACACTGCCGCCAGCGCCGAAAACTGCTCTGGCACCACCTCGATCGCCTCGGTCACCGTGGCCGACATTGACGGCGACGGCAACGAAGACCATCTGGTGGGCGTCAGCGACGGGTGGCTCCACGCGCTGCGCGCCAGCGACGCTCAGCCCATCTGGTCGCTCTTCCTCAAAGCCAGCGTCTCGGAGCCCGCCCTCATCGACATCGACAACGACGGCGCCCTGGAGATCCTCACCACCACCGCCGACTCCCAACTGGTGGCCATCGACAACCCCACCGTCGAACCCGTCACCGAAGTGCGCGAGGTCCTGCTTGGACCCATGGACGAGCTGGTCGCCCCCGACACCGACATCGACACCTCAAGCCGCCTCGACGCCCTTGGGGTCGCCTGGGACTCAGCCGAAGGCGCCGACGGCTACCTGGTGACGCTCCTGAGCGAAAACCTCAACGAGGTCACCCCGCCTCTGACCGTCACCGACCCCTGGCTGACCTTCACCGACCTCTCACTGGTCCCCGGCGTGACCTACCTCGTGCAGGTCGTGGCCTTCAACACACAAACCGGCGCCGCCGAGCCCACCGTCAGCGACGGTGTCCTCATCATCGACGACGGCCCCTCCATTGTCGGCTTTGAGGCGATGCCCTCACCCTTTGACCCCGCCACGCAGCCTCCCTTGGTGTTGACCGCCACCGTCACCGCTCCGGCAGGGTTGGATCGCCTGGAGTTGACCATCTGGAGCCTGGACAACCCCGATTTGGGACAACTGCTCCAAACCACTGTGCCCGGAGAGAGCGAAATCCGCCTGGACTTTGAATCCACCTGGGATGGCCGCGACGGCTTTGGCTTCGTCCCCGCAGGGAACTACCGCGCCCAACTGGTCGCCTTTGACCAGGACGGCGCAGGCATCGCCGACATCGCCAACATCAACATCGCCTATATGGCCATCGAACCCGAACCTGAATCCCCTCCTGAGCCGACCCCTGACCCCGGCGACAACTCGGTGGGCGTCACCGGGGCGCGCTCCGGCTCGGGTTGCGGCTGCCAGCAACTTCAGGGTCCATCGCCAGCCTCAAACCTGTGGTGGAGCGCCCTTGTGTTGATCGGCGCCGCAGTGCTATCTGTGCGACGGCGCCGCATCGGACCATCCTCACACAACAACTCACAAACGCATTGAGTGAGGATGGCCTGATTGGGGAAAGAGGCGCCCCAGTGCACATGGGCCTTGTGGACCCACAAACCCACACCCATCGACTGGCACACCCAAACGCACCACACCACCAACCTATGCAAGCCCGTCTAAACAACCTGCTCGCCCCGCACGCACAACGCTGGCGCCACAACACCTACAACTCCCTGGTGCGCCGCTTCAGCCGCATGCAAGCGCAAAACCTCCACGTCAACGGCATGGAGATCCCTTGTCTGGTGGCCGGCCAAGGAGAAACGCTGGTCCTGATCCACGGTTTCGCCGACCAGAAAGAGACCTGGAGCCTCATCGCCCCGTGGCTGGCGCGCGGACGGCGCGTGATCGCGCTGGATCTGCCAGGTTACGGGGACGCCAGCGCACTGGAACACCCCAGCGGCTCAGCCATCACCGCGCTGGCGCGCTTTCTGGAATCCTTCCTCGACACACTGGGCATCGAGAGCGCCCACCTGTGCGGCAACTCCATGGGCGGCGGCGTGGCGCTGGCGCTGGCGGCCCAATCCCCCAAAAGGGTCAAGTCACTGATCCTCCTGGCGTCGGTGGGTCCCTCGGTCCACGACAGCCAGCTTAAGGAGTGTGTCGAACGAGGCGTCAACCCTCTGCTGCCCTCGTCAATGATCGAGTACGAGGCCATGCTCGACTTCATCTTTGAGCGGCGCCCACCGCTGCCCGGCCCCGTGCGTCGCCACTTGGCCCAGCGCCACATCGAGCGCCGCGAGATCTACGCCGCGCAGTTTGATCACCTGCTCGATGACTTCCCCGATGAATACCCGCAGCTAACTGCCCCCACGCTCATCATCCACGGCTCGCGCGATCGCCTCATCCACCCCTCGACCGCCACCGTTCTGGCCCAGCGCATCCCCGGCGCCCAGCTTGTGATGCTCCCAGCCATCGGCCACGCCCCCCAATGGGAAGCCCCGCGCAAGACCATCAACGCCATCCAAGACTTCCTCGTTGGGCTGGGCACAACACCCTGAACGCACCAAGCCCCCCCCTCAAAAGAGCCGCAAATTCGGGCTCAAGGCCCATCAAGCGCAAAAATCGACGCTTTAAGGCACGATTTGCGCAATGATGGCGCCCTTCGGTTGTTCTAGCCTCGGTCACGTGGCAGTTTGGGTCTTGCGCAGTATCAGGACTCGATGCCCGACAACGGCCCTAAAGGCACCGAATAAGAACCAACAGACAATAATAGAAGATTCAAAGCGGTGAATTGTGCCATTTTGAATGTTCAAACCAAGGGTGGGCGCTCAAAGTGAAGGAGCAGTTCATGGTCGATCTCAATGAGATGGTGATCTTTACCAAGGTCGTCAAGGAAGGCAGCTTTACTGCAGCGGCCAAGTCCATGGGGATGCCTAAGTCCACCGTCAGCCGCAAAGTCTCCCAATTGGAGCGGCGCCTGGGGGTTCGACTGCTGCACCGCACCACCCGCAGCCTCAACCTCACAGAGGTGGGCGCAGCATACTACGACCGCTGCGCGCGGATCGTGGCCGACGCCGAAGGCGCCGATCTGGCCGTCAGCCAGCTCCACAGCTCGCCGCGCGGCACTTTGAGGGTCACCGCCCCACCAGTCTTTGGTGACATCTTCCTGGGCGAGGTGATTACCAACTATACGCAGGCCTACCCTGAGGTGGAGGTCGATGTGGTGTTGACGGCCAACAAGCTCGATTTGGTTGAAGAGGGCATCGACGTGGCCATCCGCATCGGGCGCCTGGACGACTCGACACTCATCGCGCGCAAATTGGGCGACGCCCAGGGGTTCTGCTGCGCCAGCCCCGAGTACCTCAAAGAACACGGCACCCCCCAGCACCCTGGCGACCTTCAAGCCCACAGTTGCATCTTGCTTGGGCGCATTCGGGCGGGCGCCTCATGGCGTTTCCAAGGCGAAGAAGGCCCCATCACCGTCCCTGTCAGCGGGCGCCTGATGTCCAACAGCTTTGCGCTGGCTCGCCAGGCCGCGCTCGACCACATGGGCGTGGCGGCGCTGCCCTCGTTCATCTGCGCCGACGACATCCGCGCCGGGCGCTTGACGCCCGTGCTTCAGCCCTGGGCCATCAACGGCGGCGGCGTCTACGCCATCTACCCCAGCAACCGCCACCTCTCGGCCAAAGTCCGCGCCTTCCTTGACGCCCTCATCGAGTCCTACTCTCCCAACCCTCCCTGGGTCGTCGAACTCTGAATCGCCTCAGGGCTGCAACACGGTCCAGGCAAAGATCAACTGGGCGATGAAGTAGAAGGGCAGCCCCCAGAGGCGGTTGATGAAGCTCTTGGTGACAAAGCTCTGGCGCGCCACCGAGAGATCCGAGAGGTAGAACATCAAAGCCCCCACAAAGATCCAGAGGTTGGCCCCGGCCGCCACCGCCCCAATCGCCAGCGCCAGCATCGTCGAGATCACCCCGACATAAGCCAGGACCGCGCCCTTCATCTGCGCCGGCACATGGGGCCACAGCCACCGCACCACCACCGCCGCCACCAGCCCCAGCGGCACCACCGACCCCAAAACCCAGGCCATCGACACGCCTTTGATGACAAAGGCCACCGAGAAGGCCACGTGGCCGAGCAAAAATGCCAGGACGCCCAACAAAAACACCTTGGGTTTCTCTTTGGGAATCAAAAACACATCCCCAAACCAAGACAAGACCAGCGCCGCCAGGACTGCCTGCCCGTACCCGTCGTCCAACGCGCCAGCCATCACCGCGCTGGCGATGAACCCCGCCGAAGTCAGGGGCTTGAGCACCCAGCGCCCCCGCTGGTCGTCCTTCCACTCAAAGACCATCAACGCCGTCAATAGCCCCAGCGTCACACCCGTCGCCACCCAATAACCCACCGCCGCCTCCTACGCCCTGGACCGCCCACGTTGCGGTGTCCCAGCGTCAATCCTTGAACAAGCGCGTATTTCAAAGCCATCAATACGAGGCTTCATTGTCAGACAGAGCCCGTTGCCGTGCAAGCCTTGCTCCCCCTCCAACCCGATCACAGCGGGCTCAAAAAATGAGAGTGACGCAAATTGTCACTTTGGCCATTTTACGACACCCACCCTCCAATGAGTTGACAAAAATTGTCAACACGCCGTCGCCGCAAGAAATAGACGTCGTGCTGGAGGGGTTCGAAACTCTGGCACTGAGCTTGCTGTGGTATGGAGGCAGCAAAACGCTAATCACATTTTATGCATGGGCCTGGTCTCGAAGACGTGTTGATGCTCAGGCAAGCCCCGCGACGGTTGAAAGACTGGGAAAAGGGCTTGTCGGAGGGGTGGGTTGATGAACCAACGGCAGGGATGTTATCCCAGCCGCCGGTCATCAAGGCCGCAGAACCCTTCACAGGAGAGCTGTACCATGTCTGTAGAGATTGCACCTGCGCTGCCGGACTTCCTGGCGGCGCACATGCCTTTTGAGCGGGCCTCTTGGCGCTTTGAGAGCGGACCCGAGTCGGGGCGCTGGCTTCACTACATCGATCACGGCGACCGTGATGCCCAGGTGGTGTGGATGCAGCACGGCAACCCCACGTGGAGCTTTCTGTGGCGCAAGGTCATCGCCGCGCTCGACCCAAAACGCTTCCGCTGCATCGCCCCGGACATGTTGGGCTTTGGGCTGTCGAGCAAACTCCCCAACCTTGAAGATCACAGCCTGGATCGCCACGCAGAGGCGCTCGGCGCCCTCTTTGATGGGCTCGACCTCAAGAACGTCATTCTTGTCGGGCAGGACTGGGGAGGCCCGATGGTGACCAACCTCGGGGCGCGCTTTGAGGACCGCGTGGGCGCGCTGGTGCTGGGCAACACCTCGGTGCTGGCCCCCAAAAGACCACGCGGCACCGCCTTCCACCGCTTTGCACACACCCCCGTCGTCAGTGACTTTGTCTTCAAGACGCTGGGCTTCCCGCAAAACGCGCTGTGGATGGCCCAGGGCGAGCGCGACTCGATCAAGGGCGACGTCGCCAGGGCTTATATGTGGCCCTTGCGTCGCCCTCAGGAGCGCAGCGGACCGCTGGCGCTGGCCCGCATGGTCCCCAACAGTCCCCAACACCCCAGCATGGCTGGCCTTCAGAGCGGCGAAGCCTGGGTGCGCGGGTTTGAGGGTCCCCAGGCGCTGGTCTGGGGCACGCGAGACCCCATTCTGGGACGGATTGTCACGCGGCACGTGCGCGCACTGCCACAGGCCTCGGTGACCCACTGCAACGCCGGACACTTTCTTCAGGAGCAGGTCCCGCACCTGCTGGCCCGCGCCATTGAGTCTGTCGCCGACCGCATGGGTAAGGCGTGATGGAAAACCTCGAACATCTGGAGATCACGCTCGATTCGGTCACGCTCCATGCCGTGGCCGCTGGCCCCAAAGATGGGCCGCCGCTGATTCTCCTGCACGGCTTCCCTGACTTCTGGTACGGGTGGCGCCATCAGATCGAGCCGCTGAGCAAGGCCGGGTACAGAGTCCTGGCCCCCGACATGCGCGGCTACAACCTCAGCGACAAGCCCTCCAATCGCCAGGACTACGGCATGGAGCAGTTGGGGCAGGACCTGGTGGGGCTGGTGCGCTTTACCGGACACCCCAAAGCCAGCGTCGTGGGCCACGACTGGGGCGGCGGCGTGCTTTGGTGGGCATTGGACGCCCACAGCGAGCACATCGAGCGCGCCGTCATCATCAACGTCCCACACACCCGCGTGCTCCAGAGCGCGCTGCGCTCTGACATGGGCCAACTGCGCCGCAGCTGGTACATGCTCTTTTTCCAACTGCCCCGCCTGCCCG
Source organism: uncultured Pseudomonadota bacterium (assembly GCA_937123825.1). GTDB lineage: Bacteria > Myxococcota_A > Bradymonadia > Bradymonadales > CAKZKQ01. The sequence goes on from CAKZKQ010000334.1 coordinate 16,522, forward strand.
AGATGCGCTTGCTTGGCCGACGCGCTCAGAACCTGCTCGACAGCATCGGCGTGCACTTTGAGCGCTCACAGGACTTTGAGGACCCTCAGGTCCGCGAGGCGTACCGCGACGCGTGGCTCCAGCCCGGCGCGATGACCGCCATGCTCAACTACTACCGCGCGGCGCTGCGCAACCCTCCGCCGCGCCCCACAACCAGCCCGCAGCAGGTCCCCACGCTCTTGATCTGGGGCCAACGCGACCGGGCGCTGGGCCCCAAACTGGCGCTGGCCAGCCAAAAGCGGGCCCCACACATCGAACTGGCCCAACTCGATGACTGCGGCCACTTTCCCCATGTGGATGACCCACAGAAGGTCAACGCCCTGATGCTGGACTTCCTGTCCAGACAGTGACGCGCTATAAACAGGGCCATCACGGTTTGATGCGTCGAACGCGCGCACCCTGGGCCACCCAGGCCCTTTGAGCAAAGCGCCGCTCCAACGTCCATCGTCCGAGATCATACGCACACGGACGGAGCGCCGACTTCGCCCATTTGCCATGGATGGCCAATGACATGACCCAGCACAAACACACGTGGGCGCTTTGCAGCTTGCTGCTCTTGTGGAGCTGCGCCACACCGCAGCCCGAGCTGATCTACCCTCCGCCGCTGCCCCCCGACCCCAACACCGCCCAGGAAACGCCCAAAGTCAGCGACTCGCCGGTGATCGCCCAGCCCGCCAAACCGCCCTGCCCTGCCGGGCGCCCCTGCAACCCCATCAACATCACCGGATTTCCCTTTGAGGACGAGCGCGACACCAGCACGCTGACCGAGAGCATCATCGACAGCTACGGCTGCGCCCCGGACAAGGATCAGTCCGGCGCCGAGGTGATCTATACCTTTGAGTTGACCCAGCGCAGCGTCGTGGCCATCGAGTTGGACGATGAACCCGGCGATGACACCGACATCGATCTGCACCTGCTGACCGAGATCGACGCCGAGCGCTGCCGCGACCGCCACAACAAAAAGATCCAGCGCCTGCTCCAGCCCGGCCGCTACTACATCATCGCCGACACCTACGTCGATCCGTCGGGCACCATCAAATCTGGCCCCTACAAGCTGACCGTGGCGCTGGCGCAGGTCCCTGAGGCCGTCTGCCGCACCCGCACCGTGGATATGGAGATGCGCTGGAAAGAGTGCGCGCCCGACATCGACTGTGAAGAGAGGGAGCGCGACAATGGGGACACCTACCGCGTGCTCCACACCCCGGCGCTGGGTCCGGTGGTTCGAGAGGCCCACCTGGTCACCATTGAAGACGGGTTCGATGAGGGGGTCTGGCCCGATGACGCGCGCCACCAAATCGACGCCCACTACGAGCGGGCCAGAAACTACATGCTGCCCACCGCCGACGGCGATCTGAACCAGCCCTGGGCGCCGGCCGGAGAGGGCGGCTCAAGGTGGGGTCAGGGTTCCACCGGCCGCCCCGTGCCCGCAGAGGCCGAAACCTGGTACATCACCATGAACTGGGCCAAGCGCCCCGCACCAGGCACCCGGATGATCGTCACCAACCCCACCAACGGAAAGGCCGTGGTGGCCGCCGCTGGCTACGAGACAGGCCCCGGCTCGCCGACCGCCATCGCGGGCGTGTCAGAAGAGATCCACCAGCACCTGGGGACCACCCACCGCGATCCACTGATGGTGGCCTTTGCCCAGGACCAAAGCCTGCCCTTTGGGCCCGTCCACTGCATCCGCTGATCACTGTTTTTCGACCGGCTTCAACGGCAAGACCACACGAAACACGGTGCCTTCGCCCAACTTGGACTCAAAATCCAGTTCGCCGTCGTGTTTGTGGACAACGATGTCTCTGGAGATGGCCAACCCCTGCCCCGTCCCTTTGCCAACCTCTTTGGTCGTAAAGAAGGGGTCAAAGATCTGCTCGCGCAGTTCTGGCGAGATGCCGCATCCGGTGTCTTCGACCTCAATCACTGCGTTGTTGCCCTCGCGCCTTGAGCGCACGATCAGCCGCCCCATCTGACCCGACGGGTTGTTGTCGGCGATGGCGTGGGCGGCGTTGACGATCAAGTTCAAGAAGACCTGCTTGATGTCGCCGATGACACACCAGACCGAGGGCAACTCTGGGGCAAGCTCCAGTTGGGGCTCCGCGACCAGCTTCCAGGCGTTGCTGGTGACCGTCACCGCGTCCTGCAGCGCCGCGTTGATGTCCGAAGGCTCTTTTTCGGCCTGGCCAGGGTGAGAGAAGTTCTTCATGGCCAGCACAATCCGGGCAATGTGCGACAGGCCATCGAGCGACTGGGAGATCGCCTGAGGGACTTCTTCATGAAGAAACTCCACGTCGGCCTCTTCACAAAGTCGCTCAAATCCCTGCGCGGCCTCCACAAGAGCGGGATCATCGCTTTGGGCCACCACCTTGGCCAGCGCGCTGGCTGCCGAAAGGACCTCCACGATGTCCGAAAACCCATCGCTGAGGAACTGGGTGTTGTCCTGAACATATTGG
>CAKZKQ010000335.1 GCA_937123825.1 uncultured Pseudomonadota bacterium
GAGCCAACCTCAACGGCGCTGACCTCACAGGGGCCGACCTCACCGACGCCGTCTTGGTCGGCGCCATCCTCGACGACGCCATCTCGGACCACACCACGCTCTGGCCCAAAGGACTCAAACCCACCGACCACAAAACCCAGCGCCCACCCCAACGCGAACACGTCCCACCAATCAGACGCAAACCCGAACCCAATGAGCTGGTCCCGTGGGCCGACCTGCGCCGCGCTGATTTCCGTGGCATGAAGCTCAACCACGTCGACCTGCGTCACGCCGATCTCTCTGGCGCCGACCTGCGCCAGTGCAACCTCCAAAGCGCCAGACTCATCGGCGCCAACCTCACCGGCGCACTCCACGACCCCCACACCACACTCCCTCGACAGATCGACCGCAGCCCCCTCTACCTCATTCGGTCATCGAGTCACCTCCACGACGCCAAGCTCTCACACACCGACTTTCGCGAAGCCTACCTGAACCACGGCCGCTTCGTCGGCGCCGACCTGAGCCACTGCGACTTCAGCCAGGCTCGGCTCCAAAACTGCATCTTCCACAAGGCCAACCTCACCGGCGCCAACCTCGCCGACGCCAACCTGCGCCAGTGCGACCTGACCGACGCCGACCTCACCAGTACAAACCTCGCCAGAGCGGACTTCCACGGCGCCATCTACAACGCCAACACACGCTGGCCCAAAGGCTTCACCCCGGCCAAAGCCGTGCTCATCGGCAAAGGCATCGTCGCCCGCAAAACCAAGCTCGGCGCGGTGTCACTGCGAGGTTGCCTCGACCACCTGGACCTGTCCCACTCAGAACTCAACCACGTTCAGTTTTTGGAGACCTCGCTCCAGGAGGGCAAGCTCTTCAAAGCCAAGATGACACGGTGCAGGCTCGACGGCGCCTGCTTCGCAGACGCCGATCTCCGCAGCGCCACACTCGATCAAGCCGCCATCGCAAACTCCGACCTCACCGGCGCAAACTTAAGCCGCGCCAAACTGACCAGCGCTCACCTGAGCCACACCCGCTTCACCGACGCCAACCTCTCTGGTACCGTCTTCAACACCCAAGAACTCTACCAACGCCCGCCGTCGCTCGACCCCTACCGAACCCACTACAACGCCAACATGACCGTGCTCAGCCACTGCACCTTCACACGGACCCACCTCACCGGCGCCAACTTCACAGGCACGTACATCGACCACTGCGACCTGGGCACCGCCGCCCTCAACAACACCACACTGCGCCAGTGCATCTACACCGCCGAGGTCACCTGGCCTGCGGACTTTGACCCCCAACAACACGGCGCCAAACTCCTTGGACCCGGCGTCGACCTGCAAGAACACCACCTCCAGGGCCTTGTCGTTGCCCAAACCGACCTCTCGGGGGCCAAGCTCCAGCGCACCAACCTCTACAACGCCCACTTCAACCAGTGCACGCTGGACAACGTCAGCCTTGAGGGCGCCGTAGGGCGCGGCGTGTCCTTTCGCCAGTCCACGCTCCCTGGCGCCAACTTCAACCGCGCCCACATTGAGTCGCTGCAGCTCTACAACGCCGACATCACCGGGGCCAACCTGGTCTCAGCCCACATCGATCGCTGCGGCATCCACAACACCCAGGCGCAAAACACATCTTTTGAGCGCGCCTCACTGCGCCGAGGGCACATCCATCACAGTGACTTTGAGGGGTCTTCATTTGCGCACGCTTCGCTGGTCGATGTCGAAACGGTCAACTGTCGCTTCAACGGTGTCGACTTGACCGAGGCCAACTTGACCAACGCCAAGCTCTCCGACGCCGACTTGACGGGATCGGTGATGCGACGAGCCAAGCTCCACGGCGCCGATCTGACAGTCGCGTGCCTTGACAAGGTGGACCTCTTGGGTGCTCGATTCAACGACCACACGCGCTGGCCAAAGGGCTTTGTGCCCCAGGACCACGGCGCCATCAACGAAGACGCTCTGTGACCATCCTCAATGTCTCCAAACGCCCGGTGCTGACGGCGCTGGTGGCCCTGCCTGTCCTGGCGGCCCTCATCGGTTGGTTTTCGTGGCCCAGCCGCCCCGAGGCCGTCGATGACGAGCGCATCCTGGCCGAAGGCATCACCTACACGCGCCGCGTGCTGACCGAGCCCCGGCGGTTGATGTTCCACACCATCGAGATCGACCTGACCGTGGCTGGCCGCTCCATCATGGTCACCCCGCCGAGCCCCAAAGAGGGCCACGAGCTGAGCGCCGCCACCGTGCGGGACTTTGCAAAAACCCACAACGCGCAGGTGGCCATCAACGGCAGCTTCTTTGAACCTTTTGAGGGCAGCTCGCTCTTCAACTACTACCCTCAGGACGGCGACCCGGTGAACGTCTATGGGTTGACGATCTCAAACGGTGAGCCGTACTCGACGGACTCCAAGGTCTTGCCGGTCTTTTGTGTTCACGAGGGCAAGGCGCTGATCACGCGCCGGGGGTGCCCCAAAGGCACACAGGAGGCGCTGGCAGGGCGGCCATTGTTGGTCTGGGAGGGGCGCTCACTGCCAGCCACGCGCGGCGCGGCGGCCAACAGACCGTCACCTCGTACGGCGGTGGGCATCAACAAAGACGGCACGCGCTTGTGGATGTTTGCGGTCGATGGGCGTCAGGAAGGCTACAGCAACGGGGTGACGCTGCCGGAGTTGGCGGGGCTGGTTCGGGTGCCGGGGGTTCACACCGCGCTCAACCTCGATGGCGGCGGCTCAACCACCATGGTGGGCCGCGTCTCGGACAAAGTCGAAGTCCTCAACTCGCCCATCCACACGCGCATCCCCATGCGAGAGCGCCCCGTCGCCAACCACCTGGGCGTCGTCGACGGGCTCTGAATCCATTCAATCAGGGCAGGCAGACCGTGGCGGTGCGTTCGGGCTGGTTGATGCGGGACTCTTCCACGCAGCGCAGACCCAGCGGGCAGTCGCCGTCCTGCTGGCACTGGGCCACGCAGGCGCCGCCTTCTTCGGCGCCCGTCACCACCTGCGCGTTGACGCAGAAGGTAGAGGGCGCGCCATCGGTGTCGGGGCAGAACTGCTCGCAGGGCATGGAGCAGATGCCCGGAGCCCCTTCTTCGCCGCTGGCCAGCGGTGAACACACGGTGCCTTCGGTCGTGCAATCGGTGTCGGACAGGCAGTAGGCGCCGATCCAGCCCTCAGGGACGGGCAAGCAGACGTCGCGGACCTTGTTGGGGTCGCCCAAGGACGCCGCACTCAGCGCGTCAAAGGCGCCGTAGCGGGCACAACCGTTGGTCGTCGGGTCCGAGAAGGGCACACAGATGCCTTCTTCACCGCCGTTCGGGTCCGCCACGCACATGGTGTTCGGGTAACGCTCGCGATCGGCGCAGAAGCCATCGCACACCGACGTGCAGTAACCGCGGCCCGAATAGGCGTTGGTCCGGCACACACCCCCATCAAAGCGGCAATCCTCATCGGACTGACACTCAGAGAGCAGCCAGTTGTCGTCGATGTCCACGGCGGTGCCGTCCTCGCGGCGATCAAGCGCCTTCTGAATCCGCACCGGGGCCTTGTGGCCCTGAATCAAGGCGTAGACCTCCACCAAATCGTCGGGATCCATCCTCAAGCAACCGGCGCTGACATAACCGCGGCGCAGCAGGCCGCCGCTGGGCAGCGTGAACTGGTCAATCGGGCCGTGGATGCCGTAAACGGCGCGGCTGGTGCCCTCAAGGCGGATGAAGGGCAGACCGCCAAAGTAAGGCAGCCCGTGGCCCCAGAAGCGGCAAGAGAAGTTCCAGGCCCACAGCGCCCGCTCGACCTGCGGGTTGTCGACCACCTGCGGCTTGTCGGTGCGCGTGTAGAAGACGCCGTCCGGCGCCCCGGTCGACAAAGGCGTCTTGCTGACGCCCGCCGAGTTGATCGCCCCCGGCCCAATCGGAAAGACCCGATCGTAATCCCCGGCCTGATCCACCAGGCGCAGCGTCAAGCCATCGAGACTGATGATGATCTTTGGATCAACCAGCGGCTCCATCTCGGGGATGGGCTTGCACTTGAGCGCCTCGGTCCAGTCGCCGTCGGTCTTCTGATCGGCCACAAAGTCGCCAATCTCGATCTCCTCACAGCCGCCCTCGGGGCAAGGATCGCCGCCAGCAAAGGGCACCTCGTCGCCAGCCACCGTGTCACCGCCGCCGGTATCCTCGGAACACCCGGCCAGGACCCCCACGACCAACACCGCCAGACACCACAACCACTTCTTCATCGCCACAACCCACTTCACACAAACGTCACACAATAAACACTTTCGTTCTGCTGCAACATACACGCAAGGCACACGCAAAAAAAGCCCGCACCGCTGCCTCGACCCCACAAAACTGGCACCGTCTTACCCAGAAACAGCCCAAAGATTAAAACATCCGCCACAGCGACTGCGAGGGCTTCGCCCGCTTAAACGCGCGCCACCGCCTGCTGATGACGTAAAGCGGCACCAAACCCGCTGCCCACACCCCATAAAGCACCGCAAACGAGCTGCCATGGGCAAACCCGTACCCCACCACCGCATAGAGGTAGAGGTGGGCCACATAAAACCCCAGCGCCGTCTGCCCCAGAACCATCAACGGATGGTTGGTGTCCGGACGGCGCTTCACAAGCGCAAAACCGGCCAGCATCAACCCCACCACCCCCAAAGTCAGCCCCAGATACGCCAGCGACGGCGGGTACTTGGTCACGTTCAACCAGCCGATCCACCCCGGCTGAGACAACCCATGGTGGTTCCCAAAACCACCCAACGCGCGCACCACCCCAAAGACCGCCAGCGCCGCCGCACCGCCCCAGGCCGCCCACCCAAAGGCCCGCTCAGGCCGCGCCTGCACCCCCCTGCCGTACAACACGCCCAAACCCACCACGCCAGCCCAGGGCAAGAGCGGATAATAGACCTGAAGCACCTGGGAACGCCCCGGAATCAAGAGCAGGTTCAACGCCGCTCCCCAGGGCTCACCGCTGAGCGAAGCGTCCGGCAAAAAGACCGCCGAGGCCAAAATCCCCAGCACGCTCAACACCCCCACCGCCGCGCTGGGCAGCCACATCAACGCCCCCCAGAGCATCATCGACGCTCCCAGCGTGTAGAGCACCCCAAAGTGCAGCCAGATGTTGTCCCCGGCCCCCGGGATGGTCTCCACACCGTAGTGCTCCACCCCCACCGCCGAGCCCATGTTGCCAAGCAACCACGCCGGGTTCTCCACCACGTGCTGCAAAACACAGAGCATCGCCCCGCGCAAGAGGAAGTAGCGCGCCACCTGACCCCGGCTCCAGCCCTGCTTCTGCTGCCGGTTGGCGGTCAGCATCGCCATGCTGACCCCCATCAAAAAGCAAAACCCCGGCGCACACAGGTGGGTTACCAGACGCGTCAAAAACGGCACAGTCTGCCCGTCATACTGCGGCAGCGCCACCCCCCAGAACTCCGAAGGGTGATCCCTGGCCACAAAAAGCCGCGCGTGGTCGAGCGCCATCAACGCCATGATCAAACCACGGGTCAGATCAACGTGATGGAGCCTGGGCGATGAAGACTCAGAACTCTTGGATTCGCTCATACCGCCGTCCACATCCGGTCGGGTCATCGTTCCCCCGGCTTGAGTCAACCAGGGCAAACCACAATGTCCCAGACCACCGGCGTTCTGGCCAGGATGTCTGGCCAGGGCAGCGTTGCAGGTCACAAAACTTAGGCGATTTTTAAAGGGGGGATATCAAAGAAACCAAACAATCGAGTCAGACCGGAGCCCGGTCTACTGGCAAGAGCCGCAGCCCAGGCGCTCGACTTGTGCCGCGCAGCCGCCGTCCCACTGGGTCGTGCAGCAGAAATCGTCTTCGGCGCACACGCAGGCCTCAATCTCTTCGTCCCCGCAGCCGCCGCCTTCCTGACTGACGCAGCACGGCGACGCTGGAGGCGCGTCGTTGTTGACCTCGTCCTCGATCCCCAACACACCGTCGAGGATTGGAGCCAGGTGCGTGATGCTGTAGGTCGTGCCCAGGACAATGTCGCAGTCGCTGCCGTCTTCCTCACACTGGTAAAGCACCTTGCACGACGGGTCATCTTCGCTCGGCACCGAGTGCTCGCCCGAAGAACACGAACGGATCCCTTCGACCACACCCGTCTCGGCATTGAAAACCGGCGAGCCCGAGTTGCCACCGAAGCTGTCCAGGTTGTCCTTGAAGACGACCTCAGAGATGGGGTCGCGGGTCAGCCCCGTGGCCACCTTTGAAGGCACACCGTCGGGGTGTCCGATCATGAAGATCTCGGTGTCGGGCTCAATCTGCCCTTCGCGGCGGTAGGTCAACACCTCGCGCCCTTCCACAGGGCGGTCCAGGCGGATGATCATCCCGTCGGCGTCCCCGCACTCCTGCGGCGCGCGCACGCTGATGAACTCGGCGCACGCATAGACGTCCTCTTTGGGAATCTGGCGCAGGTCCTCGATCGGGTCCTCGGGCGCCTCCTCATAACCAAAGCCAAAGATGAAGGACGTGGTCGGACACTCGCGCTCGGTCAGACAGTGACCCGCGGTGACCACAATGTCAGGCGCCACCAAAAAGGCCGTGCAAAACCCCACCGAGGGCTGCTCCACAAAGGGCTGGTCGTCGCACAGCTGCCGGGCGTTGCCCAACGTGGGCATGTTCCTCAAAATGACGTGGTCCGGGTCGGACTCCTGGTCCAACTGGGTGCTGGACATGACCATGGCCGTCGAGCGCGCCAGGCGCTTGGGCAAAGAGCCATCCTCAAAGGCAAAGAGATCCTGACGATCATCCTCGCCGATGATGTCGGCCTTGCCGCCGTCTCCCCCATCGTTGTTGGATTCCTCGGCCGCGGCGGGCTCGCTGTCGGTGTCACCACAGGCGGCCGTCACAAGCAACGGCAAGAGGCAAAGAAGGGCGCAACATTTAAAGGGTCTCATAGAACTCAGGGCGTCAAAAGTCATCAAAACGTCACAAAAGATCCCACCTGTGGGTCTACACGACCCCTGACCCCCTCGTCCAGACCTCCGGGGGATTATGGGCTTCTTTGGGGCAAATGGCACCCAAACCGGCCTCATTGAGCCCCCAACATCGCCTTAAAAGCCCAATACAAGGGCTCAAAACCCACAGCCACCAGCCCAGAGGACAAAAGGCGCGGCCTTTGGAGCCGCGCCCTTTCAATCACTGTGCAAACTCAGCGCGCGCCCATCGGCGTCACTCTTTTTTGTTGCCCTTGAAGCCCCACTTAACCGTCCCGGTGGCCTCACCGCTGATCGCGCCTTCGATGGTCAGGTCGATCTTGCCGTCGGCGATCTTGGCGCTGCCCGAGGTGGCCACCTGCATGGTCTTGCCAGCGGCTTTGACCGGGCAGCTCTGGTCTTCTTTGATCATCAGCGACTTGGAAGCTTTGTCCTCGGTGGCCTCCAACGTGCACTGGGGGGTGACGATCTGAAAGCCGTCGCCGCTCTTGGAGACTTTGACCGACATGCCGGGCATGGTCTGGTTCAGCGGCACGGTCTTGCCCGCCGCCTGCACCGACCCGGACATGCTCAAGTTGCCCTGGTAGTCCCCTTCGTAGGACTGACCACAACCCGTCAGCAAGCCCAGCCCCAGAATCAATCCCAGCGAACCCAGCGTCATTTTGCGCAACATCATGCCCTGCCCTCTTGCCTTGTTGAACCACCGGCCAAAGCCGACGGCGAGTCTTTACCGATAGACCGTGTCCCGCTCAAAATGAGCCAGCGCTGACGGCTATCACAGCCCATTTCTTCGTCGTCGATGCTCGACGAACCCCCGGTTCGTCTGCGCTCTCCTCCTCGAACTGGACTGCGATTTCTCGCCCTCGCAAGGCTCTTTTTTAAACGGTACTCGGTCTAGCCTTATTAAAAGAACGCGGACAGACATCGAGCCGCCAAACGACGGGTATGCTGTCAGCACCCTCCAAACCTGACGACACCAAAGACCACCGCCGGGGCGCTTTTGGCAAAAAGCAGACGCGCGGACGGGTCACCAACGTGGTGAATCCAACGCAACAGGACATCCATGGGTATCGCCGCGCACAGCATGCGCCAAGACGGCCCTCAAAGGCAAGCTCAAGTTCCCGACAACCACCCAACGATCGGCTCGGCGGCACGCTCCCAGTCCGCCTCCAACATCATCGCGTGGCCCATCCCCCGCACCACCTCCACCGGGCGGCCGTAGGTCAGCCCCGTCATGTGCACCAACGCCGGGGGCACAAAGGCGTCGTGCTCGGCGCCCAGGACCAGCATCGGCACCCTGGGCACACACCACAACCACAGCGGGTCCAGCAACGTCATGTCCAGAACCACGCGCTGGGACTCTCCCCGAAAGCGCGCCATCAACGACTCCACGCGCTCGCGGCTCAGGTCGCTGGCAAAGAGGGATTGACCCACCGCGTCGGGCACCAAAAACTGGTTGGCCAACTCGGGACCACCCATCAAGAGCATCGTCAGGCGTTGGATCAACGCCGGCTGAGTCCAGGCCATCCACATCGTCGGCGGCACCAGCCCCTGGGGCGGCACCGAGGCCATCAACACCGCCCCGCCGATCTGCACCCCAGGGTCTGCGCCCATGCCAAGGCGCTCCAGGTACTTCTGCACCACAAAACCGCCCATGGAGTGGCCCACAAGGACCACGGGGCCGTCCATCGCCCGAACCACCATGGCCAGATCGCTGACGTAGTCACTCAGGCTGTGCTTCGCCAACCCATCCTGGCCTGCGCTGGCGCCGTGCCCCCGCAAACTCAGCGCGTGGGACGGGTATCCAAGCTTGGCAAAGTGATCCAGGAAATGCTCGGCCCAGCACCAGGCCCCCGCAAAAGCGCCGTGAACAAAAACAATGGAGGGTCCCGTGGGGTTGGACGGGACAGAGGAGATCACCTCAAGCCCTTGGGGCTCAGGTGCATGGCCGCGGTGGGCGGCCAGGGAAATGATGTTGTGCATGGGTGCGGTGTCTGACCTGATGCTGAATGCGTTGCGCGGTGAACTCGAACGCACGCGCCGCCGGCTCATTGCAGGCGACGTAGGCAAGGCGTCGAGGGATATGGCATGCGCAACTGGAACCGAAGCACGAACCCCAGACCCAGACAGTGCCAGAGAGCGCCGCGCTTCTCAAGGCGGCGTATTGACGGGGCGGCAGAGCACCTCGTTGTTTTGCTCCAGACAGCGCGCCGCGCACCAGAACCGCTCCACCGAGCCGTCGGCCCCAAAGCTGCTGACCACGCCGCACTCTTTAAAGGCGTTGGCCCCCGGCTCCACGGTCCAGCGCAAGATGTCGGTGCTCTTCAGGTCGCCGATCTCCACATCAAAGTCCAGCGGCCCAGAGGCCCCCTCCACGTCCAGCGCGTCGCCCCGGGACAAGGCCAAAAAGGGCGCGGGCAGATCGGTGGGGCCCACGTCGATCTTGACGCCGTTGGGATCGCTCATCCGCTTGAGGTTGGCCGCCAGCGCCGGGCCGGTGATCTCGTCGCCCTGGACCGCAGCGGCGGCGTAGGCCAGCAGATACACGGCGTCGTAGGTGTGCTCGGTCCACACAGGCGGGGTCACGCCAGCGTTGCGGGCGGCGTATTGCTGGGCAAAGTTGGCAAACACCGGCGAGTTGCGCGCGGCGGGGACGGAACCAAAGAGAAGCTCGGGCAACTCCTGGGCGTTTTCAAAGGCCAGGCGCAGCTCCACGCCCCGGGTCCCGTCGGTCAAGAAGAACGCCGACTGAGACAGGTCGGGGTCACCCTTGATGGTGCGCATGATGTTGGACGCCTCTTCAAAACCCACCAAAAGCACCACGTCTGGCACCGGCTCAAGCATCAGCAGATCGTTGGCGGCCTGCTGGACCTCGGCCTCGTTGCTGGCCAGGTAGGGCAGCGAGTGGTAGTTGACCATCAACTGCCCCTGGGTGCTGCCCTGAAGGGCGGCGGTGAAGGCGTTGACGAAGCTCTCCCCGTAGGCGTCGTTGCTGTAGACGGTGGCGACGGTCAGGTCCATGTCTCCGGCGGCTTCGCGCTCAAGGAGCTGCCAGTAGGCAAAGTAGAAGAGGGTGTTGGCCTGGAAGCTGTCGGGGGGCGCGGTGCGCCAGACCAGATCGTTGTCGTCGATGTTGCTGATGCCCACGGCGGTGGCCGACGGGGACATCATGACCATCTGCTCGGCCACGGCGTTGTCGGCCACGGCCAGCACTTGACGAGACTGCGCAGGGCCGATGAAAGCGGGCACCTTGGCGACCTGACCCAGGTGGGTCACGGCGCGGTTGGCCACCTCGGGATCGCCCTGGCCGTCACAGACCAAAAAGGTCAGCGGGCCGCTCTGGTTGCCCTGAAGACCGCCGCGCCCGTTGATCTCGGCCACCGCCTGACGGATGGCCGACAGCGGGTTCTGTCCCGACTCGGAGCTTCGACCGCTCAGACTCAGCACCACACCAAGGCGCACGGCGTTGGGCTCGGCAAAGGGCCCCACAATCAAATCACACTCGGGAGAAATCAGATTGAGGCAGACATTGCCGCGGGAGCAGACCTGACCGGGGCCGCACTGCTCGTCGACCTGACACGCGCCGCAGGCGTTGTCGATGCAAACCTGTCCGGGGTCACAGTCCGAGGCGTCGGCACAGCCCACCACGCACTGACCGCCCAGACAAACCTGATCATCGCCGCAGTGTTCATCCAGCGCGCAGACGTCACAGACCCCATCCACACAGCCCTGGCCCTCGGCGCACCCCTGATTGTCCTGGCAGGTCACAACACACAGGCCATCCTGACAGGCTTGCCCGGCATCGCAGTCCGAGGCGGACTGACAGGGACCGCACAAACCATCGGCGGTGCAGACCTCGCCATCGAGCGTGCACTCGGCGTTGGTCTGACAGGCTTCAAAGGGCAGCACGAGGCTGCACCCGACGCCCCAGAGCGCCGCCGCCACCGTCACCACCACCAACACCCACCACCTGATGTTCTGCACCTTATCCACCGGCAGCCCCTTCAAAAGTCCATCGCCGCGCCCACGCCCACAAACGAATCGCCCACTGCGGGCACGATCGTCACTGGCGCAGGCTGCTCCTGGGCGTCATCGGAGAGAAAATAAATGGCCACCGCCGCCCCAGCCGCCGCCACGCTGACCCCAAAGCTGACATCAGCCAGCAGCGCCAGCGTCTCGCCGCGGTTCTGGGCCGAGACCTTGCGCTCGTAGGGCAAACCCTGCTGGGAAAGTGTGTCATTGTCGGACTGCGCCAGCAAACCCAGCGTCACACCCGAGACCAACG
>CAKZKQ010000336.1 GCA_937123825.1 uncultured Pseudomonadota bacterium
TCCCCAACCCCATCGAAAAATCGTCGGTGATGTAGACATCCAGGCCTGCACCAATCTGCCCGGCCAGCCCAAACGCCGATGGATTTGTATCTGGACCGTCTTCAAGCCGGTGCAGACCAAGGTAACCCAGACCCACAGAGACATAGGGATCCAAGCGCCCCTCTTGGAGCGGGAAGAGTTTAAAGGAAAAGAGCATCGAAAAGGCCAACCCCAAATCGTCGCCATCTGCGTAGGGGTTGAAGAAGGTGCGCCCCTCAAAGCCCAGGGTGCCAAAGCGCCCACCCAAGGCCAGATCAGGGGTAAACTGAAAACCGGGGTCAGGCTCCTGACACACCTCGGTTCCCTCAACGCACGCACCGGTGAAGGCCACCGCAAACCGAATAAAGAACCCTTCTCGGTCGGGTCCGCGGCGACGTCGGCGGCTTCGAGCGTCAGCGTCGTCACAAAACGCCGCCATCACCACGGACACAAACATCAACGTCGCCAGCGCTGCCACCCACAAGGACAATGTTCGCTGGTTTTGTCCCATCTCAACGCCTCCCCCAACCAACGCCAGCTCCAATCTCACGCAAAGGAGCCTCTGCATGCACCCAACTCAAAGCGACTCAGAAGAACTCTTCCTTCTTCTTTTTCTTCTTGGGACGACGGCGACGACGGCGGCGCTTCTTCTTGCGCGGCTCGCTGCTGGCCGTGGGCAAACCAAAGTAGAGGGTGAAGTTCAAACGCCCCGTCCAAAACCCTTCGGTCTCGGGGTCGGCGTTGGGATTCTCCACAGACGGCGTCATCACCAGATAATCGGTGCTCAGGCCAATGGAGAACTGACGGCCAAGGAAGTAATCCACCCCCACGCCAATCTGCCCCGCCAGACCATCGAGCAAGAGGTCATCCCCGCGCCCCTGGTCTTTAAAGAGCGCCATATAGCCCACACCAAAGGAGATGTAGGGGTCCAGGTCTCCCTGGGAGATGGGGTGGATCTTCAACGACGCCAGAAAGCTCGTCGCTGAAGCCTCCCGGCCCTCGTCGGTGTAGGGGTTGTGAAAGAAACGACCTTCGATGGTCACCAGCCCCAGACGGATGCCCAGCCCAAGGTCGGGCACCAACTGAAGGCCCGCTTCAGGCTCCACACAAAACTCGGTGCCCGCATCACAAGCACCGGTGAAGGCAGGAGAGATGCGCAGCGTAATGGCTTCGCGCAGCGGCCCGCGAGTGCGACGCCGCCTGCGCTGGGCGTCTGCGTCCTCGCAAAAGGCCATCATCACCAGCGTGGTGAACATCACCGTCGCCAGTCCAAGGGCCCAGGCTGGAATCATCAGCCGGCTTGAATCTTTCATGGGACCTCCATTTCCGTCGTGCTCCAGGCACAATTCAGGCTTTCTTAGGGGCCTTCGACGGCCCCCAGGTCGAGATCTTCAAAAGAAAATGATGTTCTTGAGGATTTTTCAGTGTTTCTTGTTAAGAATCACGTCAGCACCGGTGTCACCGGGCTTGGCGGGGCTGGCCAACGCCCCGGAGATGTCGCCAGGTTGCGTGTTGGCGGTGCCGTCCTGATCCCAGCGGATGGTGATGTTCATCGGCTGGTTGAAGTCGCCACCGGCCATCACGTGCTCGGGACCCAGGCGATACTGGGCGGGCGGGGGCGCCGAGGGGATCTTGGCCACAGCCAGCGGAGGCCCTGCGCTCTGGCCCGCGGGACGCGCGATGACAAAGAAGAACCCGCCGTTGGGGAGCGCACCAGCAAGCTCGGGGGAGACGGTGATCTTGCCCGAAATGCCCCCAGTCGCCTCACCGGCTGCCGGAGCAGCA
This sequence comes from uncultured Pseudomonadota bacterium, assembly GCA_937123825.1. Classification (GTDB taxonomy): domain Bacteria; phylum Myxococcota_A; class Bradymonadia; order Bradymonadales; genus CAKZKQ01. The sequence goes on from CAKZKQ010000336.1 coordinate 1,804, forward strand.
CCACCCTGCCCTTCGGCCGGTGCGCTGGAGGGCGCCTCGGCGGGCGCACTCTCAGCCCCTGCTCCAGGCTCAGAAGGCGCGGGCGCGGCAAGCTCGCTGCGGAACTCGCTCAGGACAAGATCAACCCCTTTGGTGCCGGGCTTGACCGGGTTCTTGGCCGGGCCACCGACCACGTCCAGCGGCTCTTTGGTCGAGGCGTTGCCATCGCGGTCCCAGGTGACGCTGATGTTGACCGGCTGCGAGAAGTCCCCAGTGCCCATCATCAAGTCCGCCGGGCCGATGCTGTACGGCACGGGCTTGGCCGTGGACTGCATGACGGCGATCGACACCGCCAGCGGGGGGCCGGTGGGCTGGTCCTGGGGACGCGCGATGATGAAGATGCGCATGGGGCCGGTGGCTTCGACCTGCTTGAGCATGTCGGGCGAGAAGGTCAACGTGCCGGTGATGTCGCTGGGGTCGGAGCCGTTGCTGCCTTCGGCAAAACCGCCGCCGCCAGTGTTGCCCGGCGCGCCGCCCTCAATCGGGGTGCCCGGCGAGATGGGGCGGCTGGTCTGTTGGTTGCCGCCGCCTTGGGCAATGACGACCACCACCACGGCCACCAGCAGGAAGCCACCGACCATCAACAACGTGCGGTTGTTGTTGTCTTTGCGGCCTTTGCGCCGGCGCCGGGGCTCAGGGCGGTCATCATCGTCGGCGCGCGGGGCTCGGCGCCTGGGACGAGGGCGCGCGGACTTCGGACGGCGCTTTTTGGGGCGAGACTCAGGAACCTCTTCATCGAGGCTCTCGTCGTCCTCATCGTCCTCATCATCAACGTCGTCGGTTTTGGGCTCGGGCTTGGCAGGCGGCGCCTCCTTTTGCTCGGGCGCTGCGCCCACGGGCGTGCCACACTGGCGGCAGAACTTGTCGTCCGCCTCAAGCTCGGCCCCGCAAGCGTTGCACGACAGCGCTTCTTCCTGCTCGGGCTCCGGCTCGACCGCCTCAGGCTCGGCGCCGGACATGTCAAAGCCACAAAAGCGACAGAATTTTGCCTCGGCGGCCAGTTCGTTGCCGCACTGAGGACAGTCTATATGGTCTTGGCTCACAGGTTTACCTCGTTTCAACCCACCATCAATCACACCTCAAGTGTACTATGAGGGTTCAGCGCGAACGTCAAACCATCGCACGCAGGTTGTGCATATCGCGCACATCAAGGACGCCGCGAGCACCCGACCAGGGGCCAAAGCGCTCCCAACTGCCCACACGACCCCAAAAGACCCCACAAACGCACCCAAAGGCGCGCTCACAAAGCCCAGGCCACCTTGTGGTCATTGATTACAGAGCCAACAAACGGCTCAAAGGTGCAGATCCGCAAAACGGATAAAGGCCAACCACCCCTCAAGGTTCAGCGCGTGACCCCCATTTTGCATGTGGTACCCCAGCGGGCTCTCCACCAGCTCACCCACACCCGGCCACTGCTGCGTCGCCATCGACCCCTGCCCCAGCAGCTCATAGACGGGTCCGGCCTCTGCGGCCCCCAGAAACTCCCCTTCGGGGTCCGCCCAGTGATCATCCACGCCGCTGTTGATCAACACGGGGCGCGGGGCCACCAGGGCCGTCAAAAAATGCTGGTCAAAGGGCAGCTTGTCTTCCTGGCGGCCAAAGTCGTGCAATTCGGACGCAAACCAGTGCGGAAAGGCAAGGTTCATGATGCCAATCGTCTCGCCCTCACGGCGTCGATTGATCGCCGCCCCCATACAACCGGACATGTTGGAGATGGCCATGGCGATGCGTTCGTCCTGAGCCGCCGCCCAGAGCGCCACCTTGCCGTTGCGAGAGTGCCCCACCACAGCAATCCGCCCCGCGTCCAGCCCAGGCTCGGTCACCAGATGATCCACCACCCGCGACACGCCCCAGGCCCAGCCCGCGATCGTCCCCCAGGCCTGCTTATCCCGATCTCCCTCCGGCTCGCCGTAAAGCGCATGAATGCCGTTGCCAAAATCGGCAAAATCCGGGTCGATGTCCCCATGGTAGACCGTCGCCAGCGCGTAACCGGCGTCCACAATGGCCTCAAAAGGCCACCTGTCTGACACCGTCCCGCGCGACGCCTCGGTCGCCCGATTCTCCTCCACACCTTCCCCGCGCTCAGGGACCCACCCTCTGGCCAGCGGCACCCTGGGATCATCGATGGTGGTGTGGTTTCCAAAGAAGTTCAGCCCCATGAAGACCGGCGCAGGGCCATCCAGACCGTTGGGCACCACCAGGAGCACGTCCACAGGCAACGCCGCCCCCGGTCCCACATTCAAAGTCAGGAGCTTCATCGTCGCCTTGCCACCCAAAGCGTCGTCAAACTCCCCCACCACCTCTGCCTCAAGCTCATACGGCCCCGGGGGCGTCTGACCAAAGGCGTAATGCTCCATGATCCTGAGCACCTCAGGGCGCCGCTGGGTGGTCCACTGCTGCGGCGAAGTGACCGGCGTGCCGTCAAGCATGGTCAAGAGGTCGGGCAGTTGGGGATTGGCCGGGAGCTGGTCCACCGAAGGAAAGCCATCACCAGGCTCTTCCGGCTCATCTTCAGCCATGGCGTCGCCCTGCCCCTGGGCGTCATCAACCAGGTCCGGCCCATCAATATCCCCACCAGCGTCTGCAAACGGCGTACCATCTGGCGAGTTTTGCGTCGCAGGCTCGTCCTGTGAGCACCCCACCATCGCCACCAAAAGTACGGCAAGAAGCCCAATCTTTGACCACACCTTCACCACACTCCCCCCAAACCCCAATGGTTCACCCAACAAACATCGCCCCGCAAAAGCCGCATGCCGTTGCGCCACCAATCATAAAGAACACTCGCCCCACAATCTAAACCAGGCACAGACCAGACAAAAGGCTATGAAGCAGCCACCAGCGCAGGCTTCAACAACCGACGCACCGACCACAACCCCGCCACGGGGCCCAGAACCAACGGCACCGTCAACCACTGCGCGGGCAACACGCCGCTGAGCGCCGAGAGCCCCTCAATGCTCAAAATCGTCACCGCAAAACCCAGCGAGGTGGCGATCGTCAGCCCCGATCCCACCAGCCCCGGCGGCGCCGTCTGAGCGCTGAGCGCCGAGAACTGGGCCGAGTCGCCCACCACCGCCAGCCCCCACACCAGCATAAAGGCCACAAAGACCGGCGCAGGCGCCCAGAAAACCAACGGCAAGAGCAAACACGACAGCCCGCTGGTGGCCAAAAGCGTCGCCGCCACCCTGGCGCTGCCAGCCCGCTGCGCCCACAAACCACCGCCCACACACCCCAGCGCCCCCACCGCGATCACCAACCCGGACCAGAGCGAGACGTTGAACTCCCCCGCGTGTTGCTGCCCATAGGCCGCCACGATGGTCGGCACAAAGGCCCAAAAGGCATAGAGCTCCCACATGTGCCCAAAATACCCAAACGCCGCCGCCCTGAAGTCCGCCTGAGAAAAAATCGCCCCCAGCGCCTTGGGGTCAAACGCCCCTTTGCGGCGCGCAAAAGGCCCCTGAGGCACCCAAAGCGCCACCGCGCCGCCGCCAAGCACCGCCAAAAACGACACCACCATCAGCGTCTGACGCCACGACAAGGTCTCGCCGAGCCCTCTGAGCAAATGGGGCAACGCCGTCCCCAACACCAAAGCCCCCACCAAAAACCCCAGCGCCCTGCCCAAACCCTTCTGCTACCAACTGGCCGCCAGCGCCATCCCCACCGGGTAAATCCCCGCCAGCGCCACCCCCGTCAAAAACCGAAAAACCAGCAGCGGCATCAGCCCCTCAAAGACCAGCGGCGCCGCGTTAAACGCCGCCGCCGACAACGCCGCCGCCAAAAACAACCATCGACCCGATACCCGGTCGGCAAGCACCAAAACCGCCGACACCAGCGTGCCCACAATAAAGCCCACCTGCACCGACGACGTCACCCAGCCGACCGCCTCCGGGGCCAAACCCCAGGCCTTTTGCAGGTCTCCCATCACGGCGTTGCCCGCAAACCACGACGCCGTGCCCGCAAACTGCGCCAGCACAATCACAGGCAGAATTCGCGCCGGTCGGGCCCTCTCTTGTGGCTCAGTCATCGGCTCCATACCTCCAGGTCAAAGACGTCCACACATCTGGTCCGCCAAAGCCCGCAAACGCAACACCCAACCCCCACAAAGGCACCAAATCTCCCGCAAACCCCACCCAATCAATCTTGACCACTCAACAAAGCTGCCCCTCACACAAACGTCGACGTCGCATTGACGGCACTCGAAACACCACCAACCAAACTTTATCCATTTTTCTGGATAAAAACCATTGCTCTGCAGAAATCCCGTGGCTAGACTGTGGTCACTGAGTTGGCACACCACGGCGGGTCGCTGGGATGACCTGCCTGCACAAAAACGACGAGGGAGAACGACATGAAGGCCAAGGTTTTGTTGATTGCGATGATCGCGCTGGGAATGGTGATGACCGGTTGTGGTGACACCACCGAAGAGACCGGCAACGTCGAGACGAACACCGGCGCGCTGGACTCCGACAACGACGGCCTGACCGACGACGAGGAGCGCGAGTTGGGCACCAACCCCAACAACCCCGACTCTGACGGCGACGGCATCAACGATGGTGACGAGGTCGAGCAAGGCACCAACCCGCTCGACGCCGACGACGCCGAGCCTCCCTGCGACCCTGACACCCCCGAGATCCTCGATGGCCTCGACAACGACTGCGATGGTCAGGTCGATGAAGGCTTTGATGACCAGCAGGAGTGCAACGCCAACGTCGACTGCGCACCGGGCCAGAGTTGTATCGAAGGTGTTTGTATGGGCGACGAGCCGCTGGGCTGCGGCGCAGACGCCGACTGCGCCCGTGGTGAGGTTTGCGTCCGCAACGTCTGCATGCCCGCCCAGGATGACTGCATTGACAGCGACGGCGACGGCTTCTGCATTGAAGACGGCGACTGCGATGACACCAACCCGGACGTGGGCCCTGGCGCGGTCGAAGTCCGCGACGGTCTGGACAACGATTGCGACGGTCAGGTCGATGAAGAAGGCGGCGACCTTGAGTGCAACGCCGACAACGACTGCGCCCGCGGCGAAGCCTGCTTCGACGGCATCTGTCGGCCCGACAACAACATGCTGGAGTGCAACGCCGACGACGACTGCGCTCGCGGCGAAATCTGCGCCCGCGGCCTGTGCATCCCAGAGCGCGATGAGTGCTTTGACAACGACGGCGACGGCTTCTGCATCGAAGACGGCGACTGCAACGACGACGACCCCCAGATCAACCCCAGCGCCCCTGAAGAGCGCGACGGCATTGACAACAACTGCAATGGAATGGTCGATGAAGGGGGCAACAACATGGCGTGCCGCACCGACAACGAATGCGCCCCTGGCCAGTCCTGCATCGAAGGCATCTGCCGCTGAGCAAACCCAACGCAGGCCGGTGTCGCCTGCCCGAAGCCACCTGGGATGACTGCAACCCTCTCAAGATGGCTTCCCCGCGCTGCGCCAGACGGTCGTCGTGCTTCAGGCGCACAATGACCATTTGGCGCAGCGTGTATTGAACGACGTCCAAGAGAGATTTGAGGTTGGCCGTGCTCTCTGATGAGGAACAAAAAACCCAGGTGACCTTCTCGTCGCTGCTGCCAGCGGCGCGGATGGCCACCAACTTCAAAATCCCCCTGCGGGAGATGAAGCGTCTGATTGAGTTGGCCTACTACCAGGAAGCCAAGCGCCGTCAGATGAAGATGAAGGACATCAAAGGCCTGCTCAACATCAGCATGAGCAAGGTCGGCCTGCTGTCCAAACACCTCAAAGAGCACTTTGCCAAACCCGAGGCCGAGTTTGGCCTCCCCCGAATGATCATGAAGCTGCTGTGGGCCAGCCCTTTGAGCCAGGTCCGCATCGCTCAGGCGCTCGAAGGCTTTGAGGCCGACGAGATCGCCGACACACTGGCGCAGTTGGTGGAACAAAAGCGCATCCAGAAAATCCAGGGCCGCACCACGATCCTCTACAAGCTTGGGGAACCCCAATACCGGCTTGTTCAGGATCCATGGATGGCCAGAATCGATGCGCTCAACAACCTGACGCTCTCGGTCGTTCAAGCGGTCGAAGCCAGGTTCTTCAAACAAGACCAGCGGGCGTTTGCGCGCACGCTGAGCTTCAGAGTGCGCCCGCAGGACGCTCCCAGGCTCAAGGCACTCTACGAAGAGCACATTTTTAAGTTGATTTGTGAACTCGACGAGCTGGCCACCCAGGAAGAGGACGGCTCGGTCCCCATGCAACTGTCGGTCCTGTGGGCCCCAGACGCAGAATGGGAAGATGGACAAGACGGAGGTTGAGGCCCATGCAACGCAGGTTTGACACCGCGCGCACCTCGGCGCGCCCACAACAGGCCACCATGATAAAAACATGTTTCGTGCTGCTGGCCATCGCTGGGCTCGCCCTGACTCTGACCGCATGCACAGAGCAGGACACGCCAGACATCGCGTCGGTCTGCGGTGAAAACGGCGAGGACATCAGCGTTGAGGGCGAGTCGCTTTGCGTCTATGCGCAGGCGGTGGTGATTGAGACGGGCTTCAACTGCCCGCCCGACCGGCCTCACATGCACCAGGGACGCGCCGTCATCGCATGTTCGGGCCGCGAAGCGCTGCCGCAAGAGCGCCTGGAGCAAGCAGAACAGGAGTTCCTGGACCGTCGCCCAGAGACCCCCATCCCCGACACGCCCAACAACGACGAGCCCAACAACGACCTCTGCGTCGATGGCGACAACGACGGGTTCTGCCCCGAGGACGGCGACTGCGACGACACCGACGCCGCCATCAACCCCAGCGCCGATGACAACACCCTCGATGGGATCGACAACGACTGCGACGACTCGATTGACGAAGACGCCCCAGAGCCCCCGCAGTGCCGCGAGGACCTTCAGTGTGGTGAAGGCGAAGTCTGCATTGAAGGCGTCTGCCAGCCAGCCCCGGACGACGGCTGCAACGTCGATGCTGACTGCGCCCAGGACGAGGTGTGCATCGAAGGCGTCTGCGAGTCCAACTCGCTGGGCTGCGCCGATGACGCCGACTGCGCCGAAAACGAAATCTGCGCCATGAACGTCTGCATTGACGCCGATGCATGCACCGACGGCGACGGCGACGGCGACTGCCTCCAGGACGGCGACTGCGACGACACCAACCCAGACGTGGGTCCCAGTTCCGTTGAAGTCCGCGACGGTCTGGACAACGACTGCGACGGTCAGGTTGATGAAGAAGAAGGCGATCAGGCCTGCAACTCCGACGACGACTGCGGCCCGGGTCAGTCCTGCATCGAAGGCGTTTGCAGCGCGTGACCTCAACCTGCGGCGCGGCATCAAGCTGCGCCAGACCCCTTGCAGAACCTCACAAGGGGTCTTCAACCCCGCGTCAGCCCTCCGCCCACATTGCCCAACCCCCGCGCGTGCTCTACCATACATCCAGACCCCACAGACGGACTCGCCAGCCGTCTTCTCTGGAGCTTTGAAAGAGCCTCAATGCCCACACCACTGCACAAGAGCGCCCTTCGGTCACTTGGCGTCACCCTGCTGGCTGCCACCATGGCCACCGCAGTCAGCGCCCAGCAACGCCCCCAAACCCCCGACCACCACCGCAGCGGCGCCGAACCTGCGGGCGAGCTTCGCCGCCCTCCCCGCACGGGCGGTCGGGTGGTCAATGGCATGGCGATGGTGCCCGCAGGCAAGTTTTACATGGGCTGCATGCCGTCGCGGGACTCGGAGTGTGAGGACGACGAGTCCCCTGGCCGCAACGTTCACCTGGACACCTTCTACATCGACTTGACCGAGGTCACCGTCGACGCTTACCGAAAGTGCGTCCGCGCGGGCCACTGCACCGAACCCACCGACAGCGGCTCTGAATGCAACTGGTCGTACGCCGACCGGGGACAGCACCCCATCAACTGCGTCGACAGCCAACAGGCCATCAAATACTGCAAGTATGTCCGCAAACGCCTGCCGACCGAGGCCGAATGGGAAAAAGCCGCCCGAGGCACCGACGCACGCACCTACCCCTGGGGCAACCACATCCCCAACCGCTCCAGCTCGCCAGTGGCCAATTTTGCCGATGAAGCGCGCCTCAAACAGTTCCCATCCACCCACT
>CAKZKQ010000337.1 GCA_937123825.1 uncultured Pseudomonadota bacterium
CAAACGGCTGACCGTGCTGGGCGCGTCGTTGGTGTGCAGGGTGCTGAGCACCATGTGACCGGTCAACGCCGCCTTGACCGCAATCTCAGCCGTTTCGAAGTCACGGATCTCACCGACCATGATGATGTCCGGGTCCTGACGCAGGAAAGAGCGCAGGCTGGCGGCGAAGTTGAGCCCCACCCCCTCGTTCATCTGGCACTGGTTGATGCCCGCCAGGTTGAACTCAACCGGGTCCTCGGCCGTCGAGATGTTCACCTCGGTCGTGTTCAAGTCCGCCAACGCCGAGTAGAGCGTCGTCGTCTTGCCCGACCCCGTCGGCCCGGTGACCAGAACCATCCCGTACGGACGGTGGATGGCCTCCTTGAAGTTCTTAAGCGGACCGGGCTCAAAACCCAGCTTGGTCATGTCGAGCTGCAGGTTGGACTTGTCCAGGAGGCGCAGGACGACCTTCTCCCCAAAGAGACACGGCAACACGCTGACGCGGTAGTCCATCTCTTTTTCGGGACCAAGCTTGAGCTTGATGCGACCATCCTGGGGCAAGCGCCGCTCGGCGATGTCCAGGTTGGCCATGATCTTCAGACGAGAGATGACCGCGTCGCGCAACTTCAACGGCGGGTTCATGACCTCATGGGCCACCCCGTCGATCCGGTAGCGGATGCGGAAGGTCTTCTCGTAGGGTTCGATGTGGATGTCACTGGCGTTGCGCTTGATGGCGTCGATCAAGATCAGGTTGACCAAGCGCACGACCGGCGCCTCGTCCGAGGCCCGCGTCAACTCGACGATGTCGACCGCGGCGTCTTCCTGCTCGGCAACCTCAACCCCGTATTCTTCGAGGTCGATCTCCGCCAGGATGTCCTCCATGTTGATCTCGTCGCCACCGTAGTACTGCTCGATCGCGTCGCGGATGGCCACCTCGCTGGAGACCACCACTTCGATGCTGAAGCCGGTGACAAACTGCAACTCATCAATGGCATAGATGTTCGACGGATCGCTCATCGCCACCACGAGGCTCGAACCAATGCGGTTGATCGGGATGACCGTGTGCTTCTCGGCCACGTCCCTGCTGATCAACTCAATGACATCGGGCTCGATCTCAAATTCCGAAAGGTTGACGCTGGGCACGCCGTACTGACGAGACAAGAAGGAGGTCAACTCTGTCTCGTCAATGAACCCCTGGCGCACCAGGTGGTAGGCCAAGCGCCCACCCGACTTGTTCTGAATCTGTTGCGCCCGTTGGAGCTGCGCCAGGGAGATCATGTTCTCCCGGACCAGGAGCTCTCCCAGCTTTCCACCGCTGCTCATCGACCACCTGCTTGCTGTTGTATGACCTGTGGACCCACTGCCCCACGGCAAAACGCGCCGCGCGGCAGGAAGAACCCACCAGGCCCATTCATTATTGCGCCCACCGCCCACGGGCAGGCACATGACACCAGATTGAATTGATTCGCCTAAGTCTTAACCAGTCAGTCGCGCTGCACATCCAATGTTTGGGTCATTCTGGCAAGAGGCTGCGCCCCACACCAAATCCCACCTGAACACACAACACCTATTGACTGTGCCACGCTACCAGAGGCTCCAGACGCCGTCAACGTCGCCGCAGCGGCATTGACCTGAGGGCCCATCAGAGATACGCAAACACGTGACAAACCCTGCCCTCCCCCGAGCACCGCCCCAGGAGCGCGCCGACCGACGCTCTACGATGCCCCTGGAACGCGGCGCAGGACAGCGCCTGACCAAGGAGAGTCCACATGACCCAGAGCCCCGACGCCCCCAGCGCACTCGTGACCGGAGCCACCGGCTTTGTCGGTCAACACGTCGTGCGCAGCCTCCTGGCCAGGCACCCCCAGGGCCGGGTGCGCATCCTGGCCCGCTCATGGCCCAAGGCGCGCCGCCTCTTTGGCCCTGACATCGACCGCATCGAGGTCGTCCAGGGTGACCTGACCGATCGCGACACGCTGCGCGGCATCTGTGACGGCATCGACACCGTCTACCACTGTGCCATCGCCGTGCTGGGCACCTTCCACGCGGGCACAGGCCAAGACGCCTTCGACGCCGTCAACCACCGCGGCACGCTCCATCTGGCCCTCGAAGCCATCCAGAGCCGCACCCGGCGCTTTGTCTTCTCCTCGTCCACCGCCGCCATGGGCACCCCCACCGGCAGCCACGTCAATGAAGACACCCCCTGCAACCCACACACGCCCTACCAGCGCTCCAAGCGGGCCGCCGAAGAACGCCTGCTTGAGCTGCACAAAGACGCAGGGCTAGACGTCGCCATCGTGCGCCCCTGCCTAGTCACCGGCCCGGGCAAGGACGGCGGCGAGCTGCTGCGGCTCTTTGAACTGTGCCGCAAAGGGCGCTTCCCGCTCATTGGCGCCAAGGCCGACGTCATCAAGCCGCTCATCGACGTGGTGGACCTGGTCCAGGCGCTGCACCTGGCCGCCGAACACGCCGACGCAGGGCAGATCTACCTCGTCCACAGCGGCGCCGATCACACCCTTGAGCAGATCATCGACGTCGCGGGCCAGATTGTCGGCCAGCGCCGCCCTGCTGTGCGGATCCCCAAACCCGCCGCCTGGGTCGCCTCACAGTTGACCACGCCGGTGGCCTCGGTGCTGGGCAAGAGCCCGCCGCTGAGTCCACAACGCCTGCGACTCTTTTTGACCGATCGACGCATTGACATCTCCAAGGCCAGGCAACAACTGGGTTACGTTCCCCAGATGACCGACCTGCACGAGATGCTCGGTCGCACCTACATCCACTATGTCCGCACCGGACAGCTGCAGCCCTAGACCCTCATGTACGAAACCGAACCCTACGGCATCACCTACGACCGCCTGCGCCTCGATAAAAACGTGCGCCGCCTGGTCGAAGCGCACAACATCCGCACCGTGCTTGAGTTGCCCGCAGACGGCGCCAAGGCCATGCCCTCCATTTACAGCCTGGCCTTTGGCATGTGCGGCTGTGACATCCACCTCTTCAACCCCAAGGAGCAGGGACTGGCGGTGTGGGAGCGGCTGGGCATGCGCGATCGCGTCACGGTCCACGAAGGCCAGACCACCGACACCGGACTCGACAGCGACAGCTTTGATCTGGTCTGGAACTTCGTCTCTGTCGGCTTCGACCCGCGCTTCCCCCAAATCATCCAGGAGATGGCTCGCCTCTCTCGCCGTCACGTCATGACCGTCCACTGCAACGGTTTCAACATCGGCTACCCCTGGCACCGCTTCCTGCACCGGATCTTCCGCCTGGAGTGGAACCACGGCGAAACGGCCTACTTCTTCCCGCGCAAGGTCCGCCAGACCTACCGCGACAGCGGCATGGAGCCGGTCGATTTTGGGCTCTTTGACATGCCCCCCTGGCCCGATCCGCCCGGCTTCCGCGACATCCGCCTGCACCTCAACGGCGGCAACGACGTCGAATCCAAGATCTGGACCGCGCCCATTGAGGACGTCTACGCCACTGGCCGCGTCCCCAAACGCTTGCGCGCCCTGTCCAAGGTCGAAGACCTGCCCATCCCCAATCTGGTGCGCTTTCCCTTCTCACACCTCTTCTACATCTTGGGCCGCGTGCGCTAAAACCCACGCGCCTGCACACGCTTCAAGGCTGGGGCAGCGGACAAGGTCCCGCCGAGATCTGCGCCACCAACGCCTGCAAAGGGCCATCCTCAGGGGAGGTCGCCAGCGCTCGTCTGGCAACCTCAAGCGCTTGAGGTTGCTGGCCAATGCCGCAAAGCATCTGCGCCATCATCTGGAGCGCTCCGGTGTGCTGCGGGGCGATCTCAAGACACTTGCCCAGCGTTTCAAAGGCCTCTTTGGGCTTGCCAGACTCCACCAGCGCCACCGCCAAAAGGTAGAGCGCCTTGGGGCTATTGGGCCGCACCGCCAGGACTCGCCGCGCCGCTTCGACGGCCTGCGGCGCCCTCCCCTGCATCAAATGCACAAAGCCCAACTCGACCATGGCGCTCATTGAACCCTCATTGGCCAACTGCTCCCACAGCGGGGCCGCGGCCTGGGGCTGACCCTCTTGCATGTAGAGCTGCGCCAGGGCACGGCGCAACTCGGCATCGTCGTGTTGGCCGATGTTGAAGAGCAAAAACGCCTCGGCGCGCTGGGGGTCATCGTATCGCTGAGCGTAGATCCTGGCCAGACGCTGGGCCGAGGCGCTGCGGTAGATGGTGCCTGGCGGACTGGTGCGCCACTCTATCCAATTGAGCTTCTCGGCCACGCGATCATCGCGGGCCTCGGCGTCGTCCGTATAGAAAGACGCCAGCCGCCCCAGGCCGCGCACATTGGTCGGCGCCGCGTTCACCACCGCCCACCCAAAAGACTCCTCATCGCTGTAATCTTCCAGACGCAGCTCCAGACGCACAGTCAGCGCCATCACCACCACCAACGCCGCCCCCAGCATCCACGCCCGTCGCCCTTCGGGGGCTTTGCTTGCCCAGGGCTCCAACGCCCCGTAGAGGGCCAGCGCCAAACCCATCAGCGGCAGATGCAAAAAATGCTCGGCCATAAACTCGTGGTGGGGAATGATGTGGCTGACCGGCGCCAG
>CAKZKQ010000338.1 GCA_937123825.1 uncultured Pseudomonadota bacterium
TGGCTTCAAACGCGCTTTCGTGCATGCGGTAGTGTTCGGCCGGCGGTCGGTCTTCGTTGTCCCAATCGTGGGCGATGATCGGAGAGAGTTGGCGGTGGTCGCCCGCCATCAAGACCTCGCTCTGGTCGCTCGTGACCGTCAGCACCGCCAGCAAGTGCGCTGCGACCATCATGGACGCCTCGTCGACGATGAGCAGCGGTGTGTTGACGTGCCCCGCTGCAAATTGTTTGCGGTAGGTCTTCAACCCATCGAGCTTGTTGATGAACGCCACGACCGCGTTGGTGGTGCCGCCTGCGATGACCACGCGATCTTCGTAGGGGGAGAGCTGCTTCAGGGTGGGGGTTTTGCTGATGGCTTCGATGGATTCATCGCCCACCGCCTCGTACCGATCCAGCTTCAGCAGCGCCAACGGCGGCAGCCTGAGGCCCTGGGCGGACATGGCCGCGCTGAAGTTGGGCTGGACGGCGTCGATGCGGCGCAAGAGCGTGTCCACCGCCGTGTGGGTGCTGGCCGCGATCAAGACGATGTCGCCCGGCCTGCGCCGAGCCAGGACGCGCGTCAGCGTGGCCACGGCGCTGACCATGGTCTTGCCGGTCCCGGGCGGCCCCTGGATAAGCTGGATGCGGCTGTGGAGCCCATTGAGGATGATGTCGATGCGGCGAGGCTCTATGGGATAGCCGGGGGCGTCTCCAAGGCGCATGGCGCGCAGTCCGGCGCGCAAAGCGGCCATTTTGGGGCTCGGCAGCGGTGTTTGTGGGGGGATTTGAGGCCGCTGGGGGTCGAGCCACCGCAAGACGTGGCGCCCTCGGATCTTGGGAGCGCCTTTTTCTGGCTCCAGGCGCGACTCCAGCCGGTTGGCCGTAAAGTCCGTCAATGAGGGATCCAGCGTGGCAAACTCAAACGCGGGGTATTGCGCGCTGAAGCTGTAGCTGGCCATGGCGTAAAAGCTTGCTTTGTAGTTCTCAACGACAGAGAGCGCCACCTCGCCGCCATCCCAATCGAGCCTGTCGATGACGCAGGTTTTGCCCGAGTGGAGCAGGCGGTCGACCTGCTGGCTCTCATGGGGGCTGCGCGGGGCCTGGTTGAGCCGGACAAAGCTTCCCTCTTCGTACTTCACCCGCGAGCGCAGCGTCGCCAGATCCAGCCCGTATCGCGCGGCGTCGATGCATCCGGTGACCTTCTTGCCCTTGGGGTCTGTCACCCGCAGGTCGCACAGCGGCAGCGCCTCACCCAAAGAGACTCGAATGTAAGGCGGCACCAGAAGGCGCTGGCACCACTGCGTGAATTTGACGTGGTGGTCCAGGCGCAGGAAGTCGCGCGCCGCTTGAACGGCGTTGTTGGTGTTCAGGCTGAAATCGGGCAAGGTCTGCGGATCGAGCCAGAGCTTGTCGATGGAGCCGTTTTTGTGCTCGACGCGCTCTTCAATCCAACGCATCGCGTGCACGCGCTCGCGCAGGTAGGTCTCCAGCAAATCCGGCTCTCGGGCGTGGCCATAATCCGCCAACGATCGCCCGATCATGGCGTCGGAGGCTTCTGAGGGCTTCTGGAGCTTGCCCCAAAACGCCCACCAGTAAGGCACCGAGAGGTTGTCAAAGAAGCGGCTGCGCACCTCGTACCGATGCCGCGTCACTCCAGGCTCGCCGTCTTGCGCCCAGCTCCCGTCAGGGCGCGACGCCAGCGTGGTGCGGAAGTCAAAGAGATCGCGCTGCAGCTCGTACTCAATGTCCACAACCTCATCTGCGATCTTGCGCAGCCAGTGAAAGCGCTGCCCGTGCCAGCTCAAGGCGCTGAGCACCGTCAACCCTCGCCCAGTCCAGCCAAAAGCATAGCGCTGTGAGACCTCGGTCTGGAGGCTTGAATAGATGAGCTGCTCCAGCTTCTCTCGGCTGCCAAAGAGCTCCCGCAGGTAGGTCAGCAATTCGTTGCCCACCCGCGAGGCCGCCTCCACCAGACGCGTGATCTCAGAGGACGACCAGACATAAAAGTGAATGGGGGAGGGCTCATCGCGGCTCAAGAGCTGAATCGACTTGACCACCGAGCGGAAAAAGTCCTGCAAAAGGCTCGACTCCTCCCCGCACGCCACCTTGTAATCCCGCGACCAGGGCGCCGCCCTGATTTTGACCACGTCGTAGCCTCGGATTTGCTCTCGTGTCCGAGGCGAGCTTTGATCACCGCTTTGCCGTCGTTCGGTCTCCACAATGCCTGCGATGGGACGCCGCCGGCCGTTTTCATCGTGCTCAAACGGCGTGCAAAGCTCCCAGTCGCTGTCAGTGATATGCGCCGCCAAAGCCCCCACGCGGTTCTCGGCGTAGTCAAAGTTGACCGACAAGTAGACCCGAATCAGAGGTCGCTTTGGCAAGTTGGCGGCGGCGCGCTCTTTGGGGGGAAGTTCGCTGCTCAGCGCCGCATCGCAGACCTCGTGCTCTGGCAACTGCCCGTTGCCCCGGTTGGGAATCTTTGCGACTGGGTAAATCCCATTGGCGTTTAGCGTTTTGCTGCCCGGCAAGGTCGAAATCCGCGCTCTGGCGCTGGCGATGAGCGCTTCCAGGTCTCCCTGAAAGTCCGGGTGGTTGCGGATCGCGGCGGCCTGCGGGCTGTTGTGTTCCAGGGTCGCCAGCGCGTCGAGCGTGTCGATGCCAAACCCGCTCAGGCTCCGCACGGCATCGGGGGCGATGCCCAAAAGCTCCAATCGACGCAAGCGCGCGCTCTCTGGCAGGCAGTGGGCGCTGAAGCGACAGCCGTCACACTTGCCATCGAGGATGTAGGGCAGCGTCTCCAGGTTCGACTGGAGGATCCGGTCCAGCGTGCCTCCTTTGGCCAGCAAGCGCCTGGCGTCTTCTTCCAGATGGGCCGAGGCCGGCAAGGGGAACAACTGATCCAGCGACATCATCTGGTTGTTGGCCTCGTCGATCCTCACCACGGCGCACTTTAACGTGCTCAAGTCCAGATGGTGCCCCGCCACTATCAGCGGACGCCCCTTCAACCACTTCTTAAAGAGCATGGCGTAGAGGACCACCTGGAGCCGCTGGTAGGTCTGGTCTTTGCGCGACGCCTTGCACTCCACGATCCACAGCTCGGGCCGCCCCTCGATCCAGCGCGCCAGCAAAAAATCAATCCGTCCGCTGAACTCAAAGGTGCCCAGAGTCCCCGCGATGATGGCCTCGCGGGCAAAGGCCTGCTGGCCCGGCTTGAGCTTGGCGATGTGCGCCATCCAGACCGGCACGTGGACGTTCTGGGACAACCCTGTCTGGGTGTGGAGGTTTAAAAAGCCCCGATCTTCAAGCCCCAACGCCCAGTCTTCTTCGCGCCGAGCCCCCTCGGCGGCCAAAACCGGGTCCATGGTGCTAAAAGGCCGACCCGAAAACGGCAACGCCTTAAAGAGGGCCTGATTGTCCGCGCCGAGCTTAAAGCGGCGCTGGCACGACTGATGACGAATGAACTCGCCGATGTCCGTCACGCGGGCTTTGTGCATGGGGTGACCTGCTCTTGTCTGTCTCTTTGACCTTCAATATGCCTTATTTTGCGCCTGCAAGCTCAATTTAAGTGCGCTCTGGCCCCACACAAAAGGCGCCAGCGCCGTTTCGGTCCAAGAGAAAGTCCGCGACCATCTCTCGCGCGGCCCAGGCAGGCAGCGCGCGCTGGAACTTGCTCAGGCGGTAGTTGGGCAGGTCGGCGGCGATTTGGTCCCAGTGCGGCGCGTCGCGCTGCCAGGTTTGGGGCTGCGCGAGGCGGTCAAAGCTAGGCACAAAGTCCGACAAGCCGCTCTTAACTCCCTGGATGCGCAGGCTGAAGTTGTCGTGCACCAGCGTCCACTGCGGGTGCCAGAGCCTCAAGAGGCGCCGCAGCGTCCCATTGATGCGGCCCCCCGCAAAGGTCCACCACGTCAGGTGATCGCCCTCATCCCAGAGCCCACCCTCGGCCAGCAGCGGCGCCATGGACTGGCGGCGCCGGGTCAGCACGTCGCGCGCGCTGGCGTGCAGGAATGATGGGGTATCGGTGTCTTGCAAGACATCGCGCATGGCCTGGCAGAGGTCAAAGCCCAGAAACTGGGGGGCGTAGCCTCCCCATGAGGGGCGCTTGCCGGTCAGCGCAGGCGACACGCGGATGACGCGCTCTTTCCACAAGATTTGCTCGACCTGCCAGCGCCGCCCCGCCAGCGTAAAGGCGCTGGTGGCCTCCTCAAAGTCGTCCACAAAGTCCTGATCCAGCGCCCCCAGCGCGCGGCCCGCCACCGTCTCGACCTGAAACATCTTGGGGCTGGAGAAGACTGCATAGAGTTCCATGAAGTTGCGCCGCCCCCAGGCCTTCTCGGCCGCTCCCCCCATCGCCAGGAGCCCATCACCGGGGTCGTATACAAAGTCGTGGGCCTCAAGGTGCTTTAAGAGCGCTTGGTACTCGTCCTGGGTGACGCCGCCAAAGTCTGGGACGTGGCGCAGGCGCTCCCAGGCCCCTTGAGGGTCGAGTTTGCCGGTGGCCAGGATCATGGCCATCAACTGGTGGACCAGCACTGGCCAGCAGCGGTCGGTCAAGTGGACGTCTTCGACCCAGCCACGGCGCGCCAGCGCGATGATGGCGCAGGCTTGGACGACGGCGTCGGTCGGCTCGCACAGGAACATGGTGTTGGCCACCGAACCCTGGCGCCGCCCGGTGCGCCCCATCCGCTGCAGAAAGGAGCCCACGGTGGAGGTGGCGTTGATCTGGAGCACCTTGTCCAGGTCGCCCACGTCGATGCCCAGCTCCAGGGTCGAGGTGCAGACGATGCAGGCGCTCTTGCCGCCTTTGTGGAAGGTGGCCTCGGCCAACTCGCGCTCTTCGGTCGATACCGAGCTGTGGTGGACAAAGACCTCGATGTCGCTGGCGCGCATCTGGGCGGCGACGGCCTCGGTGGTGCTGCGGCTTTGGCAAAAGAGCAAACTCTTTTGGCCTTGGCCGATCCGGGCGGCGCCCCTGGCCAGCGTGGTCAACTCTTCGTCGTGGAGGACCAGCAGCGCGCGGCGCGCGGGGGGCGCGGGCGGGTTGACCACCACGCCGGGGCGCTTGGAGGAGCCGCCGAGCCACGTCAAGATGGCCTCGGGGTTGCCCACGGTGGCGCTCAGGCCCACGCGCTGGACGTCTCGGCCAGAGAGCGCCGCCAGCCGCTCAAGGACGCTCATCAGGTGCGCACCCCGGTCGGTCCCCGCCATGGCGTGGATCTCGTCGATGACCACCATCGAGAGCGACGCGAAGAGCGTGTGGGCCGGGACGCGCGGCGAGACGAGCATGACTTCCAGGGACTCTGGGGTGGTCATGAGCAGCTCGGCGGGGTTGTTCAGGAACCGGCGCCGGGCGCTGGCGTTGACGTCGCCGTGCCAGACAAAGCGCCGCAGGCCCACCATCTCGGTGTAGGTGCCCAGGCGCTCGGCCTGGTTGTTGAGCAGCGCCTTGATGGGGGCGATGTAGAGCACGCCGACGCCGGCGGGTTGCTCGGCGCACAGGCGCGACAGGGCCGGGAACATGGAGGCCTCGGTCTTGCCCCCGGCGGTCGGGGCCAGGATGACGGCGTTGTGGCCGCTCAGGAGGGCCGCGCCAGCCTCTTCTTGGACGGGGCGCAGCGAGGACCAGCCCAGGCGGCGGACGATGGCCTCTTTGAGGCGCGGGTGGAGGCGCTGGAAGGTGGTGCTCATGGTTCACCACTGGTCGATGACGGGGACGAGGTCGTCGCCCTCTTCGGTGGTGCGGGCGGCGAAGCTGCCCGAGATGCCTGCGGCGAAGCGCTCTTCGGGGGTGGCGTCGGCCAGATCGAAGCCCTCCACGGCCGATGGGTCGTAGTCGGGGTGCTCGTCCACATTGTCCATGTGGTCGACGAAGGCGCGCAGGAACTGCCGGGGGATGACGCCGACGTCGCCTTTGAAGCCCTCGACAGCGGCCGCCACCAGGTGGTGGATGAAGGTGGAGGTGATGCGCTGCTCCAGGCGGATGCGGTTGGCGGTGGGGTAGAGTTCGCGCAGCTTGAGGGCGACCTCGGTCAGGCGCGCGGCGTTGAAGGGTTCAAGGGCGAGCTGGGGTTGGCGGCTGCTGGCGTAGCCGCCGCGCTCGATGAAGCGGATGCGGTCGTGCAGGGGTTCGAGCCCGGCGACGCCTCGGCGCGTGTCAAAGAACGCGGGGGTGCCGGTGAAGAGCCAGATCAGGCCGGGGTACTGTCCGGCGGCGTCGGCGATCTGGCGGATGCCGTTGAGGGGCTTGTGGCGCACGTTCTGGCGCATGCGCAAGATGGTCTCGGCCTCGTCGATGCTGATGACCGGCCCTTTGTAGCCGCTGGCTTTGACGATGT
>CAKZKQ010000339.1 GCA_937123825.1 uncultured Pseudomonadota bacterium
CGATCCCCTCGTGACCGTCAATGGTCACATACACGCCGGGATAGAGCCTCCCCTTAAGCGCGATCACCATCCCCGCAAAGAGGTTCTGCATCAGCCCCATGGCGCTGAAGCCCACCACCAACGCCGTCGTCAGCAGCAAAATCAGCGTCGCCAGCGCCGAACGCTCCAGCATCCACAACAAAAGAAAGTCAAAGGCCACCAAAAACGCGATGATCGCGCCCACGGTGCTGACCCTCGAATAGATGTTGTGCGGGTCCAACCCCACGCGGCGCAGCCACATCGTCAGCGCCTTGATCCCAGCCGCCGCCAGAATCCCCACCGTCACGATCGTCAGCGCCTCAAAGATCCCCACCCCCGAAAAAAGGCTGGTGAAACCCTCAATCTCAGACTGAAGATCAAAACCGGCGGCGGGCGCCGTGGCCTGCGCCAGGACCACAAGAGAAGACATCGCTTGCGTCATCATCACTGGGCTCCTCTGGGCAGGCGCTTGAGCGCGTGAAGCTCTTTGACCAGCGGCACGTGCAGGTGCTTGGGCACCACCACCGACTCCTCCACTGTGCCGACCTCCACCACACCCGCCAAAAAGAGGTGCTCCAGGTAGAGGTCGATCTTGTCCGGGTCGAGCATCAACAAAGACTGCAACGTCTGGCGATCCATCGGCCCCAGACGCAGCAACTGGGTCAAAATCACCACCGACTCCTCAGGCAACTGCCCCAAAAACGGAATCTCCATCACCTCCGCCGTCGAGGTCGAGATCACCTCGCCGTTCCACCGCACCGTACGCAGGTGGTGATAGAGCAAAGAGCGCACATTGCCCTCAGAGAGCTCATGCAGGCGCTTAAAGTAGAGGGCGTTGTCGTCCTCGGCCTGCCAGAAGGTCAACCGCTCCTGCCAACCCACCTCGTGCTCAAAAGACCAATCGAGGTCGCTGAGCTGATGGCGCGTCTCCAGCAAAGCGCGGCAGTCCTGCCACGACAGCGGGTCCAACTCCAGGTGATGGGAGAAGGTCGCCTCGATCTCAAAGAGGCGCTGGAACATCTCCAGCGCGTTGGCCTGCACCGACACCACCCAAAAGGCCTGGGCGCTGGAGCGGACCATCAGATTCTGGAAGGCCTTAAAGCGCTCAATCCCCTCCAAGGTCGGCTCAAACCAGTGCTCCAGGCCGCTGATGAAGACCGCGCCGGGCTCCTGACCCAACGCCGTCAACAACGCCTCCACCGTCGGCTCACAGCCAAGCTCGGTTGCCAAGGCCGCCAAAAGCCCCTCATGGCGAGCGCTGAAGTCCTCATAGAGACGAATCAGGCGATTGACCCCGACCTCAAGCTGGAACATGTTCAGCAGCGTGGTCTTGCCCGAGCCGCTGGCGCCGGTGATCAAGACCGCCGAGCGCTCCCCGCGCCGCCATCCGGCCTCGATCTTCACCAACTCCTCCAAATGCTCGCGGTGGGCCACAAAGAGCCTACGGTCATCGAGCGGCGCCAACGAAAAGAGCCTGGCGTAGCGCGGCGGCAGCGACACCGCCGTGGGCGCAGGCACATTCTTGCGCAAATACTCGCGCATTCTGGAGGCCGACAAGCGCTCCACACCCGACCGGATGCGCAGCGCCCGAATCCGCTCCTGGTTCTTCAACCCCCGCAGCGCCAGCCGCCAGCGCTCCAACCCTTCGCGCACGCTGACCACCGCCCGCGCAAACGACGCGCGGCGGCTGCGAGAGGTGTCCTGACGCGCGGGCGTGCAGGTCTCGGCGATGCGCTCCAGGGTCTTGAGCGTCTCCTGCTCCAACGCCAGGAGCATCTGGTCGCACTGCTCGCGCAACTCAAACTGAAGGGCGTCCACGCGCTGAATCGAGCGCTGCACGCTGTCCACCAGCGGCTCACGGCTGTGGGCGTGCCCCTTGAGATGCAACTCAAAGGCGTAAGCCGCCACGTGAATGCTCTCTGAGAGGCGCGCGGGCACGGCGCTGACCAACTCAAGCGCCTCCGCATGGTGGTGCAGCAACTCGGGCAGGAACTCTTCAAGCAGCTGCCGATCCAAAATCTCCTGGAAGCCGATGGTGTCGGTCTCCACCGAAGTCAACGGCCCCGAGGACGGCATCTTGGCGTCGGGACCAAAGACCACAAGCTGCTCCGGGGCCTGTTCGATCAACTCGCGCAGGGCGTCGGTGAAATGGTGGGGCAAGGCGTGGTGCCGGAACTCGGCGGTGCTGACCTTGAGGTTGGCGCGCATCTCCTCCGAGAAGGTCTGACGCGTGCGCTCCAGCATTGCCCGGGTCATGTCGTCGTCCACACTCTGACATGACTCAAGCTCGCCCAGCAGCCCCTGCAGCTCTTCACTGATGAGGGCGGATTTGCGCACCAGGGCGTCTTCAACCAGCTTGATGGGCTTCTCCAGGCGCTCGGCGATCAGCGTGCCAATCTCGGCCCGATAACCGTCCAAAAGGGCCTTGAGGAGCAGGCCGTCGCGGCGTGCCCCAAAGACCTCGGCCCAGAGCCTCGGGCGGTCCATCAACTCCTGGTGCATGGCCCGCACGTCGGGCTCGACGGTGGCGTAGGAGATGCTGGCGCGAGACAACTCGGGGGTGTCGGCGCGCTCGGCCAACCAGATGGCCGCCTGGGCGCCGCTGTGCACGTGGACCATGCCACCGCAGCGCACCGCCTTGACCCCCCGGTCGCGTTCCTCGGTCAGCGCCTTGATGGTCTTCTCGGTGTCCATTTCACCGGCAAGATAACGCCGCAGCGCATCAAAACAGGCGGCCTCGGCCCTGAAACGGGCGTCGCCAATGGCCTGGAGCGCCTTCAAGTGCTGGATTTCAAAGGTGACGCGGCCAATGGTCCGCAGCGGAACGTGGCGCTCTTTGCCCCGCTTGCCCATCAACGAGCGCCCCAGGCGCCGCATCACCACCACCGCGCCGCCGCCCGAAGCGTTTGTCCAACGCTCCTCCATCGGCACCACAACCTCGTCTTTGACCTCGACGAGCCCCTTGATGGTCCGGGCAATGACGTCTTTAAGGCGCATCACCCCGCGATCGACGTCAAAGTCCACGGGCTGCTCACCAAAGACCCGCACCGCCTCACGGCGCTCATCCTCGCTGGAGTGGTCCTCAAATAGCTCCAAACTGTTGTCAAAGAGCCGCCGCAACCCCTCTTCCTGGGTGTCGATGATGTCCTTGGTGGACGACTCCACATGCTCAAACATCTGTCGCAGGTCACCGCGCAAGCCCGCGTCGGCGATCTTCTCGTCCAACTCGTCGTAGGGCATCGCCAGGAGCTGGTCTTGCTCCTCCTGCTCCTCTTCGACCTTCTCGCTGTCGGTCTCCTCGACCGCCTTGACGTCCTCGGCGGTGTCCTTCTTGGCGTCGGGGACCTCACCGCTGCCCTTGAGCGCGATGCCCAGCGTCACCGGGCCGCCCAGCAGGTTGAGCGCCACCAACGCCATGCCCAGCGGCAATATGATGTCGGCGTACTCGGGCAGGTTTCGCGTGGCGGTCAGCGTCACCAACCCCAGCGTCACCCCAGCCTGCGGAATGTAGGCCATCCAGGCGTATTTCTTCACTTCGGCAGACTCGCCCCCAAACCAGGCCCCCAGCCAGCCCGCACCCCAGAAGGCGAGCACGCGCGCCGCGGTCAGCGCCAGCGCGGCGCGGCCGGAACGTCATGCCGGAACCACCGGCGCGGGATCGGCCGGGCGCGGCTGGACAAGAGCAACACCGCCCAGAACAAGCCCCATCGCCACCCAGAAGTGAGCGGCATAGCTTTCGCCAAGGATAAACATCGCCCAGAGCACGCCGAACCCGGTGACCAGATAGCTGACCTGAACCGCAAACACCGGCCCGGCGCGGCCCACAAG
>CAKZKQ010000340.1 GCA_937123825.1 uncultured Pseudomonadota bacterium
CCCGTGTGAATCAACCACGAGCACCAACAAAGTCGACAAGCGAACAAGGGGCTTGGAGTCGCGCAGCGACTCTCCGTGGCGGGGGCAGGGGCCCCAGCGACGTGACCCCTTGTGAGCGCTATAATTGCCTGACCCGAACTGCCTGGGTCTTCCAACAAAGCCACCTGTCCCAAATCAATCGCGTTCCCACAGCAAAGCCCAAATCCCAGCGACGTGACCCCTTAGTGAGCGCTATAATCGCTTGACACGACCCTAACCACCTGGGTGACTCACCAAAGCCCACTGCGTGAACCAAGCACCAGCCTTCCAACAACGTCACCTGAGAGAAAAATTACGTTCCCCAACAAAGCTGCCTGCTCGAATCCATCGCCAACCCAACAACACGTCAGATGCCCGACGAAACGGGCTCAGTGGGCGCTCCAGCGGCAGGTGTCGGTGTTGTAGCAGGCCAGTATGGCGTCGCTGCCGACGCAGACCATGTCGCCTCCAGCGGCGACTGCGGTTGCGTTGCCGGGGAGACCTTCGATGGCGGACCATTGGCCCTGGGGATCTTTGCGGTGGACGGTGCCTGCTTCGGTGATGACCCAGAGGTCGTCGCCGTGGGCGGCCATGTCGATGATGGGCTCTTCAAAGTCGAGCCGCCAGGTGTTGTCTTCGGCGTTGAGCACCGCGGCCCCGTAGAGGCGCCCTGCCCAGGCCTGTCCGCTGGCGGTGATGGCCACCAGAGCCGCTCGGTTGGAGGGCAGGCCCTGGTCTCGGTCCCAGGTGTCGGTGCGTCCATCTTCAAGACGGCGAGCAACGCCGCCGGGCTTGGGGCTGACGCCGATGGCTTGCTGCTCGATGGCAAGCCAGACGTCGGCGTCGCCAAAGGCAAGGTCGGCCACAGAGAAGGAAAAGAGGGGGTCGCAGCGCTGGCCGGGGTTGAGACAGTCTTGCCAGTCAAAATAGGGCAAGAATCCCTGGCCGTCGCTGGTGCGGGTGGCCCCAGAGGCCGTGCCGACCCAGATTTGCCCGTCGCTGGCCTGACCGAGGGCCAAAACGCGATCGTCGAGCAGGTCGGGCTGGTTTTCGACGCACAGCACGCGCCAGTCCTGGGCGCCGGCGTCCAAAATGCTCAGGCCACAGCGGCCCTGCGCGGTGCCGTCGCAGATGGCCGTGCCGTGGCCAACCCACAGCGCGTTCGTGTCGTCGATGAGCAGCGCAGCGGTTTCTGCGCTGGCAAGGGCGCTGTCTTGTGGGGTCCAACTTTGCTCGGCGCCGTCGGCAAGGCCGACCAACGTCACTCCGGCGCTGTCGGCAAAGACAACGCGCAGGCCGTCGCTCGACACCGCCAGCTTCAAGACCGCGCGGTTGGGGGCATCGCCCAGCAACGGCACATCAAAGTCACAAGAGGCTTCTTCGGACGGCGGCGCGTTGTTGGCGCTGCCTGCCGCGTCTTCACCACAGCCCCAGGCCAGCAGCGCCAACACCCATAAGCCACAGCAAGCCCGCCTCTTCACCACAAATCCCCTTCCATCCCTTCACCCTCAGGCTCAGGCAGGATGTCCAACTCAACGCTGATGATCTGGCTTCCGTTGGGGTTTTCAGGGGGCACGACCCAGATCTCAAGTTGCGAGCGGCCGGGACTGGCGGCGTCGAGCATGATCTCCAGATCCAAACGCCGTGAACCCCAGACGCGCCAGGCCTTGCGGCGGCGCAGGCGATCTCGGTAGTCAAACGGGGGCTTGATCTGAAGCCCCGAGGGGATGATGCTCCTGGGTGGACCACCGCCCGGCGGCTTTTCCCAGGCACGGGCCTCAAACATGATCCCGTCGCCCATCCTCCCCCAACCCAGATCCGCCTCCAGCGGGTCAAAAAACGCCTCACACTCCACGTAGACCGTCCCCGGCGCCACGTAGTTGTTCCCCACCGCTTCGCCCACCACATAGACCGCCACACCCTTGGACCAACGACCGGTGTTGTACACCTCGACGTTGAGCACAATCGGGTCGCCTTCAATGACTTGAAAGGCGCGCTGACGATCTTCGGGGTCAATGGCAAAGTTGGGCGGACTGCCGTCGTTGACTTCCTTGTACTCTGCGGGCTTGTTCACCGGCTTTGTGCTCCTGCAAGATGGGTGTCTTCCTTGACTATAGCCTGTCTGCCGCAAAGGCATCCAGCCAGTGATGCTCGCCAGGCATTCTTCTGAACACTCAGGCCCCACTGACAGGTCACCCTGCTTGGTCCAGGTTCTGTTGAGGTTTGTGGACCGAGCCCGGTGGTGACAAGAACAAACCTCAATAGAACCTGGCCCAGAAGGATCTCTTGCGGACTGCGCGCTGTGTGAAACCGGAACCGCGCGCAGTCCATTGCCCCATCACATTCAAGATGGAGCGACCAAGCAGCGCCTGGATGCGCCAAACGGCGAACCAACGTGCAGGCGCTGCTTGATGTGGCGCGCTTCAGCGCCCGGCGCGCTCAAAGATCTCTTTGGCGATGATGAGGCGCTGGATTTCGCAGGTGCCCTCGTAGATCTGGTAGATCTTGGAGTCACGCAGGAGCTTCTCCACGGGGTACTCGGTGCTGTAGCCGTTGCCACCAAAGATCTGCACGGCGTCCATCGCAGCTTTCACAGCGGTGTCGGCGGCAAAGCACTTGGCCATGGCGGCCTCGCGGGTGTTGCGCATGCCCTGGTCGATCTTCCAGGCAGACAGACGCACCAGCAGACGCGCGGCCTCAATGTCCTTGGCCATGTCGGCGATCTTGAAGCTGACGGCCTGGTGACGCGCGATGGGGCGGCCAAAGGTCTTGCGCACGGTGGCGTACTCGGTGGCGTGATCCATCGCCGCGCGGGCCAGACCCACGGCGGCGCTGGCGACCAGCGGGCGGCTGTGGTCAAAGGCCGCCATGGCCAGACGCCAACCCTGACCTTCAAGGCCCAGGCGGTTCTTGGCCGGCACGACCACCTCTTCAAAGGTGATGCCACGGGTGTCGCTGGCGCGCTGGCCCAGGTTGATCTCCTTGCGGCCCACGGTGATGCCGGGGGTGTCGGCGGGGACCACAAAGCCGGTCATGCCTTTATGGCGAGCATCGGCGTCGGTGTAGGCCAACACAAAGTACCAATCGGCCACAGAGCCGTTGGTGATCCACATCTTCTGGCCGTTGATGACGTAGTCGTCACCGACCTTGCGGGCGGTGGTCTTGATGCCCTGCACGTCGCTGCCGGCACCGGGCTCGGTCACGGCGTAGGCGCAGAGCTTCATCTCGTGCACCATCGGCGTCAAAAAGCGCTTGTTGATGTCCTCGTCGTCGGCCACAATCAGCGGGCACTGCGCCAGGGTGTTGGCCTCCATCGCCGTACCAATGCCGGTGCAACCCCAGGCGGTCTCCTCGGCGATCAAACACCCTTCAAGCACGCCCAGACCCAGACCTTCGTACTTGGCCGGGATGTGGGTGTTGAGCAGGCCCAACTCGTGGGCTTTGCCCAGGACCTCGTGGGGATACTTGCCGGTCTGGTCGTGGTGCTCGGCAACGGGACGGATTTCCTTGGCAGAAAAGTCGCGGGCCATCTCCTGCAGCATCTGCTGCTCTTCGCTCAGGCTGAAGTCAATCATTGTTCTCCTAAACTCCCCAGCGGCCGCCGCAGCGGACGCAGTCTGGTGGGTTGTGGGTCATTTTGAACCAATTACAATCTCTGGACACTCAGGACGCCTGCCATACACCACAGCGCTGCACGCGCCACCGATGCTTTGACCACGGCGCCCTGGCGCTGGCCTCGCCGTGAGTCCGAGCAGCCGCCAGCGTCCACATCAAAATCGCTGAGATACATTCACTTTTGTTGCCGCCCAATGCAAGGCCACGCCAAAGCGCCCGCCTGCCCTGCCCCAACCAGTCGCCGCAGCGAAGGCGCCCACCAGGGGCGCCAAGTAAGATGGACAGCATCCCCTGGCTTTAGACCACTGGCATGTTCAGGCAGACAGCCCCTATTTGGCCTGACGGTAACCGCGTTTGTACGGCTCGATATGGCACCAGGCCGTGGTGGGGTCGTGCTCAAAGAAGAGGCGCCAGTTGTGACGCGCAGCCTCGCTGAGGATCTCTTGCTTTTCGCGGCAGGTGATCAGCGGCTGAAGATCGTAACCCATGACATAGGGGATCTTCAGGTGACCGCTGGTGGGGATGAGGTCGGCCAGATAAATGTAGGTGGCGTCCTCGGCGTCGACTTTGACGCAGGACATCGCCTGGGTATGGCCATAGCGCGGAATCAGCGTCACGCCCGGAAAAAGCTCGGTCTGCCCCGCCAGCAAGTGCAGCGGCGCCGCATCGGGGGTGGCCTCAAGGAAACGAAAGTCGCGGGGGATGAAGCTGCCACGATCGCGCACCGAGGGGCTGTTGGCCCACGCCCAATGCTCTTGCATGACATAGTGGGGCTTGCCCGCAAAGACCGGCACCACATCCTCGCAGCGCTCGTCGGCCCAGCGCGTCAGCCCGCCGGCGTGATCCAGGTGCAAGTGCGTCAGGATCACGTGGTCGATGTCGTCGGGGGTGAGCCCGGCGGCCTTCAATGACCCTTCGATCCCCAGCGTCGTGCCGTCGTCTTCCTGATGGCGGATCTTGTAGATCGCCCGGCCCTTGTCGTCCCACTTGGTGCCGATGCCAGCGTCGACCAGGATGTTGCCCGCCGTCGGGTGGCGGATCAGCATGCAGCGGGCGCTGAGATCAATGCGGTTGGAGCTGTCGGCCGGGTTGGTCCGGTTCCACAGCGGCTTGGGGATGATGCCAAACATCGCCCCACCATCAAGCGCAAAGCGCCCTTCAAGAATCGGCTCAACACGGATGCCTTCCACTGTGTCTCCTCCAGGGGTCGCTGGAGACACATGCTGCCCCCAGGGTTGATGCCGATGGGATGCCACGGATCGATGACAGCGCGCAAGGGAGCAACGCAGCCGTCAACCCATTTCAAGACTCACAGACAAGGGAGCAATCAGGCAGACAACGCCAAGAGGAGCGCTCAGCGGTCTCCGACGGAGATCAGGCCCAACGCATCGAGTTCAAAGAAGTTTTCAAACTCGACGTTGTTGTTGACCGTCCCGTCCACATCACAGTAGGTCGGCGCGGTGGGCGATTGCAAATCGGTGAAGCGGTAGGCGTAGGCAAAGCTGCCGGGGGTGTCGATCGACGTCCGTGCAACATACTCGTCGTCGTTGCCATTTTGGACATTGAACTGGGCGTCCACCCAGATCCACAACTCGGGGACCAGCAGCGGGTCGGTGTCCACAGGGCCATACCCCCACTGCGCGCGCAGCCGCTCAGAGCCCCCCGGCGCCTGCGTCACGCCGTCCTCAAACACGCGCCCGTAAACCTCAAAAGGCTCGCCAGCGCCCACGTCGATCTCATCGGGAAATTGCACGTTGCAAAAGTCGATGGAAGCGTAGGCATAAAAATCAGGGTAGACGACCTCGCTCTGGCCCTGACGCACAATCAAATCCACCAACCCAGCCCCTTCGGGCACCAAACAACTGAGCCCCAGGCCAAAAACGACCTCGCATTGGGCGGGGCGAGGACCAAAAAAGACCTCGGTGTCGCCGTTGTCGGTGTTGAAGGTCTTGAGGCCGATGGTGACGCCGCCGGATTCGGGCCCCTGGCGTCGGCCTTCAAAAAGCTGTGGGTCCCCCTGGCGGCGATCGCCATCCAAGGCCAACCCAAAGCAACGTCCGGGGGTCGGCGCGGCCAATACACCCCAGTCACCCCCGACCTCCTCTTGCTCAAAGGCAAAGCTGCGCGCAATGGACTGACCAGAGGGGGCATCGACCACATCGGGCACAAGGCGCCGCTGGCCAAACGGGTCAAGGAAGGCGTGGTTGTCGTTGACGGCGTCGCCGTAGATGACCCCGTCAAAAGGCGCCCCCAGATCGTCGAGCGGCTGCCCTTCGGTCACAGCAAAGAGGGCCACGCCGTCGGCGTCGACGCCGGAGTTTTGCAGGTCGGGCTCAAAATCAACCTCGGCGTCGAACACGGGCAAACCGTTGCCTTCATCGCTGGTGGGTCCACCAACCACAACGCAGCCGCCCGGCGGCACCGTCAACTGAGGCAAAACGGCGACCTCGGCGGCAAAGCTCCCGCCGCCGTAACCAAGCACGGCGTCGCCCAGGCTCACCGCCAGTGGCCCGGCGTTGTAGAGTTCCACCCACTCCTGGCCATCATCTCCGCCGGGACCATCGTAAAAGACCTCCGACAAACGCAGTGACGCTTCGACGCGCCCAAACGGCTCAATGCGCAAATCGCGGCTGACCCCGACGTCGTCAAAGCCATCGGCGACCAAACGCCACACCTCAGGACCCTGGATCCCTTCGGGGACCTGCAGGCACCCCTCAAAAAGCTCATCGTTGTT
Organism: uncultured Pseudomonadota bacterium; assembly: GCA_937123825.1. Lineage (GTDB taxonomy): Bacteria > Myxococcota_A > Bradymonadia > Bradymonadales > CAKZKQ01. The sequence goes on from CAKZKQ010000340.1 coordinate 6,368, forward strand.
CAAAGACGCCGAAAAGAAGAGTTCTTGATCGATGTACTGCTCCAGCGCGGCGCTCGACGCCCCCAAAAGGGTCCAACAAAGCTGGAAGGGCTCTCCAGGGCCAAAGCGCTCGGGGATGGTGGACAAGTCCACGATCTCCACGTTGGGCGTAAAGAGTTGGAGCGGCAATGTCAGCGACGCTTCATCTTCGGGGCCAGCGGCGACCACCTCCAGCACCTGCCCTTCAAAGACACCGCGCAGCGAAAACGACCCTTCCCCGCGATCGTCCAAAGCAATCGGCGCGGTGCGGCCCTGACCAAGGTCCAGAAGCACACTCAGCGCGCCTTGCACACGCACAAAGACCTCGGCCTGCCCGCCAATCGGGATCACCTCGGGCTCAGTGCGCAGCTCCAAGACCTCCACGGGGACCACCACGCGGGCGGTGGCGCTGTCTTCGCCGCTGTTGTTGCTGGCGGTCAACTCAAAGGTGGTCGTCACCGGCACCGGGACGGTGATGGCGCCAGCATCCACATCGAGTTGGTCGGGCAACTCGACGTCCACGGGAGCCAAGCCCTCAATCAAGGCGCGCGCCGTCAACTGGTCGGCGCCCTGAGTGACCCAGGACAGCCGCGCGGCGCCGCCAATGCCCAACTCCTGGGGGCTGGCGCCAAACTCCAGGACCTCGGCGGCGCGCAGGCGCACCACTGTCTCCAGGCTCGTCAACGCCTCATTGACATCATCAAAGGCCGTCAACACCACCGGCGTGTTCTGCGACACCGAGCGGACAACGACGCTGCCGCGGCCATCTTCATCGGGCACATCCTCGACCGCGTCTTGCTCGCCGATCTGAATCTCCACCCGGTCGGCCCCTTGAACGCGCCACGTGACCAGCGCGTCCTGACCCAGCAGGACATCATCCTCCACGGGCGACAACTCCAAGACCGCCAGCGGCACCTCAACCGTCAAACGCGCCTCCTGCTGGCCACCATCGCTCGACGCCACCAAACGGTAGTGAGTGGTGCGCGCGGGGTTGACCTCCAGGCTTCCGCCATCAAGGCCCACATTCGCAACATCCAGCTCGCGCTCTTGCTCCTGGCCATGGGCGCGCTCAAAAAGCGCCACCTCAGCGGCCCCTTCAAGCGCCCAACTCAACCCCACCGGTTCATCCCGGCTGGTCTGCAGCGCAGAGGCTTCAAAAGAGGTGATGGCGGCGGGCAAGAGCCCCACGTCGATGCTCTGCTCCAGCGGCCCGCCGACCCCTTCGGCGCGAATGGTAAAGGTCGCGTTGGCAAAGAGCGGTTCGGTCAAGAGCGTGCCGGTGGTCTCAACCTCTGTGTCTTGCTGCCCATCAGAAATCGTCACGCGCGCGGCGTTCTGAGTCTCCCACGAGAGCGTCACAGGCTGCCCTGCCAGGACCTCAACCGTGTCGGCCTCAAACCCAAGCAGGCGCACCGCAGGGTTGACCTGGAGGGTGACCTCGTCGGTCGCCTGCCCCCCTTCTCCAAAGGCGGTCAACGTGTAAACGGTGGTCTCTTCGGGAGAAACAGTCAGGATGTCGGCCTGCGGCGAAAGGTTGGCGATGTCGGGAGCGGGGCCGGGCTGCGCGGTCAACTCAATCCGGTTGGCGGCGATGGTCTGCCACGACAAGGTCGCTTCGCCGCCTTCATCAATAACCTCAGGATCAAGGGTCAAGCTCACGCGCACCGAATCGTCCACCTCAACGGTCACCTCCTGCGAGGTCATCCCGCCAATGCCACTGGCAATCAACCGGTAGGTCGTGGTCCGGGTCGGCGCCACGGCAAACTCCCCTTCCAATGCGTTGGGATCAATGTCCAGGGCATTGTCCTGCTCATCGACCAACGCCACCTCATCAGCGCCCTCCACTGCCCAGCGCAGCATGCTCGCCTCACCCAGGTTCAAGAGCGCCGGCTCGGCGTCAAAGAACTCAATGACCACGGGCTGCACCACATCGACCTCGACCATGGCCTCATCGCGGCCACCATCCCCGATGGCCACCAGCTTGTAGGTGACCGACGCCTCGGGGCGGACCTCGACGGAGTCGCTCTCGACGTTGACAGGACCCGTCGGCACGGCGCGATCATCGGCGTAGAGTTCCACGGTGGTGGCGTGCTCGGTGGTAAAACTCAGCACCACCGGCAACCCCCGGGCCACCAACGCAGGCTCGGCCACAAAAGAGAGCACCGCCGCGCTTGGACGCACCGTGACGGTCACCTCGGCGGTGTCGTCGCCCACCGCGTTTTGCGCCGTGAGCGTGTAGGTGGTGGTTTGAACGGGGTTGACCTCGATGCTGTCGCCCAACGGATCTTTGCCAGAGACCATCAACGGCGCAGAGCCATCAGAAATCTCGACCCGCGTGGCCCCCTCGGTCTGCCACGACAAAATGATGGGATCTCCCTCATTGACGGTGTCGGCGCTGGCACCAAAGACGATGACCCGAGGCTGGGGTTGGACCGCCAAAGAAATCTCTTCTGAGATCTGCTCACCGGCGCCAGTGACGGTCACCCGGTAGGTGGTGTCCTCCTGCGGGCTGACCTCGACCTGACCGTCAGGCAGCGCCTCAGGATCCACTTCAACCCCTTGTCCGTCGGCCTCAACGGTGATGGACTCGGCCCCCGTGGTGACCCAGGAGAGCACGGCGCGTTGGCCCCGGACGATGGTCTGGGGGCTTAGGGAGAGTTCCAACGTCGGGCGCATGGGCGGCTGGCGCACCACGACCGTGACGGTCTCAGACAGGACGGCGCTGCGCTGACCTGAAGGGCCAACGTTGATGGCGTCGAGTTGAAAGGTCATCGTCGCCGTGGGGCTGACCTCCCAACTGCCCTCAAGGGCCTGGTCGCCCTCAAAAACCTGCTCAATGACGCCCTGGGCGTTGGAGATGGTCACCGCTGAGGCGTTCTCCAGGGTCCAGGACAAGGTGGTGCGCTGACCCGCCAGGATCTCGGCGGGCTCAACGTCAAACGCGATCAAGACGGGGTTTTCAACCGACTCGGTGTTGTTGTTGGGGTTGTCACTGCAAGCCCCCAACGCCGCCACCCACACCACCAAACACAACAAAAAAGGGAAGGAACGGTCCATGCCCATTGTTCTCACACCTGCCCAGCACAAGATGCTCTCGCGCCAGAAAAACCCTTGAAATCCAAGGTCAACACACTCCAGAGGGTGTCCGTATATCGCGGATCCCAGCCCATCGGCAACGCCCACAAGTCAATCGCTCCGCGCGGACTTCAATACCACAGCCTAGCGGTCCGCAGGGACCAGTCAAGCGGGCCTCACCATGGCATCGCTGGACAACGGCTCCGCTTGCACCGACGGCCCTTGAGCATCTAATCTTGAGGGCGTTCGACCTGCACCTGTGTGGCCCAATCTGTTGTCCCATCGTGAGGGCCACCGCGCCCTGTGCGTTTGCGACAACCATGGTGCGCTGGCAGGAGAGACAACCCATCTGGTCGGCCACGCCGCTGCTTGCGCTTGCGCAGACAGGGGCTGCCTTCCGACCGCAGCGAGACCCGCCCGTCATGGGGGGTCAAAGGCACAAGAGACGGTGTTTCAAAAATCCAAGCAATCCACAGTGCACCCGCTGATGGCCCTCTGGGGGATTTTCTTCCATGGGGTGATGCTCTTTGTGCTGCCCTTCATTGTGGGCGGCATCGCGGGGGCGTTTTTGGAAGTCAGCCAGGTCACCGACACGCTGGGGGACCTGGGCAAGATCGCCTTTGTCTGCATCGCCCCCATCTTCCTGGCGCAGTTTGTGGGCATCGTGGCCAAGACCGCCCGAGAGGTGAAGTTCCTGCGCGCTGGCGGTGAACTCTCGGTGCGCACGGCCCTGGACGCGGCCTACCGCAACACGCGCCTGCTGACCTCCAGAGGCTACTTTGTCTTCTTCTCGGGCGTGGTCTTTGTGCTCCTGGCGCTGGCCTTCCAGTGGGCCTCGCTGGGTGTGCTTGCGGTGACCAGCCTGCTGCTTTTCTACATCGTCACAGGCGCCAGCGTCTTCTTGTCGGCCTACCTCGTGCGGACCTTCAAGGCGGGCATGGGGCGTCACGCCTCGGGCATTCGACGCGAGTTTCACCCCACGGTGGGGCGCTGCGGCGAGACCATCGAAGAGAAGTTTCATTTGACGAAGGTGCCCATCTTGCCGGGGTATTTTCTGGCCATTGAGGACCGCTTGCCCGAGCGCCTCGACACCGATGTCCGCCACGTCATCCCGCCCAAAGCCAAACGCCAGACGGTGACGGTGACCTCGGTGGTGCGCCTGACCCCGCGCGGGACCTACTTCGCCGGGCCTGCGCGGATCTGGTACCAGGACATGCTGGGGTTGACGCGGATCAACGTCGCCTCGATGGCCACCGCTCAGATGAAGCTGCTGCCCAAGCTCTCCAGGGTCGAGATCATCGAGCCGCCGCGCAGCCCCCTTGAAGAGCCCGACGTGCTGACCAAACCCAACAAGTTTCCCACCGAGGACTACTTTCGTTTTCGGGAGTACCACGCGGGGGACGACACGCGGCGGCTGCACTGGAAGCTCTCGATGCGCGTGGGCCAGTTGCAGATCCGCTTGCCGGAGTCGCGCGAGATCACCGCGCGCAAGGTCGTGCTGGCACTGGACACCTACGTGCCGCCCGCCTGGCTTGAGCGCACCGAGATCATCGACAACCTCCTGGACGCCCTGGTCGATGTGTGGATCAGCACGGCTGACCGGCTGATCAAACAAGGCGAACATGTGAGTTTGGTGGCGGCGCTTCACAATGAGGAGGGGACGCTCCAGCGAGAGGACGTGGTCTGCCACAAGGGTGCCAGGCCAAGGTGGCTCGATGCGGGGGCGCGCGCGGCGTGGCAGAGCAAGATGGACGTCTTTGACCTCTTTAAAGAGGACGACGCCACGCCCGAAGAGGCCTTTATGGTCGTCTTGACCTCGCGCCTGAGCCCCATTCCGCCCGATCCGCTGCCGGGCAGGCGCACCACGTGGATCTACCTGCACCCCAAGGACACCATCGGGCCGCCGCCCCCTGGGGCCTTTGAACTGTGGCTCAATTGGAACGACGCCTCGGAGCTGAGCGAGTTTGATAAGCTGCTGCGCTTTGTTCAACTGCCCCACCCTGCCGGCAGCGATGAAAACGCCCTGGGCAAGCGCGTGTCGCACTTTCGACAGCGCATGGCCCGGCGCGACAAACACGCCTTCATTCAAAAGGAGGTCGTGAAGGCCGGAGAGCGAGCCTTTTCGGGGATGCTCTCCAGACCGGATGTGGTCTACCGGATGAAGGTCAACCCCGGGCATTACACCCTGGTGGGGGTCAGCAACGGCGGCGATGGCCCCACGCGCGACATCTCGGAGCCGGGCGGCGGCACCCAGAGCGCCCCCGACCCCACCCACGGCTACGGCGGCACCGGCCCCACATCACCGGGGCAGGCGCCCTTTGACTACGGCAAGGCGGGGGGTTGAGGGATGGACGGCGCTCTAAAGAACATCAAGCACTTTTTGGCCACCTCGGGCCCTTCGCTGCTGGCCTACTGGGCGATGACCTTTTATGGGCTGGCGGCCTTCAGCCTGGTCTTGGTCGTAGAGGTTGGGCCTGCGCCCGAGCTGATCATGATCTTGATGCAGTTTGCGGCGGTGACAATCGTCGGACAACTCATCGGCCACGTCATGGGCTATCTGCGCCTGCGCTTGCCCTTTGTCCTGATGGGCGTGGGGATGTGCTGCGGTGTGCAGACCCTCTCGACCCCAGCGCTGGCCGCCGTGCCCTACCTGGCGGTCATCTGGTTTATGGCCCCCTTCACGCTCGCCAGCGGTTTTCTGGCCATCCGGCACCGCAAGGAGATCTTCGGGGCCTGGATCCCGCTGATGTACTCGGTCGGCGCCAGCGTCATCCTGATCAACATCGACGGCGACAAGCTCAGCCGGTGGATGGCGGGCGACAAATACGCCGTGTGGAACGTGGTCAATCTGACCATCATCGCCGGCGCGCTGCTGCTCTTTGTCATCTACATGGTGACCCGGCAGGCGCAGTCGCTGAGCATGTGGCAGGACGCGGCGCTCCAACCCAGCCAGCGCCCCACCGGCATGGGACCCATGGGGGACGATGGCCGCAAGTACAACCCCAGGGCGCGCATCTCGTGCATGACCTGGATCGTCATCGCCGTGCTGGCCGCCTTTGTCACCATCGGCACCGCCGCCGTCGCCCCCTACCTCTTCCGCACCGCCGAACAAGACCAGGGCGACGGCAAGGGCAAAGGCGGTCAGGGAGACGGCAAGGGACAGCAACGCGATGGCAAAGGCCAACCGCGCGACGGCGACGGCAAGGGGCAGCAAAACCAGGGAGACGGGCAGCAGTCTCAGCAACCCGACCCCGACATGGACAAGGTCTCCGAGGGCGTCAAGCGCATGGCCCAACAAGGCTTTGACCTGCTGGTCATGCTCCTGATCCTGCTGGTAGCCTTGATCCTCATCTACTTTATTTTCTGGCGGCCCGCGCGCCGGATGGCCACCATTCGACACCTGGAGAGCCCAGCATGGGCCGTCCCCTCCACCCAGCGCATCAAGGACCTCTGGCGCCGCGCGTTGATCTCGCTGCACGACGTGGGCGTGGAGCCTCGCAGGACCGAATCGGTTGAAGAGATGGCCGACCGCGCCGAGGCCTACCTGACCAAGAAGTACGGCGCGGCCCCCTCTGGCCTGCAAGAGGCCGCCGAGATCTACTCCAGGGTCCAATACAGCATCGGCGTCGGCAGCGAAGACCTCATCCGCATGGCCGCCTCGGTCGACCTGCTGACCGAGTACGTGGACAACCGACTGACGTGGTGGCAACAGCTCGGCAACCTCTACGGCGGCCTCAAAGACGACCAATGACCCCCCACCATGCCCACACAGCGGCCTTTTCTGGCCTCGCCGTGGCCTGACCGCTACACTGCGCCTCGTCCCCAGGAGGAATGGACGCCACCACGACGCTGACGCGCAGAGAGACATGATGTCCCACCCACACCGCACCGCCCCAGGATCCCTCTTCGCACTCTTGTTGTTGACCGCAGCCCTTGTGACCAGCTGTGTTCCCCAGGAGCAAGAGGCGCTGACCGAGCCCTGCACCGAAGACTGCAACGAGATGGCCACCATCGGCTCGACCTGCCAGCAAGCCACAGACTGCGCTCAGGGCGATGCCTGCAACCTGGGCGTGGTCAACGGATACTGCCAGGGGAGCTGCGAGGCGGAGGCCGCCGTGGGGGACGTGTGCAACGCCGACATGGTCGGGCGCTGCGTGGCGCGCGCCGACGGTCAGGGGTTGGCCTGCGTGGTGGGCTGTGACCCTGGCGCACCCTCCTCTTGTCCCAGACAAGAAACCGCCTGCTACGACGTCCCCGGCACCGAAATCGGGGTCTGCCTGCCCAGATGCACCGCCGATGACCAGTGCGGTTCGGGATTTGGCTGCGATGGACAGGGGATCTGCCGCACGGTCGGTGCAAGCTGCGACGGGCTGACCAACTCGGGCTGCCCCAGCGGACAGGCCTGCTACCTCTCGTTTGAGCAAGCGTCGTTCTGCGGCCTGCCCGGCAGCAAGCTGACCGGCCAATCGTGCAGCCGCCTCTCAGAGTGCGTCGAAGGCAACTGGTGCGTGGAGGGCGCATGCCGGCCCCTGTGCGCCGTCGATGACTTCAGCGCCTGCGGCAACCGCCCCGGCGTGTGCACCGCCGTGGTCCGAGGTTTTCGGCTGGGCTACTGCCGCTTTTGAATGGGGGAGGCGCTTGGCAAAAGCGAGCACGACTGCCCGCTTCGGGCGACTCCAAACACCAAAAGGCCACGGTGGGCATGGAAAACATGCTCGCCGTGGCCTTTTAATCTTTTGGACGTCAGTCAGCGGCTACGCGCGGCGGCGACGCCAGACCATCACGGCCCCCAGGAGGAAGAGCGCTGCCACACCGCCGCCCATGGGCTTCTGGCTGGCGAGGGTCGCGCAGGCACAACCGCTGTCAAGACTCGACGGCGGCGGCGCGTCTGCGCCCGCTGCGCTGATGGCCTGACGGATCTGCACCGTGTTGTCGGTCACCACCTCCGGCTCACCCTCGGCGTCAAGCTGCTCCACGCGGCGGTTGGCGGGCAGGTCCTCGGTCTCCACCGGCCAGACCTGACCTTCGCCGTAGATCTCCACGCCATCAAAGACCACGCGCCAGGGCGCCTCAAACTGGGCCACCTCGGGGTTGCACAGGATGGTGCGGGTGGCGGTGTGGGCGTTGCTGACGTCGGGAAGCTCGGCGTTGACCTTGAAAATCGGGTCCTTGGTCATCTCAAAGGCCGACATCGTCGTGAAGAAGCGCGTCAGGTACGCCTCGCTGCCCAGCAAATCCTGGGTCTCGTCCATCGGCGCCAGCACAAAGTCGTCCATCGCCGTCAGGAAGGTCGCCACGTCAAAGCCGGGGATCACCCCCTCTTCTTCAATGAAGAAACACTCGGGGCAGTCGATGACCTCACGGACGTCGTCTTCGCCGGACCACGCCAGACGGAAGGCGTCGGCGTAACCGTCCCAGAAGCTGAAGTCGTAGGAGTGGTAGATGATGTCAACGGGGCTCTCTTCACCGGTGTAGCCACGGAAGTCGGCGATGCTGCCAGCCTCAAAGCCAAAGAGGATCGTCTCGCCATAATCAGAGGTCGGCGCGGCAACCTCGGTGACAAAGCCCTGACCGCCCGACTCATCAGCGGCCAGGTTGACCACATCGCGGTAGTTGCTGTTGGGGTTGAACCAGTTGATGGCCGCCTCATTGAGGATCAGGTGACGGTAGTTTGAAGGCACCGCGCGACCAGGGGCCACGTTGAAGACCATCACACCCATGTTCTCGTTGGCCGCCACCGCCGTAGGACGGATGGGGATCATGGGATCTTCCGTGTCGTAGGTCATCGAGATGGGACGGATGGACTCAACGCCCGCACCGTTGGTCAGGCGAAAGCCCACCAGGTTCATCCCATCTTCCAGATACGGACCCAGCACATCGGGACCAATCGCCGTCACATCGTAGCCGTTGTCCTCCAGCCACTGCACCGCCACATCGGCCGGGTTGTCCAGGTCGGGGTTGAGCGAGATGATCTCAAAGTCGAACGGACCCACGGTGCCGGAGTCCAGCACCACCACATCGCCGCCGCCGTCGTTGTTCGCGTTGTTGAAGTCGCCATCGTCATCATCGGCCTCGTTGGCGGTAGCGAAATCCTGCTGGGCACACTCCCCCTCCACTTCAGTGATCAACTGATAGGTGGGGTTGGTGGCCTGCTGGAGGCGATCGAGCGCCAGCGTCGACGACACCCCGATTTCGGGAATCCCCGGAACCGGCAGCACCCAAGAGAACTGGTCGGCGCTGCCCTGGTACTGAATCTCAACCACCGCCGTCACCGTCCCGTCAGGGCGGGCCCCAAAAATGATCCGCTCGGCGGCCTGGTTGACAGGGTTGTTGCTGTCGCAAAAAAGCCCGCCGCACGCCCACGCACTCCCAGCGCTCACACCGAGCACCGCCGCCGTGGTCATGACAGTGGCCCCTGCCACCCCCATCAGCCTCTTCATCAGAGTCATGTCTGTCTCCTTGTCATGCCAAGGGGCCAATCAACGCTCGCCTTGGCACCACACTCTCGGCCCCCTTTGGGTAGACCACCGCCCGCACAGCGCGGTCCACAAAGAGCGACCTTCTAAAGCTTGTGATTGGGCGCCAGACCCCCATGAACCACTCAAAATGCTGCGTTCAAGGTCTGGCTCTTCACTGTGAAGTGTTTGCTCGCTAGTAAGAATAGTGGCACAGCCAAACACTTCCAAGTCCCCAAGCGCTGTTCAGACAAAAAACCGACCGCGTCGACGCAATCTCAGCGCCACCAAACTCAAAAGGAGCACCAAAGCACCGCCACCCGGCGACGATCCCGAAACGGCCGAACAACCGCCACCTGCATCACTGGCAGACTCACCACCGCCCACATCACCTTCGTCCCCCTCATCCGGTGTTTCGGGTTGCTCAGTGGGCGCTCCGAGGCCAAGTTCGCTGAGTTCTTGTCGAATCTCTTCGGTGTTGTCGACCACCACTTCGGGAGGACCGCTGGCACCAAGCTGCTCGATCCGCCGGTTGGCAGGAAGCTTGCCAATTCGCACCGGCCAACGCTGGCCAACGCCATGCACCTGCACACCATCAAAGTCAGCCCACCATGGCGCCTCGTCCACACTCAAGTCATCGTCACACATCACCATGCGGGTCAGCGTGTGAACGTTGCTGACATCGGGAAGATCAGGGTTGACCGTAAAGACAGGGTCGGTGGTCATCTCAAAGGGCGACATCGTCGTAAAGAACCGCGTCAAATACGCTTCGCTGCCAAGCAACTCGTGGGTCTTCTCCATCGGTCCGATGACTGTGTTCTCCATCAGCGCAAGAAACCCTGCCATATCAAAGCCCACGATGACATTCCCAAAGCTGTTGAAGAAACACTGCGGACAGTCGAGCAGCTCTTCCAACTCGCCGTCTCCAGACCACGACTGACTCAGCGCCTCCATGTATCCATCCCACCCCAAAAAAGAGAGCGAATGCTCAATGATATCAACCGGCGAACCAGCCTCGACCCTCAAGCGGTATTGGGCGATCTCTTCAAACTCGTTTGGGGTCAGAATGGTGTTGGAGAAGTTGGAGGTGGGCGCAGCCAACTCAGTGACAAAGCCCTGCCCACCAGCCTCGTCAGCGGCCCGCTCCACAACCAGACGGTAGTTGCTGCTGGGCACAAACCAGTTGATGGCCGCCTCGTTGAGGACCAGATGACGGTAGTTGGCGGGCACCGCACGCCCGGGAGCCACGTTGAAGACCATGATCCCCATGTCGTCGTTGGCCGCCACCGCCGTGGGACGGATCGGAATCATGGGGTCATCGGTCTCGTAGGTCATCATGATGGGGCGAATCGACTCAACGCCCGCACCATTGGTCAGCCGAAAGCCAATCAAATTCATCCCGTCTTCCAGATACGGACCCAGCAAGTCGGGCGTCTGGGGCGTCACCTCGTAGCCGTTTTCTTCCAGCCACTGCACTGCCACGTCCGCTGCGTTGTCCAACTCCGGGTCCACCGAGATGATCTCAAAGTCGAACGGGCCCACTGTTCCCGCGCCCACAACATCGACATCGTTGTTGTCACCATCGAAGTTGTTGAAGGGATTGTTGTTGGCGTCATTGTTGGCGTCGTTGTTATCATCAAATGCACAACGCCCCTCAATCTCTGTATTGAGGATGTACTGAGGGTTGGTCGCGGCCTGAAGGCGATCCAAAGCCAGCGTCGAAGACACGCCAATCTCAGGAATGCCCGGCACCGGCAAAACCCAGGAGAACTGCTCGGCGCTGCCCTGGTACTGAATCTCAACCACC